>DASUZP010000126.1:0-17589 GCA_036376775.1 Solirubrobacterales bacterium | reverse complement strand
CTCGGCGTCGCCCTCGTCGACGTTGGCGACGTAGAGGATCGGCTTCGAGGTCAGCGCCTGCAGGTTGGCCGGTCCGTGGACGGCGGCATCGGGCACGGGGACCGAACGGGCCGGCTTGCCGGCGGCGAGCGCCGCGACCACCTGCTCGAGCCAATCGCGCTCCGCGATCGCATCGACGTCGCCGGACTTGGCGCCCTTGCGCACCCGGTCGAGCCGCCGCTCGGCCTGCTCGTAGTCGGAGAGGACCAGCTCGGTCTCGATCGTCTCGATGTCGGCCAGCGGGTCGACCCGGCCGTCGGGGTGCGGGACGCCGGAATCGGCGTGGCAGCGGACGACGTGGCAGATCGCGTCGGTCTCGCGGATCGAGGCGAGGAACTGGTTGCCAAGGCCCTCGCCTTCGGATGCGCCCTTGACCAAGCCGGCGATGTCGTGGAAAGAGATCGTCGCCGGCACCAACTCGGAGCTGCCCACCGTCTCCCCCACCTGCTGCAGCCGCTCGTCGGGCACCTGGGCGACCGCCACGTTGGGCTCGATCGTCGTGAACGGGTAGTCGCCGGTCTGCGCGCCACCCTTGGTCAGCGCGTTGAAGAGGGTGGACTTGCCGGCGTTGGGCAATCCCACGATCCCCACCTTCATAGCGAGAGCGGGACGATCAGGCCCAGGGCGACACCGAGCACGGCGCCGACGAGGACATCGGACGGATAGTGCATCCCCAGATAAGGGCGCCCCAGCGCAAGAGCAAACGCCAGAGCAAATGCCAGCGCCCCGAGCGGCTCAACCCGAGCCATGGCGGTAGCCACGGCAAACGAAGAAGTCGCATGCGCCGAAGGAAAGCTGAGCGAGCTGGGCGCGCCGCCCAGCGGCGGCAGCCCCTCCAAAACAGGCCGCGGCCGCCTGACGATCAGCTTGACGACGTAATTGAGCCCAATAGCAATCGGGCCCAACGCAGCACAGATCAACCAGGCTTCGCGATCAGAGCCATCCAGGATCGCGCACACAACCCCGATCGCAACCCAGATCGCCCCATTGTTCCCAGCCTTCCCCAAAGCCTTCGCAGCTTTCTCCATACCGGGGGTGTGCCCACGAGTCCGCATAAAGCGCAACGTCCAGAGGTCAAGGTTCTCCACGGCCGCGCAGGATATTGGGAGTCAGGGGCGATCCTTCCTGCGCCTCGCGAAGCGGCTCCGCAGAGTGACTCCCGCCGCGAAGCGGCACCAAATTCGTGAGCGAAGCGAACATAGGCGCAGGAAGGATCGCCCCTGACTCCCCCAACCCTCGAGGTCGATCAGAATCCAGACCAGCCCCCATGCCCTTCGTCCCCAACTACACCCACACCCCCGGTCACCACTGCGGCTCGACCGCCCTGCGCAACCTCCTCGCCTTTCACGGCACGGAGATCAGCGAGGAGATGGCGTTCGGGCTCGGCGCCGGCGCCTGCTTCTACTACGTGACGATCGAGCAAGCCTCGCCGACCCGCTGGTTCAACGGCCGCACCGCCCGGCTCGAGGAGAACTTCGACGAGCTGACCGGGGCGGCGCTGCAATTGCGCACCTTCGAGTCCGGCGACGACGGGGCTTGGGCCGCCGCGCGGGCCGAGGTCGACGCCGGCAGGCCGGTCCTCCTGCTCACCGACCTCTACTACCTCGACCACTACGGCAACTCGGCCCACTTCCCCGGTCACGCCGTCGTCCTCGCCGGTTACGACGACGAGCTGGCGCACCTCTCCGACACCGGCTTCGAGCAACTGCAGACGACCCGGCTCGAGAACCTCGACCGGGCGCGCCACAGCGACCACCCCGCCTACCCGCTCTGCGGCCACATGTTCACCGTCGCCGGCGAGGTCTCGCCCGAGAGCCTGCGCGAAGCGGTCCCGGCGGCGATCGAGCGCGCCGCCCGGGCGATGGTCGAACCCGAGTTCCGCGATTTCTCCGGTCTCGACGCCGTGCGCCGCCTGGCCGAGGAGGCGGGCTCCTGGCCCGAGGTCGCCGCGGACTGGCAGTGGTGCGCCCGCTTCGGCTACCAGGTGATCGAGCGGCGCGGCACCGGCGGCGGCGCCTTCAGGCTGATGTATTCGCGCTTCCTCGAAGAGGCGGAGCGAGCGGAGGCGCCGCTTGCGGCGGATGCCGCGGCCGCCTGGACGGATCTGGCTGCCGCTTTCCACACCGCCAGCGAGCATGACGTGCCAGAACCGGCCCTCTGGCGCCAGATCGACACCGCGGCCAACCGGGTAGCCGAGGTGGAGGAGCGCCTCTGGACCTCTTTGGCCATTCAGTAGTTATCCCCGATGGAGCGGGTGGACTCCATGGTGTACCGTTTTTAACTGCGGGAGGCGGGTAGCTCAATTTTGAAACCCGTCTTTGGAGGAGAGTCTCATATGAGAGGTAAGCGAGGCCCGCTTGGGCTGCTGGTGGTTACTGCCGCATTTCTCGTTTTCGCCTTGGGTGTTTCGGCTGCGCACGCGGCGATCTCGGTCAAAAAATGGGAGGCGCTGACGTGTAAAGAAAACGCCGACCTTCCGACGACGCTCGGTCCGGCTGGAACCGAAGTCGGGTACGAATCGACGCTGGTGACGCCACCCGAACAATGCGTCACCTCAACCTCCGCAAAGCAATTCACCCAGGCCGGCGGTCACCCCAAAAACGGGATCACCGACTTCAGGCTGAACACGTTCCCCGCGGTCGCCAAAGTCGGCGGGTTTCCGACTGCGTTCATCAAAGAAATCGTCGTCGACACCCCCGAAGGGCTCAGCGTCAACCCTGAAGCGTTGCCCCAATGCACCGTCGCCCAGCTCACCACGCTGACCTGTCCTCCCGAATCATTCGTTGGAGTCAACTATCTGACCGTGGCGGCACAGTCGCCGGCAGGAGCACCGCCCGAATGCCTTCCGGCAGGCGAATGCCTGCAGGCACGGGTCGCGCTTCCCGTCTACAACATGGTCTCCTTCCAGGGGGTGCCGTCGATGGTCGCCTTCATGACCGAAGCGGGACCGACTTTTGTCGAAGGCTCGCTCAGCCCGGTCGACCAGCACGTGATCTTCACGATCAGCGACATCCATCCACCCTCGAAAACCAGCCCACCGATCATCGAGTCTCGTCTCGTCTTCAATGGGCAGGCCGGCAACGGCACGTACCTGACGATGCCGAGCAACTGCGCCGGGGGTCAGACCACGCTGCTCCATCTCACCTCTCAGGGCCCTCCCTTCGAAGCACTGCAGACCAAAGCCGAAGCGTCCTACACGACGCCTACCGGTGCGACCGGTTGCGAATCGGTGCCGTTCAAACCGACGATCGACGTCAACGTGGACAGCCGGACCGACTCGCCGGACCCGGTGAACCTCGAACTGGCGATCCCGTTCGATCCCAAAGAACCGATCGCCAACTCGTATCTCAAAACGGCAACGGTGACTCTTCCCCCAGGAGCGGGGCTCAACCCCTCGCTGGCCAACGGCCTGCAGACCTGCAGCAACGCGCAGTTCGCTTACCACACCAACGACCCGATTCAGTGCCCGGCAGCCTCGGAGATCGGCACCGTGGACGTGGAAACTCCCTCGCTTCCACCCGGCTCTCTCCACGGAAAGGTCTACGTGGCCGAACCGGAAAGCAACGACCCGACCTCGGGCAAGCAGTTCAGGGTGTTCCTCACGGTCGAGTCGGAACGCTTCGGCGTCAACGTGCGCCTGAAAGGACAGATCTTCCCCAACCTGGAAACCGGTCAGCTGAAAGCAGTCGTCGACGAAAATCCCCAGGCAACCTTCGGCTCGTTCAAAATCCACATCAACGGTGGCCCGCACGGCGCGCTGACCACGCCCGACACCTGCGGACCGCATAACACGACCAGCGCCCTGACCCCGTGGTCGGGCACCGCAGACGCGACTCCGAGCAGCGAATTCACCTTGGACGAAGCCGCCGGTGGCGGACCTTGTCCGAAAACGCTCGGCGCTCGACCGTTCGACCTCGGCTACAGCGCCGGCACGCAACAGTCGGGAGCGGGCAAATACAGCCCGTTCGTGTTCCACCTGTCGCGGCCCGACGGTGCCCAGGAGATTCGCCAGGTGAACGCCAACCTGCCGCCCGGGATGGTCGCCAAGCTGAAGGGCGCCGAATACTGCCCCGAAGCCAGCATCGCCGCCGCGGCCGCGGCCAGCGGAAAATCTGAGCTGGCTTCGCCGAGCTGTCCCGCCAACAGCCTGGTCGGTACCGTCAGCGCCGACACGGGCTCCGGTCCGGATCCGTTCCACACCTCCGGCAAGGTGTACCTGGCCGGGCCATACAAAGGCGCTCCGATCAGCATGGTGTTCGTCACGCCCGCTGTCGCCGGGCCCTATGACCTCGGCACGGTGGTCGTCAGAGCCGCCATCAACATCGACCCCGAAACGGCTGAAGTGCACGCCGTCTCCGACCCGATCCCATACATATTCGGCGGCGTGAAGCTCGACATCCGGTCGATCGACGTCTCGATCAACCGCAACAAGTTCACGCTCAATCCGACCACCTGTCGCCAGGCGTTCCCGATCAGCTCGTCGATCTTCGGCGGCGGGAACGATCCCGCCAATCCGGGGGCCTGGTTCGAATTGAAGCGAGCGAACGATTTCCGCGCAACCGAATGCAAGAAACTGGCGTTCAAGCCGAAGTTCTACGCCAGGATCTTCGGCGGCGAGAATCAGACCAAGCGGGCGAAGAACCCGAAGTTCCGGGCGATCCTCGATGCTCGCAACGGCGACGCCAACCTGCGACGGGGGGCGTTCATCCTGCCGCGGGCGACGATCCTCGATCAGAGTCACATCAAAACGATCTGCACGAGGGTGCAACTGGCCGCAAGCGAATGTCCGAAGAACTCGATCTACGGGCATGCGAAGGCGACCTCGCCGCTCTTGGACAAGCCGCTCAAGGGTCCGGTCTACCTGACCTCGTCTGACCATGAACTGCCCGACCTGCTGGTCGACCTGCGGGGTCAGGTGCCGGTCCGGCTACGCGGCGTGATCAGCTCCGAGCACGGCCGCCTGAAGACGGTGTTCAACAACACGCCCGACGTGGCGGTCGACAAGTTCGAACTGACCATGAAGGGCGGCGGCAAGGGGCTGCTGGTCAACTCCCGGGATCTCTGCTTGAGGCAGACGACCGGCTTCCTCAATCTGAAAGCCCAGAACAGCCGACAGTTGAAGAGGAACAACCTGCGGCTCAACATCCCCGCCTGCGGCGGAGGCCAGAAGAAGCACTGACGGCCTGGTGCCGGGGCGGACCTCCCACCGTCCCGGCACTGCCCGCTACTCGCGATGCGGTGCCCGAGCTGTCAGGCCGGCGTCAGCCGGGCGAAGTAGGCGAACCAGTTGCCGGAGTGGGTCTCGAAGGCGAGGTCCGCTTCGGCGGCCTGGCGCTTGAGGCTGGCAAGCGTCGTGAAGTGAGGGTCGCCGAAGAGCTCGCCGACGACGAGGCGCCCGTCGGGCTTGAGCACGCGTCGTATCTCGCGCAGCGCTGCCACCGGGTCGGGGATCTCGCCGAGGACGGCCGTCAGCACGACTGCGTCCACTGAGGCGGCCTCGTAGGGCAGCGCGGTCGCGTCGCCTCGAGTGGGGACCACGTTGGCAATGCCGCGCTTGCCGGCGCGAGCGCTGACGTGGTCGAGGAACTCCTGCTGCAGGTCGAAGATCTCGACCCTGCCGTCTGGACCGACCCACTCGGCGATGTCGAGCGTGTAATAGCCGGTGCCCGGGCCGATCTCCAGCGCCCGCTCGTCCGCCCGCGGCGCCAGCACCTCGCGCAGGCGATCGCGGCTGATGATCGGGTGAGGCGCTTCGACCCAGAAGCGCTGACCGTACGGGCACGCGGAGGGGTTCTTCCGCCACCACAGGGCCGCGGCCAGGGTCGCCAGGCCGGCGACACCGAGCAGCCTGCGGGCTCGCATCAGTCCCGCCTGTTGAGGCCGAAGCCGACTTCGTGCGCGCCCGAGTCGATGCGCAGGAAGGCGACCTTGCCGACGTAGACGGAGAGCACTCCGTCCTCGGTCTTGACGTCGTGCCAGCCGCCCTTCTCGACCTGCTTGCGCAGGTCCTTCAGCTCGTCGTCGTTGAGCCGCACCGCGACGACCTGTCCGCCCTCGAAGCCGATCTCCACCTTCTGCGTGTCCGCCATCAGTGCTCCTCTCCACTCGGTTCGACGATCTCGGTCAGCACGCCGCCGGTCGAGCGCGGCTGGATGAATGCAACCCGGCTTCCCCGGATTCCGACCCTTGCCGCGCTGTCGATCAGCTCGAGCCCGGCGGCGGCGAGCTTCTCCAGAGTCGAGTCGATGTCGTCGACCGCGTAGGCGACATGGTGCAGCTTGGGGCCCTTGCGGGCGAGGAATTTGCCGACCGGGGAGTCGGGAGCGAGCGGCCGCATCAGCTCGACGTGCCCGTCCCCGACGTCGAGCAGAACCGCCTCGACCCCCTGCGACTCGACCGTCTCACGGTAGGCGACGGTCATCTCGAAGGTCTCCGCGTAGAGCTCGAGCGCCGTGTCGATGTCCTCGACGGCGACGCCGATGTGGTCGATCTTGCCGAACATCGGCCGCAGTCTAGAGAGGCGCCTAAATTGCAGGCGGCGGCTCGGCTGCGCCGCCGCGCGAGCCCTCGACCCGGAGGATCTCGGCCAGCGCCGCGATCCCGACCTGGAGCTGATCGGGAGTCGGCTCCTTCGTCGCCAGGTGGCGCTGGATCTCCCGGCCCGGAGTGTGGAACGCCTCGGCCAGCGGCGAACCATGGTTGCGGTCGCTCCAGGCGAACATCTCGACCGCCAGCGAGGCGCCGCCGAGGCCGACCGCGGCGCGCGCAATCGGGCTCGGCCGCTCGACCAGCCGCTCCAGCATCACCGTGCCGCCGGCGGAGAGCAGCATCATCGGGGTGAGCAGATTGGAGCCACAGCGATCGTGCTCCTTGGGCACCGACGCCGGGTCCTCGATTCCCTGCTCGTAGGCGGCGATCGCCTTGTGCTCGACCCCGTGGTAGGCGGCCAGATCGCGGTCGGCGAGGGCAACGACCGCCGGCATCGCCCCGAGCACCTGCACCAACCCCTCGCGCAGGGCGGAACTGGCCACCCGGCGACGCAGCAGGCTGGTGGCGATCAGCGTCGCCCCGATCGTCGCCAGCACCCTGCGATCCTCGAAGGGCAACCGTGCCGCGGGCATTCGACGCCGCACCAACGGCAACACAGCCATCGCCTCGACCAGTTTCAACGGCCCCCGCAGCCCCGGCAGCTTGCCGGCAAGCTTCGGCGCAAGTTCGGGTTTCCGCTCCGAGGCGAGCTGCACCTGCCCATCGCTATCCCGCACGGCAGCAGCCCAATGCGTCGGCCCATGAATGAGCAAGCCATTGCGCAACGCCATACCACCAAGTCTCAGCTTCTCCGAAGCGATGATCGGACGATAGAGGAGGCGGCGAGTGGCCTTGTGGCTGCCTCGCCCAGCTCCGCAGAAGGCGCCCATTCTCAGCTTCTCCGAAGCGATGGTCGGACAATGAAGGAGCCGGGAAGTCGTCTCGCGAGTTCCTCGCGAAGCGGCTCCGCAGAGTGTCTCCACCGCGAAGCGGTCCAGATTCGTGCGCGAAGCGCACATGGGAACTCGCGAGACGACTCCCCGGCTCCACCAAACGCCGACGACCGCGGAATACACACGCGGTCGTCGGTCCCCCCCTGATTCCCCTGTTTAGTGCCGGCCGGAGACCCCCAGTCCAGGCCTCCGGCCGGTGTGTCGGCTCTCCCTGGCTCTAGCTTGGAAAGCCGACCTCTGAAACACAGCGCCTACGACGAAGTTGCGCTTGTGACTATGCGCCGGAAAATCTTTTGCGGAGTGCCTCCAAGCGCCGTCCCAACTCCGCCTCGAAACCGCGGTCGCTGGGCTCGTAGAAGCGCAGATCCTCCAGGCCGGGCGGCATCAGCGGCTGGTCGCTGACGGCGCCGGGCTCGTCGTGCGCGTAGCGGTAGCCCTCGCCACGGCCGAGCGCCCCGGCCCCCGGGTAGTGAGCGTCGCGCAGATAGTCGGGCGGCGTCCTGGCGCCGTTCTCGCGCACCTCGCCGCGGGCACGGCCGAGGGCTTTGTAGGAGGCGTTGGACTTCGGCGCAAGGGCGAGGTAGACGGCGGCCTGGGCGAGGTTGAGCGCGCACTCCGGGAGACCGACGCGGTCGACCGCGCGGGCCGCAGCATCGGCGACGAGCAGCGCCTGCGGGTCGGCGTTGCCGACGTCCTCGGAGGCGAGGATGACCATGCGACGGGCGATGAAGCGCGGGTCCTCGCCCCCCTCCAGCATCACCGCCAGGTAGTAGAGCGAGGCATCGACGTCGGAGCC
This sequence comes from Solirubrobacterales bacterium, assembly GCA_036376775.1. Taxonomy (GTDB): domain Bacteria; phylum Actinomycetota; class Thermoleophilia; order Solirubrobacterales; family 70-9; genus VRUE01. The sequence continues at coordinate 9,273 of DASUZP010000126.1, read as the reverse complement.
CCGCGTCGCCTTGATCCAGGCCGAGACGAAGTCGTAGTGGCGGTCGCCCTCGCGGTCGTAGTCGAGCGGCTTGCGCTGCAGCGCGTCTGCGACCGCCACTACGCCCACCGCCTTGCCGTCGGAGCGCTCGACAGCCCGCTCCAGCGCAGAGAGCGCAACCCGGGCGTCGCCACCGGAACGCTGCGCCAACATCTCCAGCGCCGCATTGGAGACCGGCGGCGGCTCGGCCAATCCCCGTTCGGGATCGGCCAGCGCCCGCCGCAGCAGCTCCTCCACCTGCTCTGCCGCCAACGGCTGCAGCTCGTATACCTGACAGCGCGAGAGCAGCGCCGAGTTCACCTCGAAATACGGGTTCTCGGTGGTCGCGCCGATCAGCGTCAGCAGCCCCTCCTCCACCGCCGGCAGCAGCGCATCCTGCTGCGCCTTGTTGAAGCGATGGATCTCATCGAGAAAGAGGACCGTCAGCCGCCCGTTCGCCTGCCGGCGCTCCCGCGCCCGTTGGATCACGCCACGGATCTCGGCTTTACCGGCGTTGACCGCCGACTCCTCCTCAAAAGCCCCGTCCGCCCGGGCCGCCGCGATCCGCGCCAGCGTCGTCTTCCCCGACCCAGGCGGTCCGTACAAGATCGAGCTATGCGGATGGCCGGACTCGATAGAGCTCCGAAGTGCCGACCCCTCGCCAAGGACGTGCTCCTGCCCGACAAGCTCATCGAGAGAGCGGGGTCGCATCCGTACGGCCAACGGCGCATCGGCAGCTACCGCTTTGGCGGCGGGCCCTGCGTCGCTGTCAAATAGACGGTCGGGCATCGCGTCCGAGTATGACCGTGGAGCAGGTTGCAGCAATGGAGCCAGAGCTTTCAGCTCTCGCGAGGGCGGCGTGATCCCGAGGACCCAGGCGAGGTCTCCTGAGTGCCTCGCGAAGCGGCGCACCGGCGAGAGATCCAAGCCGCGAAGCGGCACAAACATCGTGAGCGGAGCGCCAGCGAAGCGAACCCGGGGACTCAGGAGACCTCGCCTGGGTCCCCCATGACGCCGTACAATCGCAACCATGGAGATCGCCACGCAGCCCCAAGCCGCCCAGTCCACGCTCGAGTCCTTCAATCCGGCAACGGGAGAGTTGGTTGGTTCCGTGGCCACGATCGCCCCGGACCAAGTCCAGGGAGTCGTGGACGACGTAGCCCGCATCCAACCCGCCTGGGCCGAGCTGAGCCTGAAGGCCCGCGGGGCCTACCTGCGACGCGCCGCAGACTCCCTGCTCGACGACATCGACGAGCTCGCCGAACTGCTCGTCAGCGAGCAGGGCAAGCCGCGCGCCGAGGCCTACACGATGGAGCTGCTGCCGACCGTAGACGCCCTGCACTGGTGCGCCAAGGCCGGCCCCAAGATCCTCGCTGACGAGAAGGTGCGGATGTCCCAGGCCTTCCTGGCAAGCAAGAAATCGCGCTTCACCTACGAGCCGATCGGCGTGGTCGGGGTGATCGCGCCCTGGAACTACCCCTGGTCGATCCCCTTCGGCGAGGTCGCGATCGCGCTGATGGCGGGCAACGGCGTGGTGCTCAAGCCGGCCAGCCTGACGCCGTTGCTGGGCGAGGCGATCCGTCGCGTCTTCGAGAAGGGCGGTCTGCCCGAGGGCCTGGTCCGCGTCGTCCACGGCGGCGGCGCGGTCGGCGATGCGCTGGCGAAATCCAGCGCCGGCAAGATCTTCTTTACCGGCTCGGTCGAGGTCGGCCGCACGGTCGGCGAGGTCTGCGCGCGTCAGCTCAAGGGCTCGGTGCTCGAGCTCGGTGGCAAGGACCCGATGGTCGTCTGCGCCGACGCCGACCTCGGCAACGCGATCTCCGGCGCGGTCTGGGGCGGCTTCGCCAACGCCGGGCAGACCTGCTCGGGGATCGAGCGCGTCTACGTCGTGCGCGAGATCGCCGACCGCTTCATCGAGGGCGTCGCCCGCGAGACGCAGAAGCTGCGGCTCGGCAATCCGCTCGAGTGGGAGACCGAGATCGGCCCGATGACCTCCGACGGCCAGTACGAGATCGTCGTCGATCTGATCGAGGACGCGGTCGCCTCCGGGGCGACCAAGCTCTGCGGCGGTCCGACGGACGTCGCCGGCCTGCCGGGCAAGTTCGTCGCCCCGACCGTGCTGACCGGAGTCACGCACGAGATGCGGATCATGAACGAGGAGGTCTTCGGCCCGGTGCTGCCGATCGTCGTCGTCGACTCCGAGCAGGAGGCGATCGACCTCGCCAACGACTCCGAGTTCGGCCTCGGCGCCTCGGTCTGGACCAAGGACCGCCAGAAGGGCGCCCGGATCGCGCGGCGGATCGAGTCGGGCATGGTCTGGGTCAACGACCACTCCTTCAGCCACGGCGCCTGCCAGTGCGCCTGGGGCGGGGTCAAGGATTCCGGCGTCGGCCGCTCGCACTCCAAATTCGGCTTCTACGAGTGCGTCAACGTCAAGATGAACGCCTGGGAGCCGGGGCTGACCCGCGACTTCTGGTGGCACCCTTACGACCAGACGCTGGGCGAAGCGGTGCGCGCCTCGGCCAAGCTGCTCTACGGCAAAGGCGCGACCCGGACCCAGGCCCTGCGCGATGGCGCCGGACCGCTGCTAAAGGTCGGCGCCCGCACGCTGAAGAAGAAGCGCCGCTGAGCGCGGCGCGGCATCCTGGACAGTTAATGCCCCTATAAGGGCCTCAACTGTCCACTCGGTGCCGCTGGGGGAGAATCCCGGCGTGAGTACGGTGATCGAGCTGCGCGGACTGCGGCGGGAGTTCGGCGAACAGGTGGCGCTGGATGGCGTCGATCTCTCCCTGGCCGCGGGTGAGTCGCTCGTCGTCCTGGGGCCGAACGGAGCCGGCAAGACGACCCTGCTGCGCATCCTCGCCACCCTGCTGCGGCCGAGCGATGGCGAGGTGCGCGTACTGGGCGCTCAGCTGCCCGGCGAGGCCTGGAAGGCACGCGGTCGGATCGGCTTCCTCGGCCACGAGCCGCTGCTCTACCGCGACCTGAGCGGGCGCGAGAACCTGCGTTTCCATGCGCAGCTGCACGGCCTGCGCGGCGAGGCGGCCGAGGCGCGGATAGACGCCCTGCTGGCCTCGATCGGAATGGAGCGGCGTGCCGAGCAGCACGTGGCCGAGCTCTCGGCGGGGATGCGCCAGCGCCTCGCCGTCTGCCGCTGCGTCCTGCACGAGCCGGAGCTGCTGCTGCTCGACGAGCCCGACTCCAATCTCGACGCCGAGGGGCGCGAGCTTGCCCGCAAGCTGATCGGGCCGGGCGAGGGACGCACCCGCATCCTCGTCACCCACGATCCCGAGCGGGCGCTGCCCGACGCCGACCAAATTCTCAGATTGGGCTCAAAGTGAGTGGAGCGCCGAGCGAGCAAGCGTCCGTCTCCGATTCTCCGCGCCGCGAGCGAGGTGCGACTGTGATCGCTCCCTCCCGCCTCGCCTTCGCAGCGATCCTCGGCAAGGACCTGCGGGCCGAGCTGCGCACGCTGCAGTCGCTGCCGGCGATGGCGCTCTTCGCCGTCACCACCTTCGTAATCTTCCGCTTCGGTCTCGACCGCACGGCTCTCTCGGGCAGCCTCGGTGCCGGGGTGCTCTGGGTGACGCTGCTCTTCGCCGCGATCCTCGGCATCAACCGCCTCTTCGTCGCCGAGCGCGAGGAGGGCGGCTTCGACGCGATCCGCCTTGCCCCGATCGACCGCAGCGCCCTCTTCGCCGCCAAGGCGTCGGCGCTGCTCGTCTACCTGCTGGCGCTGGAGCTGGTCGTCGTCCCCGTCTTCGCCATCTTCTTCCTCGACTCGGCTGCGGCGCTGCCGCCGCTCGCCTTCGTCCTCCTGCTCGCCGACCTCGGCCTCGCCGCGACCGGCACGCTGATCTCCTCGATGGCGGTCAACTCGCGCGCCCGCGACCTGCTGGCGCCACTCGTCCTGCTGCCCCTGGTGGTGCCGCTCTCGATCGCCGCCACGGGAGCGATCGAGCCGCTTCTGGCCGTGGGCGGTCCCGGTTACCACCGCTTCGGCACCTGGCTCGCGGTGCTCGGCCTATACGATTTGATCTTCCTCCTGGTCGGATACGCGGTGTTCGACTTCCTGCTGGAGGACTGAGGCGCCCAACCCCTCCCACCGCGCCACGAGCATGTACGGCAAAGGCCTGAGACCCCTCTCGATCGCGACCGTCGCGGCACTCGTCGCGTCGTTTTCGCTGGTCTTCTTCTACGCCCCGCTCGACGCCGACCAGGGCTTCATCCAGAAGATCTTCTACCTGCACGTGCCGCTGGCGATCGTCGCGCTGATCGGCTTCGTGATCGGCGGCGTCTTCGCGGTCCTGCATCTGCGCAGCGGCGACTCGCGCTGGGACGCCTACTCCTACGTCTCGATCCACATGTCGGTGATCTTCGGCGTCGCCGTGCTGATCACCGGCTCGATCTGGGCCAAGGCCTCGTGGGGGCACTGGTGGGTCTGGGACGAGCCGACCCTGGTCAGCTTCCTGATCGTCTTCCTCATGTACGCGACCTACTACCCCTTCCGCTACGCGATCGAGGACCGCGAGCGCCAGGCGCGCTACGCCTCGGTCTTCGCGATCGCGGCCGGCGCCTTCGTGCCGCTCAACTTCATGGCGGTGCGGATGGCTCAGAGCCTCGTCCACCCGCGCGTCTTCGCCACCACCAACGGCGGCCTGCCCGGCTCGATGATGCTGACCTTCCTCGTCAGCCTGCTGGCGATCGGCCTGCTCTGGGTGACTCTGGTCAAGTTCGAGCTGACCGCGAAGAGCGCTTCCGGACAGCTGAAGCGACTGCGCCGAGCCCTCGACGCGCCCGCGCCCGGAGGATCCTCCCGCGTCGCCCCGGAGGTGGGCTAGTGCTCCCCCTGCTCGCCGCCGCCCCCGCGCTGCCGCTCGACGAGGCCGGCAAGTACGTCGCCGGCGCCTACGTCGTCTTCCTCGCCCTGATCGTCGTCTACGTGGCGATCATGGCGGCCAAACTGCAACGGATCGAGCGCGAGCTACGGGAACTCGCCAATTTTGCCGAGCAGGGTTCGCCCGGCACGCCCGGACGCGAAGCGGAGGACGTGCCGGTCGATATCGAAGCTCAGCCCGTGGCCGTCTCCGATCGCAATCTGACTCCCTCGGAGGCGGCCGCGGGCCGGCCTGACCACGCTCGAGGTTCGCCCGATGTCTGAGCTGCTTGCTTTGGGCGTCTCCCACAAGACGGCGCCGCTCGACCTGCGCGAGCGGCTCTCGCTGACTGAGGGCCGCGCGGTCGGCGCACTGCACGAGCTGACCGCGGTCGACGGCATCCACGAGGCGGCGGCGATATCGACCTGCAATCGAACCGAGCTCTACCTGATCGTCTCCGACCCGGTCGAAGCCGAGTCGACGGCGTTGGGGGTGCTCACCCGGCAGGCGGAGATCCGCCCGACCGAGCTGCTCGGCCATCTCTACTCGCTGCGCGCGAGCGAGGCCGCCCGCCATCTCTTCCGCGTCACCGCCGGGCTCGACTCGATGATCGTCGGTGAGGCGGAGATCCAGGGCCAGGTCAAACGCGCCTACGAGCTGGCTCTGGTCGAGGGCGCCACCGGGCCGATCCTCAACCGCCTCTTCCGCGGCGCCCTGGCCGCCGGTGGGCGCGTCCGCGAGGAGACCGCGATCGGCGAGAAGGGCGTCTCGGTTCCATCGGTGGCGGTCGAGTTGGCGCGGCGGACCCTCGGCGACCTCGGCGCGCGGCGGGTCTTGGTGATCGGCGCCGGCGAGACCGCCGAGCTGGTGGCCAAGGCTTTGGTCGCCCGCGGAGCCGCCAGTGTCTTCGTCGCCAACCGCCACTACGACAGGGCGATCGGGCTGGCGCAGCGCTTCGACGGCAGAGCGGTCCGCTTCGAGGAGCTGCCCGAGCAGCTGCAGGCCGCCGACATCGTCGTCTCGGCGACCAACTCGCCGCATCACATCGTCGAGCGCGACGGCCTCGCCCAGGTGATGGAGACACGCTCCGGGCGGCCGCTTCTGCTGGTCGATATCGCCGTACCGCGTGACATCGAACCCGAGTGCCGCGAGGTTGCCGGGGTCAGCCTGCACGACATCGACGACGTCCAGCAGATCGCCGAGCGCAACGCCGGCGACCGCGAGGGAGAGGCGCGGCGGGCGGAGCCGATCCTCGTCGCCGAGCTGGACCGCTTCGAGCGCTGGCTCGCCTCACTTGAGGTGGTGCCGACGATCGCCTCTCTGCGCGAGCGCGCGGACGAGGTCGTCGAGCGAGTGCTGGCCGAGAACGACGGTCGCTGGGAGAACCTCGCCGAGGCCGACCGCGAGCGGCTCACCGCGATGGCGAAGGCGATCGCGTCGCGCCTCCTGCACGAGCCGACCCTGCGGATGAAGCGCTCCGCCGGCAGCGACGACGCCTATCTCTACGTGAGCGCGCTGCGCGAATTGTTCGGGCTCGACGCTGAGACCGAGCCGGAGGGCGAGGCGCCTGGCAAAGTGACCGAGCTTCGTCGGGCCTATCCGGGTAGGGGTTCCGCGTGAGGGCCTATTCGGCAGGGGTTCCGCTTAACTTTTTTTGAAGACAGTTAGCCGCTGTCCGCCAAGGTCGCCGCAAAAAAAGTACAAGACGCTTCACCCCTACCGAATAGGCCCTTGTCACAGCTTTCAATGATCCGAATCGCCACCCGCAGCAGCGCACTCGCAAAAGCTCAGGCTGGTCAAGTCGCTGAGCTGCTCGGTGGAGCTGAACTGGTTGAGGTGTCTTCCGATGGAGAGCCCGGCGACAAGGCGCGCTTTGTGCGGGGTGTGGAGCGGGCGTTGCTCGATGGCCAGGCGGATATCGGCGTCCACTCGGCCAAGGACCTGCCGGCGGAGATGCCGGAGGAGCTGGCTGTTGCCGCCGTGCCCGAGCGGGAGGATCCGGCCGACGTCTGGATCGGCGCGCCGGCGCCTTTGCCGGACGTGTCTCGACAGGGGCACCGGGAGGGAGGGTCGCTCGACGACGTGCCCGAGGGCTCCCGCGTCGGCACGGCCAGCCTGCGCCGTCGTGCTCAGCTCCTCGTCGCGAGGCCCGACCTGGAGGTGAGCGAGCTGCACGGCAACGTCGACACCCGCATGCGCAAGCTTGCAGAGGGAGAGTTCGACGCGATCGTCCTCGCCGCGGCGGGCCTACGGCGACTTGGCCGCGAGGACGAGGTGTCCTTCGCGCTCCCGGCTGAGGCCATGACCCCGGCGGCCGGCCAGGGGGCGCTGGTCCTCCAAACGCGCGCCGATGACGCGGACGCGATCGAGATCGCCGCCGCGATCGGAGAGGAGACCGCCCTGCGCGAGCTGACCGCCGAGCGCGCCGTGGTCGCTCTGCTCGAGGCGACCTGCGCGACGCCGATCGGCGTCCACGCCAAGGTCGAGGGCGAGCGCATCGCGATCGACGCTTTCGTCGGCCTGCCCGACGGCAGCGAGTGGATCCGCGACCGCGTCGAGGGCGGCGCCGAGGAGCCGGCGGCTGCCGGAGCGCTCCTCGCCGAGCGCCTGCTGAGCGCCGGCGCCCGCGAGATCCTCGACCGCGCCGAGGAGTACGTCTGACGTGTCCGAGTTTTTAATGCCATATGGACCCATAACCTCGGACACAGCTAGAAAGGACGGGGCGTGAGCGCGCGGCCGGGCGTCGTGTATCTGGTCGGCGCCGGACCCGGCGACCCCGGCCTGATGACGGCGCGCTCGCTGGAGCTGATCGCCTCCGCCGACGCGATCTTCCACGACCGCCTGATCCCCTCCGGTGCCCTGGCCGGCGCCCGAGCCGACGCCGAACTCGCCTACGTAGGCAAGGCCCCAACCAAGGACGTGCCGGTGATCGAGCACCCATATGGACCCTCGATCACCGGCACGTCGCTACCGCAGGGGGAGATCAACGAGCGCTTGGTTGAGGCTGCGCGAGCGGGCAAGAGCGTCGTGCGGCTCAAGGGCGGCGATCCCTTCGTCTTCGGCCGCGGCGGAGAGGAGGGTGAGGCGCTGCGCGCCGCCGGGGTCGAGTTCGAGGTCGTACCGGGGGTGACGGCGGGGGTCGCGGCGAGCGCCTACGCCGGCATCCCCGTCACCCACCGCGAGGACGCCTCCGCCGTCGCTTTCGTCACCGGCCACGAGGATCCCGAGAAGGAGGGGACCGCCCTCGACTGGGAGGCGCTCGCGCGCTTCCCGGGCACTCTCGTCTTCTACATGGGCGTCAAACGCCTCGCCGACAACGCCGCGGCACTGATCGCAGCGGGCCGCGACGCCGAGGAGCCGGCCGCGGCGGTCGAACGCGGGACGATGGCGGGACAGCGCACCGTCGTCGCGACGCTGGGCACGCTTGCCGAGGGGGTCGAGCGCGAGGGCATCGGCGCGCCGGCGCTGATCGTCGTCGGGCCGGTGGTCGGGCGGCGCGAGAACCTAGCCTGGCTAGAGCGCCGTCCGCTGCACGGGCGGCGAATCGTCGTCACTCGCGCTCGCGCCCAGGCCAGCGGCCTGGCGACGACCCTGCGCACCCTCGGCGCCGAGGTGGTCGAGTTGCCGGCGATCCGGATCGAGTCACGGATCGAGAGCGACGAGGTGCGCCAAGCGGTCGAGCGCATCGGCGAGTACGCGCTGGTCTGCGTTACGAGCCCGAATGGAGCGCACCTCCTACTCGAGGCGCTCTCGGCGGCCGGCCTGGACGCCCGGGCGTTCGGCAAGAGGACGAAAAACGAGCGGCCAGGAAGAAGACGGCGAGGCGGCGGCGCGAAAGAGGCTCCGCCGCCGGCCGGCGGCGCGAAGGACGCTTCAGCGGCGGGCGGCGCTGAGGGGACAGCGGTCGAGAGCTGCACGACGATCGCCGCGATCGGTCCCGGCACCGCTCGGGCGTTGGCCGAGCACGGGATCGCTGCCGACGTCGTCCCGGAGCGCTTCGTGGCCGAGGCTCTGGTCGAGGCCCTGGCGGGGGTCGACGTCGAGGGCAAGTGCGTGCTGGTCGCCCGCGCCGCCGAGGCGCGCGACGTCCTCCCCGATGCACTGCGCGAGCGCGGCGCCAAGGTCGACGTCGTGTCTCTCTACGAGACGGTGCGGGAGGAGCCGGCGGCAGCGGCGGTCGAGGCCGCCCAGGGAGCCGACTACGTCACCTTCACGTCGTCCTCGACTGTCTGCAACCTGACTGAGGCTCTCGGCGACCGCTTTCCGCGGGATGCCCGCGTCGTCTCGATCGGTCCCGTCACCAGCGAGGCGGCCCGCGAGGCCGGGCTCGAGGTCGACGTCGAAGCCGAGCGCCACGACATCGACGGCCTGATCGAGA
>DASUZP010000125.1:0-4069 GCA_036376775.1 Solirubrobacterales bacterium | reverse complement strand
CGACGTCACCGGCGAAGTCCTCGCAGCCGAGCAGGCGACCGACCCCGCCTACTGGGTCGCCCACGTGCGCCAGCCGGTGCGCTTCGCCGACGCGATCTCCACCCTGCAGGCACAGGGCACCAGCGCCTACCTCGAGCTCGGGCCCGATCCGGTGCTGTGCGCGATGGCGCGCGAGTGCCTGGGCGAAGACGAGAGCCAGGCTGCCTTCGTCCCGACCCTGCGCGAGGGACGCGACGAGGCGGGAGCCATCGCTACAGCGATCGGCAACGCCCATGCGGCGGGAGCGGATGTCGACTGGGGGACCTTCTTCAAGGGCAGCGGCGCAAAGCGCGCAGCGCTGCCGACCTATCCCTTCCAGCGCAGGCGCTACTGGCTTGCCTCCGCTCTGAACGGGACCGGGGACATGAGCGCTGCCGGCCTCGCCGACCCGGGCCATCCTCTCCTCGCCGCGGCGATCGAGGATCCCGGCGACGGCGGCTTCACCTTCACCGGTCGCCTCTCTTTGCAAAGCCACGCCTGGTTGGCAGAGCACCAGATCGGCGACGCGATCCTCGTGCCCGCCGGCGCCTTCTTGGAGCTGGCCCTGCGCGCCGCAGAGCAGGCGGGTGCCGAGAGCATCGGGGAGCTGACCCTGCAGGCGCCGCTGATCTTGCCCGAGAGCGCAGCGGCGGCGATCCAGGTCTCGGTCTCCGGTCCCGACGAGGAGGACCGACGCGAGATCGCGATCCACTCCCGCCCCGAAGGCGACGATCAGGAGTGGGCCCTTAACGCAAGCGGCGTCCTCTGCCCGGACCCCGCCCCGACCCCCGAGCCGCTCCAGGTCTGGCCCCCCGCGGGAGACGGGCGCTACGCCGAGGTCTCCCTGCCCGCCGAGCAGGCCCACGAGGCCGAGCGCTTCGCCGTCCACCCCGCCCTCCTGGACGCAGCCCTGAAGAGCATCGGCCTGGGCGAACAGGACTCCGGCGAGATCGAGCTGGCCGCCGCTTGGAGCGGGGTGTCGCCAGGCAGGACCGGCACAGCGACCTTGCGCCTGGCGCTCTCCACAGAGGAGGGGACCCAGAGCCTCGCCGCCTTCGATCCGGACGGCACCCCGGTCCTCGCCGCCACCGGGTTTAAGACCCGCCTCGTGAAGCCGGCAGAGCTCGGCGCCGCCCTGCAGCGCCGCTCCCTGCACAAAGTCCAGTGGCAGCCCCTCGCCAACACCAACGCAGAGGCACCTGAGCAGGAGATCGTCGAGATCTCCCCGGCCCCCGGCGACGTCCCCGAGGCAGCCCAGGCGACCGCCGAGCGGGCACTTGCCCTGTTGCAGGAATGGGTCGCCGAGGAGGACAACGAGGGCTCGCGCCTGACCCTGCTCACCACCAACGCCATCGCCGCCGGCGAGGGCGATGCACCGGACCTGGCCACGGCAGCGGTCTGGGGCCTGGTGCGCTCGGCGATCTCCGAGCACCCCGGCCGCTTCGCCGTGATCGACACCGACGCAAGCGAGGCATCGAAGGAAGCGATACCCGCAGCGCTTGCCCTGGGAGCCGAGGAGCCCCAGATCGCCCTGCGCGAGGGTGAGATCCTCGCTCCCCGGCTGGCCAAGCTCAAAGCAGGCGACGCAGAGACCAAGACCGAGCCGATCGACCCCGAGCGCACGATCCTGATCACCGGCGGTCTCAGCGGCCTCGGCGCCCTCATCGCCCGCCACCTCGCCGAGACCCACGGCGCCCGCCGCCTGCTCCTGGTCAGCAGGAGGGGCCCCGAGGCAAAGGGAGCCGAAGAGCTGAAGGAAGAGCTCCAAGAGCTGGGAGCCGAGGTCCGGGTCGCCGCCTGCGACGTCACCGACCGCGACGCCCTCGAGCAACTCTTTGCCTCGATCCCCGCCGAGCACCCGCTGGGAGCGATCGTCCACTCCGCCGGGACGATCGACGACGGCGTGCTCGCCTCGATGGACCCAGAGCGCCTGCAGGGCACGATGGCCCCCAAGGCAAACGCCGCCTGGCACCTGCACGAGCTGAGCAAAGAGCTCGAGCTCTCCCAGTTCCTCGTCTTCTCTGCCGCCACAGGTCTGCTCGGCGGCGCCGCCCAGGCCAACTACGCCGCGGCCAACAACTTCCTCGACGCGCTCGCCGCCCTGCGCCGTTCTGAGGGCCTGCCCGCCACCGCCCTGGCCTGGGGCATGTGGGACCAGAAGAGCAGCCTGGCGGGAGCGGGGGCAGAGGAGCTCTTTGACAACGCAGAGGCGATGGAGCGGCTTCAAAACCAGGTCCGCGGCCGTCTCGGCTTCGCCCGGATGACCCCCGAACAGGGCCTCGAGCTCTTCGACGCCGCCCGCGAGCTGCCCGAGGCGGTGCTGGCGCCGGTGCGCTTCGATGCCGCCGCCCTGCGCGCCCGCGCCGAGGGCGGGACGCTGGCGCCGATCCTCGCCGGCCTCACCCCTGCAACCGTCCGCCGCGAGGAGACGCGCGGCTCGCTGGGGCAACGTCTGGGCGAGGTGCCTGCCAGCGGGCGCAAGGCGCTGGTACTGGACCTCGTCCGCGCCGAGGTCGCCATGGTGCTCGGGCACGCCTCCCCCGCCGAGATCGAGCCCGAACGCGCCTTCCAGGAGATGGGCTTCGATTCGCTGGCGGCGGTCGAACTGCGCAACCGTCTCAATGCGGCGACCGGCATCGATCTCGGTGCCACCGTGGTCTTCGACTACCCCAACCCGGCCGCCCTCGCTGAACATCTGCTGGCGCGGGCGGGTGCGAGCGGCGCCGTCATGCAGGTTGCCGTCAAGGCTCAGGCCAGCGAGGAGCCGATCGCGATCGTCGGCATGGCCTGCCGCTACCCGGGAGGGATCGCCTCTCCCGCCGACCTCTGGAAGCTGGTCGCCGAGGGTCGCGACGCGATCTCCGAGTTCCCCACCGACCGCGGCTGGGACGTAGAGCGCCTCTATGACCCCGATCCCGAGAACCCCGGCACCACCTACACCCGCGAGGGCGGCTTCCTCGCCGACGCCGGCGAGTTCGACCCCGATTTCTTTGCGATCAGCCCGCGCGAGGCACTTGGCATGGATCCACAGGAACGACTGCTACTGGAATCCAGCTGGGAGGCCTTGGAGGACGCCGGCATCGACCCCGCTTCGTTGAAAAGGACCCAGACCGGGGTCTTCGCCGGGGTCGCCTTTCAGGACTACGGCTCGTTTGTCGGCACGACTTCGAGCATCGTCTCCGGCCGCATCTCCTACGCCCTCGGCCTCGAGGGTCCGGCGATCACGATCAACACCGCCTGCTCCTCGTCGCTTGTGGCGATGCATCTCGCTTCGCAGGCGTTGCGCCAGGGCGAGTGCCCGCTTGCGCTGGCCAGTGGGGTGACGGTGCTCGCGACCCCCGGATCCTTCCTCGCCTTCGGTGCCCAGGGCGGCCTCGCTCCCGACGGGCGCAGCAAGTCATTCGCCGAGGCGGCAGACGGTGTCGCCTGGGCAGAGGGAGTCGGCGTCCTCGTCTTGGAGCGCCTCTCCGACGCGAGGCGCAATGGCCACACGGTCCTCGCCCTGCTCAAGGGCTCGGCCGTCAACCAGGTCGGCGCCTCCAACGGACTGACCGCACCCAACGGCCCTTCGCAGGAGCGGGTGATCCGCCAGGCCCTGGCAAATGCCCGCCTCGAGGCAAGGGACGTCGACGCGGTCGAGGCCCACGGAACGGGAACCACCCTCGGCGACCCGATCGAGGCCGGCGCCCTGCTCGCCACCTACGGCCAGGAACGAGACAAGCCGCTGCGCCTCGGCTCGCTCAAGTCCAACATCGGCCACACCCAGGCAGCGGCAGGAGTCGCCGGGGTGATCAAGATGACCATGGCGATGCGCGAGGGTGCCCTGCCCAAGACCCTGCACGTCGACGCGCCCTCCTCCAAAGTCGATTGGGAGGCGGGGGAGATCGAGCTGCTTACCGAGCGGGTCGATTGGGAGACGAACGGGCACCCGCGCCGCGCCGGCGTCTCCTCCTTCGGCATCAGCGGCACCAACGCGCACGTGATCTTGGAAGAGGCGCCAGAAGTCGAGGCGGGTGCCGAAGAGTCGAGTAAAGACGGGCACGGGGGAGGG
>DASUZP010000124.1:0-13740 GCA_036376775.1 Solirubrobacterales bacterium | reverse complement strand
GGGAATCACTCTGCGGAGCCGCTTCGCGAGGCACTCGAGAGACGACCCCCGCCGCCCTCTACGATGCGCCGCTGTGGAAGAAGCCTTTTACGAGATAGCTGGTGATGGGTTCTTGGCCACGGAGCTGACCCGAGGTCCGTGGGATCCGGGGGCTCAGCATGCGGGACCTCCGTCAGCTTTGCTGGGACGCGCTATTGAACGAGCGGGGGATGGCGAGGGGTTTCAGGTTGCCCGGGTCACCTTCGAGATTCTGCGGCCGGTGCCTATCGGCCCGGTGCGGGTCGAGGCTGAGGTGGTTAGGCCTGGACGCAGCGTGCAGATGATCGAGGCCACGCTCTCCAATGGAGATGGGGAGCTGATGAAGGCTCGGGCCTGGCGGATTCGGACCGCTGAGATTGAGATCCCTGAGGATGTGGTCTCTATGCCCGAGCCGCCGCTGGGGCCTGAGGAGGGCGGCAAGCCGGAGTTCTTCTCAACCGGCCAGGACGTCGGTTACCACACGGCGATGGAGTGGCGGTCGGTTGGTGGCGGCTTCCTCGAGCCGGGGCCGGCGACCGTCTGGATGCGGATGAACTGCCGGCTCGTCGCCGGCGAGGAGCCGACTCCGTTGCAGCGGACCCTGGTCGCTGCCGACGTCGGCAACGGGATCAGCGCGGTGCTCGACTGGCGTCGCTACGTCTTCATCAACGTCGACCTCGGCGTCTACCTGGAGCGGATGCCGGAGGGCGAGTGGATCTGCGTAGATGCCGTCACCCTGCCGCAGCCGAACGGGATCGGCACCGCCGAGTCGGTCCTCTCCGACCAGCGCGGCCGTATCGGCCGCGCTGCCCAGGCGCTACTGATCTCCGAACGCCCCTGAGGCCGAGGGCGTGCCGTCGCGTAGCGGCCGATATGGGTACTCAACCGACGGCACGTCCGGCGAGCAGGGTGCGGCCGCGGGTTGAGATCGCGAGAGCGATCGTGGCGGAGGAGACGAGGGCGATGACCGCGGCGAAGAGGAAGGCGCCCTCGTAGTCGGTGAGCGCGGCGGCTATGCCGGCCAGGGGGGCACCGAAGCCGATGCCGGCGTCGAAGAAGGCGGTGAAGGTGCCGAGCGCCGCGCCGCGCCGCGTCTCCGGGACGCGGGCGACGACGATCAGCGAGAGCGAGGGGTAGAGCAGCGAGAACGCCGCCCCCATCGCCAGGGCGCCGAGCACCGCGACGCCGAGGCTGTGGGCGACCCCCATAGTCACCAGTCCGATTGCCTCGACGGCTGCGGCGACGATGGCGACGCGGGCCGGGCCGACCCGGTCGGGGAGGTCGCCGCCGACCAGCCGGGTGAGGACGACCATCGTCGCGAACACACCGAAGACGACCGCGCCGTGACCGATCCCCCTGGAGTCGAGGTGGAGGACGACGAAGGAGGCGACGGTCGCGTAGCCGAGCGAGCCGAGGGCGAGGGCGACGCCGGGCCGGACCGCCTCCGGGGCGATCAGCGGATGGTGTTCGTCCTCGGCCGGTTTGGGATGGAACGGGTCCGGCAATCGCACCGCGATCAGCGCTCCGACCAGCGGCGCGACCCCGGCGAAGAGCCAGACCGCGGTGTAGCCGGAGGCGTGGAGAAGCAGCTCGCCGATCAACGGCCCGATGCTGAGCCCGGACCAGACCGCGAGCCCGTAGAGGCCGATCACCCGTCCCCGTCGTTCGGGCGGCGCGATGTCGACGATCCAGGCCGAACCCGCGGTGAAGACGGTGCCCTCGCCGGCGCCGAGGATCAGCCGGGTGCCGATCAGGCCGACCACCCCGAACGGCAGGAGGTAGAGGAAGCCGGCGACCGCGACCAGGATCGAGCCGAGCAACACCGCCGGCTTGCGCCCGCGGCGGTCGGCGAGGCGACCGGCGAGGGGACGGAGGAGCAGCCCCGTGACCGCGTAGGAGCCGATGACCACGCCGACAGCGATGTTGCCGGCGTCGAGCGGGCCGTGCACGTAGCGCGGCAGGACCGGCAGCACCGCCCCGACCGCCACCAGACCGGAGAAAGTCACGGCGAAGACGCCGGCGAAGGCGACGCCGGGTCGTGCCACCGCAGGCGATGGCGTCGCCGCGGCCATACTCATGATCGCGCCAGGGCGGCGAGGTTCTCGATGATGTGGTCCGCCGGTGGCACCGCGCCCTCTGCCTGCTCGCGTGAGGTCGCCCCGCTCAGCACCAGGATCGTCTCCAGGCCAGCTCGTCGACCCCCCTCGATGTCGGACGAGACCCGGTCGCCGACCATCGCCACCCGCTCGGCCACGGCGATCCGTTCCCGCGCCAGCTCGAAGAGGTACGGCTCTGGCTTGCCGCCGATCTCCGCCGTCGCACCGCTCGCCGTCTCGACGGCGGCGAGCACGGCGCCGGTCCCGGGCCAGGCCCCGCCGGGCATCGGCAGGGTCGGATCGTGGCTGGTGGCGAACAGGGTCGCGCCTCGTTGCAGGGCGAGCGTCGCCGTCAGCAGCTCCTCGTAGTCGAAACCGCGGTGGCCGGAGACGAGGACGACGTCCGCCTCGCGGCCGGCCTCGCCCTCGAGCAGCTTCAATCCGGTGGCGGCGACCGTTTCGTGGAATGCCGGCGCGCCGATGACGTATGCGGACGCGCCCTCGCCGGCCCGTTCCGTCGCCAGTGCCGCCGTCGCTTCGCCTGCGGTGACGACGCGCTCTGCGTCCACCTCGACACCGGCCTCGCCCAACCGCCGCGCGTACTCGGCCCCCGGCTTGCCCGGGTTGTTGGTGACGAAGACGATCTCTTTGCCGTCGGCCAGCAGCGAGCGCAGCGCCTCGGCCGACCCTGGCACCGGCTCACGGCCGATCCATACCACCCCGTCGAGGTCGACCAGCAACCCGTCGAATTCGTCTGCCAGTGCCATCGGAGGCCCAGGCTATTAGGCCCCTCTCGGTAGGGGTGGAACGTCTTGTACTTTTTCGTCGCCGGCTCCGGGCGTCAGCCCGATAGCAACACACCGAAAAAGTTAAGTGGAGCCCCTGCCGAGAGGGGCCTACCGCGATGGACCGCTGAACCAATGAGATCGATACCGTGCACCCCGTGAGCCAGGCGAACGGGCAGGTGGTTACGGCGACGAACGTCTCACGCCGCTACGGCGAAGGCGAGGCCGCGGTCGATGCCCTGGTCGATGTATCCACCGGGTTCGAGCGAGGACGCTTCACCGCGATCATGGGGCCGTCGGGGTCGGGCAAGTCGACCCTGATGCACATCCTCGCCGGGCTCGACCTTCCGACCTCCGGCACGGTGACGCTCGACGGTGAGGAGATCACCGGCCTCGACGACGCCGCGCTGACCAAGCTGCGCCGCGACAAGCTCGGCTTCGTCTTCCAGTTCTTCAACCTGCTGCCGGTCCTAACTGCCGAGGAGAACCTCGTCCTGCCGCTCTCGATCGCCGGTCGCAAGCCCGATGCCGAATGGCTCGAGCGGTTGATCCAGACGGTCGGGCTCGAGAACCGCCGTACCCACCGGCCGTCCGAGCTCTCCGGCGGCCAGCAGCAGCGGGTCGCCGTCGCCCGGGCGCTGGTATCGAAACCTGCGGTGGTCTTCGCCGACGAGCCGACCGGAAACCTCGATTCGAAGGCGAGCACCGAGGTCTTGAAGCTGCTGCGCCAGGCGGTCGACGAGTTCGGGCAGACGGTGATCATGGTCACCCACGACCCCGCTGCGGCGGCGCACGCCGACCGGCTGATCACCCTCCGCGACGGCAAGATCGTCCACGACGCGGCTCCCGGTTCGGCCGACGAGGTGATCGAGCTGATGAAGCAGATCGATTGAAGGTCGTGTGACGGGCCTCGCCGTCAAGAGTCTCTGGGCACGCAAGGCGCGGGCCCTGGCGACGACCTTTGCCGTGGTCATCGGCGTCGCCTTCGTCGCCGGCTCGTTTGTCCTCACCGACACGATCTTCGCCGCCTTCGACGAAATCTTCACCGACTCGCTGAAGGGGACGAGCGTTGTGATCTCGGCCAAGAACCCGGTCGAGCAGGAAAACGGCGAAATCCCTACGATCCCGGCGTCGCTGCTGCCGAAGGCGAAGAAGGTGGCGGGAGTGAGGCTGGCAGCCGGCACGATCTTCACCCCTGGCGGGTTCTTCGACTCGCGGGGGGACAAGATCGGCAACAAATTCGCCCCCAAGTTCATCTCCTCGCACCTGCCGGATGGGCTTGAGTCGCTCACCTACGTCGACGGCCACCCGCCCCGCGGCCCGACCGAAACCTCGATCGACGAGGCGGCGGCCGAAAGCTCCGATCTGCAGCTGGGCGAAAAGATCCGCATCGTCGGCCAGCGTCGCGCCAAGTCCTACCGGCTGGTCGGTTTCACCAAGCTTGGCAATGCATCTTTCGGCGGCGCCAGCATCGCCCAGCTGATCCTGCCCGAGGCGCAGCTGATCACCAACAAGCGCGGCCGCTTCGATCAGATCTCCGTCGCGGCCAAGCAGGACGTCTCGGATCAGACGCTCAAGCGCCGCATCGAGCGCGTCATGCCGCCCTCGGTGCGGGTCGAGACGGCCAAGGAAAACGCCGATCGAGGTTCGGAAGAAATCCACGACAACCTCGGCTTTCTGCAGACCATCCTGCTCGTCTTCGGCTTCGTCGCCGTCTTCGTCGGCGCCTTCCTGATCTTCAACACCTTCTCGATCACCGTCGCCCAGCGGGTCACCGAGTTCGGTCTGCTGCGCACGCTGGGCGCCTCGCGGCGTCAGATCCTCGTCTCGGTTTTGATCGAGGCCCTGGCGATCGGCCTGCTCGGTGGGTTGATCGGCATCGGCGGCGGCTACGTGATGGCCGTGGCGCTCAAGGCCCTGCTCAAAGCCTTCAGCATCGATCTGCCGACGACGAGCCTGATCATGGAGTCGCGGACGATCGTCGTCGGCCTGCTCGTCGGGATAGTCGTCACTTCCGTCTCCTCGATGGTCCCGGCGGTGCGCTCGACCCGGGTGCCGCCGATCGCCGCGCTCCAGGCCTACGTCCCGCCCAGCAGCCGTCGGCGCCGATTTCTCTACGTGGCGCTTTCGGTCCTGCTCGGCCTCGGTGGCTTGGCGATTCTCCTGCTCGGCCTCTTCGGCGCCGCCGCCGCCGGCACCCGTGCCGCGATGATGGGTGGCGGCGCCGTCGCGATCGTCCTCGCCGTGTCGCTTTTCAGCCCCCGCCTGGTGCCGCCGCTGGCGACGATCGCCGGCTGGCCGTTGGAGCGCATCCGCCGGTTGATCGGCCGCCTGGCGCGGGAGAACTCGCAACGCAACCCGAGCCGCACCGCGATCACCGCGGCGGCGCTGATGATCGGCCTCGCCCTGGTCACCTTCGTCACCGTCTTCGCCGCCGGGTTGAAGAGCTCGGTCGCCCAGGTCATCGACGAAAACTTCGCGGGCGGTCTGGTGATCCAGAACACCGACGGCTTCTCGCCGATCCCCGGCGGCGCGGCGTCTGCGGCGCGCAAAGTGCCGGGGGTCAAGCTCGTCGCGACGATCCGCGCGACCGAAGCGGAGCTGCTCGGACAGGGCTCAAAGACGAAAATCACCGCCCCGACGTCCGACATCGGCGAAGCGGTCGAGATCGAATGGAAGCGGGGAGGGCCGGCGACGCTGCGCAACCTGGGGGACGGCGAAGCGGTCGTCTCGGACTCGTTTGCATCCGATCACGACCTCGCCGTCGGCGACAGCTTCCGCCTGCTCAGTCAGACCGGGGCCAAACCGACCTTTCGCGTTGCCGGCGAGTTCGACTCGAAGCTCGGCGTCTTCGGCAGCGTTCTGATCACCCAGGCCGTGATGACGCGTGCCTTCGATCAGACCCAGGACACGACCGATTTCGTCATCGTCAAGCCAGGTGCGAACCCTGCCAAGGTCCAGGCAGCTCTTACGGCCGGGGCGGAACGCGCCTTCCCGACGGCGGAAGTCCTCAACCAGCAGGAACTGAAGGAAACCCGAGAAGAACAGGTCGATCAGCTCGTCAACCTGTTCAACGCCCTGCTCCTGCTGGCGATCGTGATCTCGCTTTTCGGCATCGCCAACACGCTCGCCCTCTCGATCCACGAACGGACCCGCGAGCTGGGGATGCTGCGGGCGATCGGCATGTCGCGGCGCCAGGTGCGGACGATGATCCGCTACGAGGCGGTGATTACCGCGCTGATCGGGGCGATCCTGGGAATTATCCTCGGCGTGATCTTCGCCGCGCTGATCTCCCAACCGCTGAAAGACGAAGGCTTCACCCTCTCCTACCCGGTCGGCTCGCTGGTCGTTCTGCTGCTCCTCGCCGGCCTCGCCGGCGTGCTGGCGGCGATTCCGCCCGCCCGGCGCGCCTCACGGCTAGACGTGCTGGACTCGCTGCAGTACGAGTGATCCAAGGCCGTAGGGGCGGCGCTACGGCCTTTGGATTTGGATCAGCCGTGACGTAGCAGTCGTTTGACCGTGGCCATCAGCTCTTCGGTGCGCTCCGCCTGTTCGTCCGGCTCGGCGCCGATCACGCAGTGGGAGGCGTGGTCGCTGAGCAGCTCCAGCGCGACCTTGTCCAAGGCGGCCTGGATCGCGGTGACCTGGGTGACGACGTCGATGCAGTAACGGTCCTCCTCGACCATCCGCTCGACGCCACGCACCTGTCCCTCGATACGGCGTAGGCGGCCCCGCACGGCCCCTTTGTCCGCGCTGTAGCCGCGGGTCTCGGCCTTGCTCACGACAGCCCTTCCGCGATCAGCACGGTGGCGCCGAAGACCCCCATCGCGGCGGCGACGTAGGCGACCACCCGTACCGGCGGCCCGCCGTGGATGCCGGTCTCGTGGACGACGGCATGCCCTTTGCCGCGGGCGATCAGCCAGCGGTTGACCGGCACGGCGAAGGCGCCAGCGAGGACCAGCGAGAAGCTGAGGCTGCCCCAGAAGAGCAGCGAATCCAGGCCGGCGTTCATCGCTCCGGGGATCGCGACGACGACCGCGTTGTCGACGACCTCCATCGTCGCGATGCTGAGCGTGTCGGAGGCGAAGGCGATCGGGATCACCGCAGAGAGGACGAGGCCGGCGCGCAGCAGGGGCAGGCTGGTCAGGCTGTAGCCGAAGAGAAAGGCGAGGGCGATCGAGAGGACGACCGTCGCCAGGTTCGAGAGCCCCGCCGCGGTGCCGATCGCCATCCCGGCGATCTCGCCGATTGCGCAGCCGGTCAAGCAGTGCAAGGTGGCGCTGATCGCGACCGCGGTCAACGCCACTCCCTCGGCCGGCATCTCGTGGTGGTGGTGGTGGGTATGGGTTGCGGCGTCCATGCCTGTCCTGCGTGAGCGGGTGAGGTCGAACCCAGGCTAGCAAATACCCCTAGGGGGTATCAACCAAGGCCGCTGCGGATGGCGCCGGCCAGCTCGAGCATCGCGGCCTCGGCCGTGGGGCTGAACGCGGTCATGTTGGCGAAGCCATGGATCAGGCCCGGATGGCGACGCAGGGCGACCTGGACGCCGGCCTCCTGCATCCGCGCTGCGTAGGCCTCGCCCTCGTCGCGCAGCGGATCGAAGCCGGCGGTTGCGACGTAGGCAGGTGGCAACCCGGTGAGGTCGTCGGCTCTCAGCATCGAGACCCGGGGATCGGAATGATCGCTCGCCGGCGGTAGGTAGTGATCCTCGAACCAGTCCATGTCGGCTCGTGTCAGCAGGAAGCCCTTGGCAAACACATCGCGCGAAGGCAGCCCGCCCATCGCATCGGTGACCGGGTAGATCAACGCTTGCATCGCCGGGCTCGGCCCCTCTTCGTCGCGGGCAAGCAGGCTGACCGCGGCGGCGAGATTGCCACCGGCGCTGTCGCCGGCGACGGCGATCCGGCCAGGGTCGACGCCCAGACGGGGGGTGTTTGCTGCGGCCCAAAGGTAGGCCGCGAACGCGTCTTCGACGGCGGCGGGAAAGGGGTGCTCGGGGGCGAGGCGGTAGTCGATCGAGAGCACCGCGGCCGGCACGTTGACGGCGAGAAAGCGGCAGACGCTGTCGCAGGTGTCGAGATCGCCGATAGTCCAGCCACCGCCGTGGAAGTAGACGATCAAGGGCCGGTCCTCGATCCCGATCCGCGGCGGTTCGTAGAAGCGCGCCGGGATCATCCCCGCCGGTCCTGGAATTGCCAGGTCGTTGACGGCGGGCAGCGGTTGACGTGGTCCCGCTGCGGCGGCGGAATTGGTCCGGATCCGCGCGCGAGCCTGCTGCGGCGAGAGCTTGCCGTATCCAGACTCCGACTCGCCTCGGGTCAGGTTCGCCAGGCGCAGCAATGGCTGCATCTCTGTCGCAAGCCGTTGTCCGTCGATCTGCGGCGGCGCGCCGAAGAGCGGTCGCTGCAGGCCCGCCGGTAGCCCGCAGATAAGTCGCAGGATCCTGTGCTCGATGCGCGGCGGCAGTCGGGGAGGTGCCAAGACGGGGCCGCAGACTATTCGAGACGGCCCGGTCAGGGCAATGTCGAGTTTCGGTTAAGCGGGACGGATCTCACACGAGCGCCGCCCAGACCGCTGTACCGTCACGCCCAGAGGCGCGATGGAGGCAGCGACGACAACCGCTCCGCAGGCTGTCACCCGGCCGGCGGAGCGACGCCTTCCACCGGGTCCGTCGCTGCCACGCCCGCTCCAGACGGCGATCTGGTCGCGGCAGGCCCGGCGGATGTTGTTCGCCTGTCAGGACCGCTATGGCGACATCTTCAGGTTGAAGATCGCCTACGAGGGGACCTGGGTGATGCTGGCCGATCCCGAAGCGGTCAAACAGGTCTTCACCGGCGACCCGCGCGTCTTCCACGCCGGCGAGGGGAACCAGATCCTCGCCCCGGTCCTCGGTCGTAACTCGCTCCTCGTCCTCGATGAGAAGCCGCACATGAGCCAGCGCCGCCTGCTGCTGCCCCCGTTCCACGGCGAGCGCATGCAGGGCTACGGCGAGACGATGGCCGAGATCGCCGCCGCCGAGATCGAAAGCTGGCCCGACGGCACGCCGTACGAGCTGCGGCCGCGGATGCAGGCGATCACGCTCGACATCATCCTGCGCACCGTCTTCGGCGTCGGGGAGGGGGAGAGGATGGCCGAGCTTCGCGCTGCCCTGCGCGGCTTCCTCGACCTCACCACCAACCCGCGTCTGCTGCTGCCGCTGCTTCTGGTCGGTCCCACGCGGGTGCGGCACCTGGGCTCGTTCCGGCGACGGATCGAGCGGGTCGATCGGCTCATCCACCGCGAGATCGCCGAGCGTCGCCGCGCCGGTGACCTCGAGCAGCGCGACGACATCCTCTCGCTGCTGGTCGGCGCTACCCACGAGGACGGCAGCCCGATGCGCGACGAGGAGATGCGCGACGAGCTGCTCACCCTGCTCGTCGCCGGCCATGAGACCACCGCGACCTCGCTCGCCTGGGCGGTCGAGCGCTTGAGCCGTCACCCAGAGAAGCTCGACCGCCTGCGCCGCGAGGTCGAGTCAGGGTCGGAGGACTACCTGACCGCGACGATCCAGGAGACGCTGCGTCTGCGCCCGGTGATCTCGATCGTCATCCGCCGCCTCACCGAGCCGGTCGAGATCGGTGGCTACGAGCTACCGGCCGGCGTCTCGGTCACCCCATCCGTCTACCTCGTCCACCGCAATCCCGAGATCTATCCCGAGCCGGAAGCCTTCAGGCCGGAGCGCTTTCTCGACAACCCGCCGGGCACCTACACCTGGATCCCCTTCGGCGGCGGCGTCCGCCGCTGCCTCGGCGCTTCCTTCGCCCAGTTCGAGATGGCGGTGGTCTTGAAGGAGCTGGTCAAGCGCCGCCAGATCCGCCCGGCCGACTCCCGTCCCGAGAGAATCTTCAGGCGAGCGATCACCGAGACGCCCCGTCACAACGCCAGAGTCGTGCTCAGCTGAGGTGGTTGGAGCCAGGGGGATGCCGACTTCCCCTGGGGGGATGTGGCGAAGCCGCGATATGCAATCTCGGGATTGCGCGGCCGTAGGCCGCGCTCAAACATCCGGAGCCGGCGCAGCCGGCGAACGCAAATTCACCCAGGGGAAGTCGGCATCCCCCTGGTTTACGCCCTCAGATCAACCACAACCAGTGTTGTTACCGCAGCTGGAGCAGGTGTAACACGAACCCGTGCGCTGCATCATGCCGCCGCACTGCTCGCAGGCTGGGCCCAGATCGAGGCCGGACATCTTCGCCGGTACGACAGGCGGGGTGTCGGTGAAGGCCGCCGCGGCCGGGACTGCCTCGCCGCCGGTCGCCTTCGCCTTCTCTGCCCCGTTGCCGTTACCCGGCTTGGAGTGGCCGTTGCCGCCGTTCGCCGGGCCGGCCGTGTCGGTGGCGATCCCGAGCCCGAGCTGCGCCGTCTCCTGCTTGGCCCGGACCTCCTGGGTCATGATCCCCAGTTCCTCGAGCGTTTCGGTGTCCTCGATGAAGCGGCTCGCCACCCAGCGCATGATGTAGTCGGGCAGCGATTTGGCGAAGGGGATCTCCGGGTTGCCGGTGATCCCCTCCGGCTCGAAGCGCATGTAGCTGAACTTGCGCACGAAGTCTTCGAGCGGGACGCCGTACTGGAGGCCGAGTGAGATCGCCGTCGCGAAGGCGTTCATCAGCCCTCGCATCGTCGATCCCTCCTTGCCGATGTCGGTGAGGAAGATCTCGCCGACCGAGCCATCCTCGTATTTGCCGGCGGTGATGTAGCCCTCGTGGCCGGCGATCGAGAACTTGTGGGTGATCGATTCGCGCTCGCGCGGCATCCGCTTGCGCTCCGGCGGCAGCGCGACGACCTCCGCCTCGACCTCCTTTTCATCCTGCGCGTCGGTGCGCAGCGCCTGCGCGGTCTTGGAGCCGTCGCGGTAGATCGCTAGCGCCTTGAGGCCACCCTTCCAGCCGCGGGTGTAGGCGTCGGCGATGTCCTCGACCGTCGCGGTCTGCGGCAGATTGACCGTCTTGGAGATCGCGCCGGAGATGAACGGCTGGGTCGCGGCCATCATGTCGATGTGGCCGGTGTGGGAGATCGCCCGCTCGCCGACCGCGACGTCGAAGACCGGCAGGTGCTCGTCCTTGAGGCCGGGCGCGCCGACGATCGTCGCCTGCTCGGCGATGTGGGCGTCGATCTGGTCGACCTCGGCGTCTGAGTAGCCGAGCGTGCGCAGCGCCAGCGGCACCGATTTGTTGACGATCGTCATCTGCCCGCCGCCGACCAGCTCCTTGAACTTGACCAGGGAGAAGTCGGGCTCGATCCCAGTCGTGTCGCAGTCCATCAGGAAGCTGATCGTCCCGGTCGGCGCCAGCACCGTCGCCTGGGCGTTGCGGTAGCCGTGCTCCTCGCCGAGCTCGACCGCCTCGTCCCAGGACCGCTGCGCGGCCTCGAGCAGCTCGCCCTTGATCCCGGTCGGATCGACGTCGTAGGCGGCGTCGCGGTGCATCCGCATCACGCCGTTGTGGGCCTCGCGGTTCTTCTCGTACTCGTCGTAGGGCCCCGTTGCCTCAGCGGCGATCTCCGCCGATTTGCGGTAGGCGCGGCCGGTCATCAGCGCCGTGATCGCGGCGGCGACGTTGCGGCCGGCGTCGGAGTCGTAGGGCAGCCCGTCGGACATCAGCAGCGCGCCGAGGTTGGCGTAGCCGAGGCCGAGCTGGCGGAAGGCATTGGCGTTCTCGCCGATCTGCTCGGTCGGGTAGCTGGAGAAGCCGACGACGATCTCCTGCGCGAGGAAGACGATGTCGACCGCGTGTTCGAAGTTCTCGACGTCGAAGCTGCCGTCCTCGCGGCGGAACTTCATCAGGTTGAGCGAGGCCAGGTTGCAGGCCGAGTCGTCGACGTGCATGTACTCGCTGCACGGGTTGGAGGCGTTGATCCGTCCCGACTCCGGCGAGGTGTGCCAGCGGTTGATGATCGTGTCGTACTGGACACCTGGATCGGCGCAGCGCCAGGCGGCGTCGGCGATCTGGCTCATCAGCTCGCGCGCCGGCAGCGTCTTGGTCGTCTCACCGGTGGTGCGCGCCTTCAGGTCCCAGTCCTCGTCGGCCTCGACCGCCTCCATGAACTCGTCGGTGACCCGCACCGAGTTGTTGGCGTTCTGGTACTGGATCGAGGTGAAACCCTCGCCGTCGATCGACATGTCGAAGCCGGCGTCGCGCAGCGCCCCCGCCTTCTCCTCCTCTTTGGCCTTGCACCAGATGAAGTGCTCGACGTCCGGGTGGTCGACGTCGAGGACGACCATCTTCGCCGCGCGCCGCGTCTTGCCGCCCGACTTGATCGTCCCCGCCCAGGCGTCGGCGCCGCGCATGAAGCTGACCGGGCCGGAGGCGAGCCCGCCCTTGGAGAGCGGCTCGACCGAGCCCCTGATGTTGGAGAGGTTGATCCCCGAGCCGGAGCCGCCGCGAAAGATCATCCCCTCCTTGGTGTTCCAGTCGAGGATCGACTCCATCGAGTCGTCGACGCTGAGGATGAAGCAAGCCGAGCACTGGGGCCGCTCCTCGAAGCCGACGTTGAACCAGACCGGCGAGTTGAAGGCCGCCTTCTGGTTGAGCAGGATCGAGGTCAGCTCCGCCTCGAAGGCGTCGGCGTCCTCGTCGGAGGCGAAGTAACCGCCTTCGCGTCCCCAGCCGGAGATCGTCCCCGCGACCCGCCCGATCATCTGTTTGACCGAGGACTCGCGCTGCTCGCTCCCCATCTGGCCCCGGAAGTACTTCTGGGCGACGATGTTGGTCGCGTTCTGGCTCCAGCTCTTGGGGAACTCGACCCCGCGCTGCTCGAAGGCCGGCGCGGCCGGATCGCCGATCACGGCGTCGCGGATCTCCCACTCGATCTCGTCGAAAGGATGGGTTCCAGAGGAGGAGAAGCGGCGCTCGATCGCTAGGCCCTTGAGACCGTTTTTCGGAGCACTGGTGGCGGTCTGGGACATCGAACTTCTCCTCTCGAAGCGGCTTTAAGGGGGAGCTGCCCAGGATCGTCAACGAGTCGGACAGACTTTGTGACGACCGACTCCGCAAACGCCGCAGAAATCGCGCCTTTCACCCTCTATGGTGACAAGTAGATGGTGCGGGCGAGGGCCGCGGAGAAGGCGGAATCTGCAAAGGAAGTTGCGAGCGAGGCGATCGCCGCGGTCAAGCCTCGGCTGCGCGGCGTCTCCCACGAGTGGGCCTTCTTCGTCTCGCTCGCCCTCGGCGCAGCGCTGATCGTCGCCGCGAAGACGCCGAAGGCGACCCTCGCTGTCGCGATCTACGCGGTCAGCCTCTCGGCTCTGCTCGGCACCAGCGCCCTCTACCACCGGGTCAACTGGAAGCGACCCGAAGTACGCCGCTGGATGCGCCGCCTCGATCACTCGATGATCTTCTTCCTCATTGCCGGTACCTACACGCCGTTCGCCCTGCTCGTCCTCAACGGACCTCTGGCCGACGCCATCCTCGTCGTCGTCTGGGCCGGCGCGATCGCCGGCGCGATCGTCGAGACGATCTGGATCGACCACCCGAAATGGGTCGCCGCGCTGATCTACATCTCGCTGGGTTCTGTCGCTGCAGTTGCCTTCCCCCAGCTCTGGGTCGACATGGGCGTTGCCGGCACCCTGCTCGTTGCCGCCGGCGGGCTCCTCTACACCGTCGGCGCCATCGTCTATGCAACCCAGCGGCCCAACCCCGATCCCCGTGTCTTCGGCTACCACGAGGTCTTTCACGCCTTGGTAATCCTTGCTGCCGCAGCTCACTTCTCAGCCATCGCCTTCTTCGCCCTGCCCGCAGCCTGACCAGGTGGGGAGCGCCGGGCATCCCCACCGGAAACCCGCCTAGAGGCCCACCTCCCGGGTTCAG
>DASUZP010000123.1:0-13644 GCA_036376775.1 Solirubrobacterales bacterium | reverse complement strand
CCTTCGCGGTCGAGCGCGTCCAGCCCGGCTTCGGTGCTGCCCCCGGGTGAGGTGACCGAGATTCGAACATCGGCTGGGCGGCGAATCTGCATGAGCGATCCAGTGCCCGCGGCGGCCTCGACGACCAGCTTTTCGGCCAGTTTCTCGTCCAGACCGGCGCTGGCGCCGGCATCGGCGAGCGCCTCGGCTGCCAAGGCGAAATACGCGGGCGAGCAGGCCATCACCGCAGTGGCGACGTCGAATTGCGAGTCGGGCATTTCGACGACGGACCCGAGAGCGCTCAGCTTCTCTCGGACCTCCGAGCTGAACTCCCCGGCAATGCACAGCACGCCGCTGCCCACCTCCACTGCGACGTTGGGCATGATCCGCCCAACCTCGGCCTTGGGGAATGCAGCTTGGACGTCCCCCAGGGAGGTGGCTCCCAAGATCGAGATGACCGATTCTGCGCCCGCCAATTCACCGGCCGCCTGCTGAAGGGCACCCGGCTTGACGGCAAGGAGCACGACATCGGCCCGCTCCGCTAACTGCCCGTTGGACTCGACGGCCTCGCCGCCAAGGTCCCCGGCCAGCTTGCGAGCCCGATCGGAGTCCGGATCGAAGAACAGCATCCCCTCCCACTCCCCGGCCCACCCCCGAGCAATGCCAGCAGCCATGTTCCCAGCTCCACAGAAACCGATGATCACGAGCGAGAGCCTAGTAGTCCTGTGATCGGGAGGGTCGGGGGTGTCCCTCTCGCGCAGCGGCGTCCCGTTTTTCGCCCCGCTGGCACCAGCGGACAGCCGCCCAACGCATCAGGCGAAAAACCCAGCAAGCGAGAGGGACGCCCCCGACCCTCCCCAACCGCTAGGACTGGTTGAAGAACCCTTTGTCGAGCAACCGAGCCCTCTCCTCAGCCGAAACCTCGACATTCCGGGGCGTGAGCAAGAAGATCTTCTCGGCGATCCGCTGCATGCCGCCGTCCAGCGAGTAGGTGAGGCCGGAGCAGAAATCGATCATCCGCTTGGAAAGCTCGTGGTCGGTCGTCTGCAGATTGAGGATCACCGGCACCGACCGCTTGAACTGGTCGGCGACCTGCTGGGCGTCGTTGAAGTTGCGCGGGATGACGAGGTGGACTTTGACGTCGGAGTCCTCGCCGACCGGACGCAGCACCCGCGTGCGCGAGGCGGAGATCGGCTCGTCGTCGGCGAAGATGTCGTCGATCTCGTCGCGGCGCGAGCGGCGCGAGGTCGGCAGCCGCCGCACCTGCCCCGATTCGCGCCGAGCCTCGATTTCCTCCTCGGAGGTGTCGGGGAAGTCTTCCTCGTACTCGAGCCCATGCTCGTGCTCTTCCGCCAGTCCGAAATAGACCAGGGCTTTATGCCAGTTATCGCGTAGTGCCATGCGTGCGTGTTTCGGCCCAGAACGACCGAATCCTCTACTCATTATGCCCTGGCCGGCGGGTCCTGTCACGAGGTGGGTGCGGGCTAGCTGGACTCACCCGTCCGAACCCACCCCCACCTCGCGCCACCCGCCGGAGAGGCGCTAGATAAAGAGCGAGGTGCCGAGGCGGATGATGGTTGCTCCCTCCTGTACCGCGACATGCCAGTCCTGGGAGGTGCCCATAGAGAGCTTGCTCAGCCCGTGATCGGCTGCCAACTCGGCGAGCTTGGCGAAATGCGGGCGGGAGTCCTCCGGGTCGGTGCTGAACGGGGGCATCGTCATCAGGCCCGAGACCCGCACGGGACAGCAGCCGATGAACTCGGAAAGGTTCTCGGGCGCCACGCCCCCCTTGCCCTCCTCTCCGGCGACGTTGACCTCGACCAGGACCTCGGTCCGGTCGGTGCCGTGGCGGCCCAACTGCTCCAGCACGGACTCGGTCGCGACCGAGTGGATCAGGCGGCAGAGGGGCAGGATCCGCTTCACCTTGCGGCTCTGCAGATTGCCGATGAAGTCCCAGGCGAAGGCGTCGCCCCAGCGCTCATGCTTGGCCTCGAGCTCCTGTTGGCGATTCTCGCCGACGAGCTCGACCCCGGCCTCGGCTAGCGCCTCCATCTCCTCCAGCGGCACGTACTTGGTCGCGGCGAGGACCTCGACCCCCTCCCCTGCCTCTTCCTTGACCTGCTCCAGATTCGCCGCGATCTTCGCCGGCTCGAGACCATGGATCAGGCCGGGCATCTCAGGCCACCTCGTCGATCCAGGCGAGTCCGCCCTGCCGGCCGGGGCCGCCGTCGCGGCGGTGCGAGAAGAACAGTTCGGGCTCGCAGCTGGTGCAGATGTCTTCGGACTCGATCTGCTCGACACCGGCTCGGCGCAGGAGGCGGCGGGTGACCTCGGGCAGGTCGAGCATGCGACCCTGGGCAATCCCGTCGCCGAGCCCGGCGAACGCGGTCGACACCTCGTCCCCCACCTCGTAGCAGCACGGGCCGATCCCGGGCCCGACCGCCGCGTGGGTCGCCCCGACGGCCTCGGCGCCCCGCGAGACGATCCCCGCGGCCAAGCCGCGCCAACCGCAGTGCAGTATCGCGACGCCTCCCGGCCCGGCGACTGCGACCGGCAGGCAGTCGGCGGTATAGACGAGCCCGATCGGACCCGGCCGCTGGATCACGTGGCCGTCGGCTACGCGCACCTCCGCCGTCGGCGCGTCGTGGAAGGCGAGCTCGGCGCTGTGCACCTGCCGGCTGCTGACGATCCTCTCCTCGGAGACCCGGAGCGCCTCGGCTAGCAGCCACGGGCCCTCCCGCATCGAGCCGGCTGAGCGGGTCGAGAAGACGACCCTTGCCTTGAGCAGGCGCGCTTCCACCCACTCGACCCCCCCGACCTCCTGCCACTCCATCAGTCGCTCCCCCGCCGAGCTGCATCCAGCGCCGCCTCGAGCTCCTGGTCGTGCCCGGAGAGCTCGCCGTCGAGCTTGCGGCGCAACGCCTCGGCGAGGCCGAGGCCGATCTGCGGGCCCTGTGGGACGCCGGCGGAGATCAGATCGTCGCCGTCGATCTCCAACCCGACTGCCCGCCACTCGTTCAGGTAACGGTCGAGCCACTCGGCCCCCAGGGCCCGCGCAAGCACCAGCTGGACGGGCTCCGCCCCGCGCGCCAGGCCCACCGCCTCCGACGGGCGGGCCGGATGCTCGGCCACCAGTTTCTCCGCGCCCTCCCAGCGACCCATTACGGCAGCAAGGATCGTCTGGTCGCGAGGGGCGACATCCGCCCATGGAAACTCGCCCAGCCGCTCGGCGACGCAACCGGCCAGCTCCGCCCGGCTCCGATCGAGCTCGATCAGGCCCCATTCGGCGAGCAGCTCGAAGCCTCGCACCGCCTCGGTCTCCCCGGCCAGCCGCAAGAGCTCCGCTTCGCGACGATCGGCCGACACCGTGCTCAGGTCCGTCTGACTGAGCAGCTCGGCGGTGTCGGGCTCCAGCTCGAGGCCGAAGCGAGCCGTGTAGCGGGCGGCGCGCAGAGCTCTGGTCGGATCGTCCTCGAACGAACGCGAATGCAGGACCCGCAGCAAGCCTGCTTCGAGGTCGGCCTGCCCTCGGTGTGGGTCGATCAACTCCGGATCGCGCCGCAGTGGGATCGCCATCGCGTTGATCGTGAAATCGCGCCGGGAGAGGTCGGCCGCTATGCCCGCCGTCGGCTCCACCTCGGGCAGCGCACCTGGGCGTGGGTAGGTCTCGGATCTTGCCGTGGCGATGTCGACCTCATGCTCGCCGAGGTGCACCTTGGCGGTGGCGAACCGTTCGTGCTCGACCACCTTGCCGCCGAGCCTCCCCGCCAGAGCGGTGGCATCGCCCTCGATAACCAGGTCGATATCCGCTCGCCCATGTCCGAGTAGAAGATCGCGGACGGCGCCGCCAACCAGGTACACCGGTTTCCCTCCGGCCAGGTCGTGCACGGCGTCCAGCTCGGGATAGGCCCTGCGCAGTACCCCTTCGAGGTCGTCGATCGGCATCGCGGTCATCGGCATCCGTACCATGATCGCCTTCCCGGATGGTCGACGAGCGCAAAGCGAGGCGAGAGCGGCGACGGCGGCAGATTCGACGCCGGCGCCTGCTCGCCGCAGGCACCCTCGTCGTCGCGTTCGCTGCAATCGTCGTGTTCGTCGTCTCGTCCGGCGCCGGCAGCAACCGCGGTAGAGCTTTGAGTCGCAGAAAGGGGCAAAGGTCGACCACGGCTCGGTCGGCGGGTTCCGCCTCCACCGAGGTGCGGAATGCGACTCCTCAGTCTGACTGGGTCCCGTACGTCGGCCCCGTGCCGGTCCTCGAGTACCACGTGCTCGGCGCTGCGCCCTCCGACGAGCCCTACCCCGACCTATACGTCAGCCGGCCCGACTTCCACAGGCAGATGAACTGGCTCGACGAACACGGGTACGAGGCGGTGACCCTCGAACAGGTCGAGGCGGCCTGGTACGACGACGCGACGCTGCCGCCGAAGCCGGTCGTGGTCTCCTTCGACGACGGCTACCGGCCTCAATTCACCTACGCGCTGCCGGAGTTGCGCTGGCACGGCTGGGCCGGTGTGCTGAACCTCAAGGCCGAAGGCTCGGATCTCTACACGAGCAACGTGGAAGCGATGATCGATGCCGGCTGGGAGCTGGCGGCGCACACCATCCACCACCTCGACCTGACCGAACTCGACAGCGCTCAGCTGAAGGAAGAAGTGGCGGGTTCGCGGGAGATCCTGCGCCGCGAATACGGCGTTCCGGTCAATGACTTCTGCTACCCCGCCGGACAGTTCGACGCGGCTGTGATCGCGGCCGTCGAAGCAGCCGGCTACGTTGGTGCGACCACCGAGATCCGCGGTGACGCGACCCGCAGTCATCCCTACGAACTGGATCGCTACGAGGTTCTCGGCTCCGGCGGTCTCGCCGGCATGGTCGCCGACCTGCGCTGAGAAGGCCCTAGCGCCGGATCGGGATGCCGGCTGCTGCCAAGTGCTCCTTGGCGTCGCGTACGCGGTAGGCCCCGTAGTGGAAGATCGAGGCGCAGAGGACGGCGTCGGCGCCACCCGCATCGATCGCTTCGCTGAGGTGCTCAAGGGTTCCCGCGCCGCCGGAGGCGATCACGGGCACCGAGACCGCGTCCGCCACCGCGCGGGTCAACTCGAGGTCATAGCCGTCGTTGGTGCCGTCGCGGTCCATGCTGGTCAGCAGGATCTCGCCGGCGCCGCGCTCGACGCCCTCCTTGGCCCAGGAGACCGCGTCGCAGCCCTCCACGCGCCTGCGACCACCGTTCACGTAGACGCCCCATCCATTGCCGCCCCGCTTGGCGTCGATCGCCAGGACGACGCACTGCGAGCCGAAGTGGTCGGCCAGCTCGGTCAGCAGCTCGGGCCGAGCCAGGGCCGCTGAGTTGACCGAGACCTTGTCGGCGCCGGCGTCGAGCACAGCCTGGGCATCCTGCACCGAGCGGATGCCGCCGCCGATCGTGAAGGGGATGAAGACGTTGTCGGCAGTGCGCCGGGCGAGCTCGACGATCGTGTCGCGCTTCTCATGCGAAGCGGTGATGTCGAGGAAGACCAGCTCGTCTGCCCCCTCGGCGTCGTAGCGCTCGGCCAGCTCGACCGGATCCCCCGCATCGCGCAGGCCGACAAAGTTGGTGCCCTTGACGACGCGGCCGGCATCGACGTCGAGACAGGGGATGACTCGTTTGAGGACCATGGATGAAGCGTAGAGGTCAGGGATTGGGGTGCCCCTCCCCCGGAGACCGTTGCGCAGCTGATCGCGGGGCCTGGGCTCAAACGCCCGTCCCGGAGCCTCCGTGGGAGGGGCACCCCAATATCCCTACCGCCGAAGCGCCTCGATGGCCTCAACAACGGTGAAGCGCTGCTCATAGAGTGCTCTGCCCACGATGGCGCCCTCGACGTTGGCGGGCATCGAGCTTGCGAGGGATTCGAGGTGAGATAGCTCCCCCACTCCGCCGGAGGCGATGATTTGGGAGCTGGTTGCGGTCGCGATTTCGGTGAGCTGATCGATTGCCGGGCCCTCCATGGTGCCATCGACCTCGATTGCCGTGCAGAGGAAGCGGGCTGCGCCTCGCTTGCTGAGCGCTGCGACGGCGTCGACCACGTTCTTCTCGCCTGACTTGGTCCAGCCGTCCAGTGCGACCCGGCCTGCTCGGGCGTCTACGGAGACGACGATGCGGTGGCCGTGCGCTTCGATCGTCGCGTCGAGGAATTCGGGGTCGCGCAGGGCGGCCGTGCCGATCACCACGCGCTCAGCACCCGCCTCGAGGATCGCGCGCACCGACTGCGGGTCTCGCAAGCCTCCCCCGACCTGGATCGGACAGGAGACGGCGGCGGCGATTCGCTCGATTGCCTCGAGGTTGCGCGGTTCGCCCGCCCTCGCTCCGTCCAGGTCAACGACGTGGAGGAACTCGGCCCCTTCATTCGCCCAGCGCTTCGCCGCGTCGACGGGATCGGCGTCATACGTCGTCTCGCGCTCGTAGTCCCCCTGCAGCAGCCGCACCGCCTGGCCGCCGCGGATGTCGATCGCCGGGTAGAGGATCACGCCGCGCTGGGCGCTTTCGCGCAGACCCCGGCGAAATTGGAGAGCAGCCGTAGCCCGGCCGTGCTCGACTTCTCGGGGTGGAACTGGACGCCGAAGACGTTGTCGCGCTCGACCGCACAGGCGAAGCGGGCGCCGTAGGCGGCAGTGCCGAGCAGGTCGCCCTCGAACGGCTGCGGCGCAAAGGAGTGGACGAGGTAGAACGGGGTTTCGCTGGCGATCCCCTCACTCAGACGGGACTCCTTCTCCCAGTGGACCGCGGCCCAGCCGATGTGGGGAACCTTGAGGCCCGGCGCGTCGAGCTCGACCACCTCGCCCGGCAGCAGGCCGAGCCCGTCGGCGCCACCGAGCTCGACGGTGGAGTCGAAGAGCAGCTGCAGGCCGAGGCAGATACCGAGGATCGGCACGCCGAGGTCGCAGCGCTCCCGGATCAATTCGTCGAGTCCGAACTCGCGGATCCGATCCATCGCCCTCGGAAAGGCACCGACCCCGGGCAGGATCACGCCGTCTGCTGCATGGATCGCATCCGGATCGCGGCTGATCGTGGCGCTCGCACCGATGTGCTCGAGCGCCTTCTCGACCGAGCGCAGGTTGCCGACCCCGTAATCGAGGATCGCGATGCGCGTCGTCATTCGCTCAGCGTCCCCTTGGTCGACGGCACCCCGGTCTCCTCGGGATCGACGGAGACGGCGACGCGCAGGGCGCGGGCAAAGGCCTTGAAGCAGGCCTCGATCATGTGGTGGACGTTGGTGCCGTAGCGGACCGAGACGTGCAGGGTCAGCTTGGCGCCGTTGGCGACGGCGCGGAAGAACTCCTCAGCAAGCTCGCTGTCGAAACCGGCGATCGAGGTCGCCGGCAGGTCGGCATCGAAGACGCAGAGGGACCGGCCGGAGATGTCGATCGCGCACTCGGCCAGGGACTCGTCCATCGGCACCAGGGCCGAGCCATAGCGGCGGATGCCCGCTCGGTCGCCCAGCGCCTCGTCGAGCGCCTGCCCCAAGACGATGCCGACGTCCTCGACGGTGTGGTGCGCGCCGGTCTCGAGGTCGCCGCTCGCCTTCACCTGCAGCCCCAGCTTGCCGTGACGGGCGAGCAGGTCGAGCATGTGGTCGAGGAAGCCGACACCGGTCGCAGCGCTCGATCCGCCGCCGTCGAGATCGAGCGAGAGCTGGATCTTGGTCTCGGCGGTGCTGCGCTCTCTGTTCGCGGTTCGGGTCATTGCGCCCTAATCATCGCCGACTCGCCGTGAACGGGGAAGCCCTCGGCGCGAGCAATGGTGTCGACGTGTGGGGCTAGCTTCGCCGCGGCGTCGGGCGGGACCTCCACGGTGGCAATCTTGCGGCGGAAGATGCTCGGGCCGAGTGGACCGGAAAAGCGTCCTGCTTCGGCGGTGGGAAGGACATGATTCGAGCCCGCCGCGTAGTCGCCAAAGGCAGTGGCGCTGTAGCTGCCGACGAATATGCAGCCGGCCGTCCGCACGCCGGATGCCAGCTGCTCAGCGTCATCCACGAGCAGCTGCAGATGCTCCGGGGCGAACGCGTTGGCGAGGCTGATCGCGGCATCCATGTCTGGCACCTGAACTAGTGCGAGCGGGGCATCCGCTACCCCCGAACGACTTGCCGCGGCTCGCTGCGTCTCTCTGGCGAGCTCTTCCAGGACTGCCTCGTCGACGGCTACCGCCAGCAGCGGCGTCTCGCTTCCGTGCTCGGCCTGGGCGCAAAGGTCGAGGGCGGCCCACCTAAGGTCTGACTCGCCGTCGAGGACGATCATGAGCTCCGATGGTCCGGCGAGGGAATCGATTGCCACGAACCCCGAAACGCTCATCTTGGCCTCGCGAACCCACGCGTTGCCGGGACCGGCAACGACATTAACGCGTTCAATCGTCTCGGTTCCGTGGGCAAGCGCCAGAATTGCCTGTGCCCCCCCGACCGAGTAGACCTCATCCACCCCGCAGAGCGAGGCGGCGGCGAGGACCGCGGCGTTGACTCGCCCATCCGGTCCGGGAGGCGTTGCGAGGGCGATGCGCCCGACCCCGGCGACCTGCGCTGGAATCACGCACATCAAGACGCTCGACGGGTAGGCCGCTCGCCCCCCCGGCGCATAGATCCCGGCAGCCCCGATTGGAACCTCGCGGATTGCTACCGACTGTCCCTGGGGGAGGTCGACCACACGAGTGGTGGTGTCCATCTGTGCTTCAGCAACCGTTCTTATGTTGGTGGCCGCGACTTCCAGCGATTTGAGTAGATCGTTGTCGACATTTGAAAGTGCCGCCGATCTCTCGCGCTCGGTGACCTCTAGAGATGTCGGCTGAACGTCGGTGGCATCGAAACGCGCGGTGAGATCCAACAGGAACTGATCTCTGCTGTCGGCGTGGAAGAACCCTTTCTCGATCGGGTCGAGATCGACCCGGGGCTCTGCCTTGCCCGCCCAGAGGCGAACCTCAAGGGCGGCAATCCTTGGGTCCCTCACGTTCCACTTGAAGCGCTCGACCCTCATCCCTCCGTCGCCTCCCGCAGCCTCGCGGTCAGCTCGTCGATCTCCTCGGAGCGCAGCTTGTGCGCCACCCGGTTGGCGACGAAACGCGCCGTGCACTCGAGGATCTCCTCGCGCACCTCGAGGTCGTTCTCTTCCAGCGTGCGGCCCGTGGCGACCAGGTCGACGATGCCGTCGGCGAGGCCGATCAGCGGCGCAAGCTCGATCGAGCCCTTGACCTCGATCGTCTCGACCTGGCGGCCGGTGGACTCGAAGTGGCGTTCGGCGATCCGCGGGTACTTGGTCGCGATCCGCATCATCCCGAGGCGTCGCTGCGATTCGCCGAGGCTCTCGTCCCCCTTGCGCCCCGCCAGCACCATGCGGCAGCGACCGTAGCCGAGGTCGAGCAACTCGTAGACCATCCGATCCGCCTGCTCGAGCAGCACGTCCTTGCCGGTGATGCCGACGTCGGCCGCGCCGGCCTCGACGTAGGTCGGCACGTCGGAGGGCCGCATCGTCACCAGGGTGATTTTCTCGCCGGGGAAGATCAGAGCGCGCGACTCCCCGCGAACCGCCGCGGTATCGACACCTGCCGCGTCGAGCGCGTCGAGCGTGCCACCGAGCAGCGCGCCGCGCGGCACGGCCAGCTTCAGCGGTCCGTCGGGCTTGGCACCGGCGGTGCCGGCGACTTCGACGCTCATGACGGGACCTCCCGCCGCGACTCCTCCTCCATCTGGGCGACATGGACGCGCTCCAGGTAGAGGGCGAAACCCGCCGCGGGCAGATCGATGCCGAAGCGCTTCAGCAACTCGTCGTAGCGCCCCCCACCCCCCAGCACATGGCCGAGGGCCGGGTCGTAGACCTCGAGGATGGCGCCGCTGTAGTAGCCGAGGTCGCGCAGGAGGCCGAGATCGACTTGGACCCGTTCTGCGACGCCGCGCTCTTCCAGCGCCGCGAAGGTCTCGCCGAGGCGCGCCGTCGCCCGCTCGACCGCATCGCCGCCGAGCTCGCGCGCCCGCTCGAGCACCTCGCGACCGCCGCGCAGTTGCGAAAGGGCGACGCAGGTGTCGACCTGCTCCGCCGCCATTCCGGCGAGCGAGAGCTCCGCCTCGAGCCCGACCAGATCGTGCATTGCCAGGCGCTCGAGGATCGAATCGCGCACCTCACCCTCGACCTCGAACTCTGTCAGCAGCTGACGGAAGAGGTCGGCGTCGCCGAGGCCGATCACGGCCCGGTCGAGGCCGGCCGCGTCGAGCGTCGCCTCCAGCACCTCGACCACCTCCACCGTGCCGGCGGGCGCCGGAGCACCGATCAGCTCGACGCCGGCCTGGGCGAACTCGCGCATCTGGCCGCGCTGGGGCCGCACGGCCCGGAAGGCGTTAGCCAGGTAGCAGAACCGCAACGGCGGTTCGGCGGTGGCAAAACGCGAGGCGACCAGCCGGGCGATCGGCACGGTCATGTCCGAGCGCAGCGCCAGCAGGTCGCCGCGCTCGTCAAAGAAACGGTAGGCCGAATCGGCGGTGCGGCCGTCGCCGCGGGCCAGCACCTCGTCGTACTCGATCGCGGGCGTCGCCACCTCGCCGTAGCCGCGGCTCTCGAAGACCTCGATCATCGCGAGGTGCAGGCGGCGCAGCTCCCGCATCTCGTCGGGGAGGATGTCGCGCGTCCCTGGGGGAATCGGGTGAATCATGCGCCTGACCTTACGAGAGTGGGCGCCGAAAGCCTGCTAGGCCGGGATCTCTGCAGAGACGCGTTCGATCCGGGCGCCGAGAGCACGCAAGCGCTCGTCGATCGACTCGTAGCCGCGATCGATCTGGCGGATGTTGCCGATCTCCGATCTGCCGTCGGCCGCGAGAGCGGCGATGAGCATCGCCATCCCGGCGCGGATGTCAGGGCTCTCGACGCGCTCGCCGTGAAGCCGGCTCGGACCGCTGACGATCGCCCTGTGGGGATCGCAGAGCGTTATCCGAGCGCCCATCGCAACCAGCTTGTCGACGAAGAAAAGGCGGTTCTCGAACATCTTCTCGAAGATCAGGATCTCACCGTCGGCCTGCGTGGCCAGGGCCAGGGCGATCGAGGTCAGGTCGGCAGGGAAGGCCGGCCAGGGACCGTCCTCGATCTTCGGGATCGCATCGCCGATGTCGGCCTTGATCGCCAGCCGCTGCTCGGGCGGCACGATCACATCATCGCCGTCGATCGTCGATTCGAGCCCGAGACGGCGGAACTGGCGTCGCACCATGAGCAGATCGGCCGGGCCGGCGTCGCGGATGCGCAGCTCGCCGCCGGTCGCCGCGGCGAGCGCCATGAAGCTGCCGACCTCGATGTGGTCGGGCGAGATCGTGTGCTCGGCGCCACCGAGCCGGTCGCGGCCGTGCACGGTCATCACGTTGGAGCCGATTCCGGTCACCTCGGCGCCCATGCTCGCCAGCAGGCGGGCGAGGTCCTGGACGTGCGGCTCGCTGGCCGCGTTGGAGATCGTCGTCGGCCCCGGCGTCAGCGCCGCCGCCATCAGCGCGTTCTCGGTCCCCATGACCGAGGGCTCGTCCATGAAGATCGCGCAGGGCCGCAGACCGCCCGCCGGCGCACTCAGCTCGATCCAGCGGTCGCCCTCGACCCGGGCGCCGAGGTCGGCGAACGCGTCGAGATGGGCGTCGAGACGACGGCGACCGATGAAATCACCGCCCGGTGGAGGCATGCGCGCCTCGCCGAAGCGGGCGAGCAAAGGGCCGGCAAGAAGGAAGGAGGCCCGGATCTTGCTCGAGAGCTCCTCGTCGACGGCGACGTCGGAGACCGTCGCGGCGCAGAGTCGAAGACTGTTGTCAGCGACCCAGGCGGCCTCGACGCCGAGGCGCTCCAGCAACGCGATCTGCGCTTCGGTATCGCGGATTCGCGGCACGCGGTGCAGTAGCAGCTCCTCGTCGGTCAGCAGGCAGGCGGCGAGGATCGGCAAAGCCGCGTTCTTGTTGCCGGCGGGGGTCAGCTCGCCCGAGAGCGCCGCGCCTCCTTCGATTACGAACTTCTCCATCAGTCCGGTTAGGGTACTGCGGCAATGAGACGTGGCTGGAAGATCCTGATCGGCGTGGTGGCTGCTCTCGTCGTGCTGCTCGGCGTCAATGCGCTGGCGATCGACGCGGAAACGAAGTCGGCCGGGGTGACCGAACCGGGAGGCCGCATCGTCAGCCTTCCCGGAGGCGACCTCGAGGTGATCGAAAAAGGCCCGCGCGACGGCAGCCCGATCGTCTTGATCCACTGCTTCACCTGCGCGATCAACTGGTGGGACGGGGTGATTCCGCGCCTTGCCCGCACCCACCGCGTGGTCGCAGTCGACCTGCTCGGCCACGGCGGTTCGGAAAAGCCCGACTCCGGCTACTCGATCGAGAACCAAGCTGACCTCGTGGCGGGCGTCCTCGGGCGGCTCGGCGTTCGCGATGCTGAGGTCGTCGGCCACTCGCTCGGCGGGCCCGTGGCGATTGCCCTTGCCGAACGCTCGCCGCAACTGGTCGACCGGCTGATGGCCATCGACAGCATCCCGGACGATAGCTATGGCGACGTCGGCTTCATCGGCGAATTGCCCTTCAAGCCGGTGATCGGGCAGACCTTGTGGCGAATCAAGCCCGACTTCTCGATCCGCAACGGCCTTGAGATCGCATTCGCCCCCGGTTTCAAGGTTCCGGATGCATTCGTCGACGATGTGAAGCAGATGACCTACAGCTCCTACACCGGCTCCCACGAAGCCTTTGACGACTACACCGGGGAAGAGGCGCTCCCGCAGCGCGCGGCGGCGACCGGCAAGCCGATCCTGGCGATCATGGGAGCCGAGGAGCAGATAGCCAAGGATCCCGAGGAAGCGCTGGCGGCATACCGAGCAGCCGGGGCCCAAACCAAGCTGATCCAGGGCGCCGGCCACTCGCCCGAAGTCGAGAAACCGGCCGAAACGGCAGCTCTCATCCTCGCCTTCGACAAGCCCGCCGAAGCGGTAAAAAAGGGCGCCGCCAGGCACGAATTGCAAGAGCGCCTGCAAAATCCCCAAGCCGTCCGGAAGCGTCCGTAGAGTCGAACCTATGTTCGCTACGAAAAAGAACTTCAGCAGCAGGGCGGCGGATGCCGCGGATCTCGTAATCGACTTCGCAACCCTCGGCGAGTACGGCCTCGAGCCGGTCTCCTTTCGGGCAAAGTCCTGCGAGGAGCGCCGCCGTCCAGGCGCAATGCGGAGCATCGGTTCCTGGAACGCCGCCATCAACCGCTTCGCCGCCCACTCCTAGAACGACAAAGGGCCGCCCGAGGGCGGCCCAGAGTCAAAGAACCGGCGGCGACCTACTCTCCCAGGGGGTTGCCCCCCAAGTACCATCGGCGCAGAGTGGCTTAACTGCTCTGTTCGGAATGGGAAGAGGTGTTTCCCACTCGCTATGCGCCACCGGAATTTTGCGAAACCGCCCCCGGTGGAGCTTGAAAACTGCACAAGACCGTTAATCAAATGGGTAAGAAATAAATATCCGTCAAGCCCTCGACCCATTAGTACCGGTCGGCTGAGCACATCGCTGCGCTTGCACCGCCGGCCTATCAACCTGGTGGTCTACCAGGGGTCTTACTCCCTCGAAGGGATGGGAGAGCTCATCTCGAGGACGGCTTCCCGCTTAGATGCCTTCAGCGGTTATCCGTTCCGTGCGTAGCTAACCTGCGGTGCCCTTGGCAGGA
>DASUZP010000122.1:0-10922 GCA_036376775.1 Solirubrobacterales bacterium | reverse complement strand
TGATCCTTACATGCCAGTGGTTAACCCCACCCTTCAAGTATGTTCCATTTATGTATTCGACTTTGGGCTGTGTTGGCGTCTGATCGGGAACCTCGATGCACGGCCTGAATTCGCCTAGGAGGTAAACTGTGCCCTTTGTTTCACATGTTTCCGCCGGTTCGTTCGTACTGTTGATGTGGACTTCCCCCGCCGTTTTGCTGCCCGCTGTGAAGGTATAGTCGCAGCCCTGGGCGTGAATCGTGATTGGCAATACGACTTCCCCGAGTACGATCGTGCATTCCGTCGCTGTTGCTTCTGCCTCGGTCGCTTTGTTCGGCGGTGTTTTGCCAAATGTGTATCCGGCTGTAATTGCGCTCTGATCTGTGCCCATGCTGACGTTGTCGGCACTGACCGAAGTGCATACGACTTCTTCTCCTGGGTTTTCGAACTGAAACACTTGGATGGCCACGGCGCTAGCCGTCAAGGTGGTCCAGTTTGATCCCGATGTGAATGTGGCTTCGGTGGCCGATGCCGTCGAAGAGGCAATCGCGCTCAGCGCGAAGACC
Source organism: Solirubrobacterales bacterium (assembly GCA_036376775.1). GTDB lineage: Bacteria > Actinomycetota > Thermoleophilia > Solirubrobacterales > 70-9 > VRUE01. The sequence continues at coordinate 10,377 of DASUZP010000122.1, read as the reverse complement.
GTCGCCAGGGCAAGGCCCAAGGCTTTCAAGTCGCGACCCATCGCTGCTTCCTTTCGTCTTGGATTGGTGCCCCTCGGATCCACAAGGGCGCAATCTAAGAACCACATACGGGGCTATCTAGTCAATGATCATGAGGAAGAGGCTGATGAGCTGCGATCATTCCTGCAAAGTACGCATTAAGAGTTCGTGCGCGTGCAAAATGAACGTTGCGGAAAACGGTTAGCCTCTCTCCCGGCCTCTTGCCCTGTATCGAGTCAGGTTTCAGAAGTGGCCTGCGGAATCGAATTTCTACACCCGATGTCCGCTCACACCCTCGGCTACATAAACGTTGCCTGCCGGATCGACTGCGACGCCTTGCGGACCGGTCAGCTGGCCTCTGCCGCCCCCGGCGATGCCTTCCTGACAGGTGGTCGCTACCGTGCAGACTTGGGGTTCTTCTGCCCCATTTACAATCCCCCAGCCCCAGGAGCGCACGAACTTCCCCCAGGCGGTGTACTCATCGATGCGAGAGTCATTCTGATCGGCGACGTATAAGTCCCCGCTGGCCGGACTGACGCCGATACCGCGGGGAATCCTGCAGGAGAGTTCTCCGGGGCTGCCGTCGCAGCGCTGCCAGAGCGCCGTGGGGCCGGCGCCGAAGGCTCCCGCCGGCACAGTAAGGAGCACGGCCAACCCCGACAAGAGCAACAGCGCAACCAAAGCCTGGCCCCCCTCACCGACTTTCTCCCTCATGTAATCCCCCGTTCTCATGGCGAGCTCCCTGTGGCTCGCGTCCCACGACCGAATCCCTACCTAGGCCGCCGCAGACATATCGGTACCAGCTCAATCTTCTCAAGATACTTCTCGGATACCCAACGAGCACGAGGCCGGGATCTCCCCCGGCCTCGTACGTTTCCTCTGTGCGCTTTGGCCTCTCAGTCAACTGGGCGCTGAGCTGCCCGAAAGAACTCTCAGGTTTCCGGGTCCCATGTTAGGTTGACCGGGGTTCCTGCTGTGTCGGTGCCCTTCACTGTGAATTCGCCAAAGTATTTGGCGCCGTTACCGACATGACCGACGGGCGTGCAGACGCCTGTCCTTGTGAATGTGATCCCTTCAATGTCCGATTTGACCTTCACGTCCCAGAGGGTTTTCCCGCCGGAGACGTATGTTTCATTGGTGTATGTGACTGTCGGATGTGTCGGCGTTTGCGGCGGAACGTCGAGGCAGGGGCGGAATTCGCCCAGGAAGTAGACTGTGATTTGGATCTCGCATTTCGCCGGCGGCACGCTTGTGTCGGTGATGTTCATCGTGCCGTCGACTTCGTTGCCGGCAAAAAGGGTGTAGTGACATAGATTGGTATGCACCGTAGCCGGCCTGGTGACTCCGCTCTGGGTCACCGTGCATTCCGATTTTTCCGCTTCGGCAAGGGTCACTTTGTTCGCCAGTGTTTTGCCGTATGTGGGCGTGACTGTGAGTGCTTCCTGGTCTGCGTTCGCGCTGCCATCGACGTCGACCGATTTACATTTCACTGATTCGGTCGCCGATGCTTCGAATACCTGTTCGCCAATGGAAGTCGATGACAGAATCGTCCAATTGGACCCCGATGGGAATGAGGCTTCGGTGGCCGACGCCGCCGAGGAGGCGATCGCGCTCAGCGCGAAAACCGCTGCGAGGGCGAGCCCCAGGGCCTTGAGATTGCGACTCATTGCTTGCTTCCTTTCGCTTGGATTGACGTCCCGGATCTGCGGGACTCCCGGCCATAAACTACAGGCATAGTTAATTAGTCAAACTTTCCTTTGATCCACCCAGCAGTTGTCGTTAGCTCGATGCTGATGCTGCTCCAGCTCGCCCCTTCGCCGGCTTGCGGTGGCGGCGGAACATCTCCTTCACCCATTGGATGCCGTGGCGCTCTTCGAGCGGCTTGCGGAATGCTTCGAAGCCCTGCGCCGAGGGGGAGTCTGCGCGCAGCGGTCCCTCCTCGGGTTGGGCCAAGGGATAGAAGAGCGAGGCGGCGGTGAGATCGGCGACGCTGAACTCTTCGCCGACCAGGTATTCGTCATCGCCCAGCTCTGCCTCGAGTCGGTCGAGGGCGGCGAGCACCTTTGCCCGTCCCCGCTCGGCCGCAGCGGCGTCGCGGGCGCGGAAACGGAGAGCCGTGTAGAAGCGTGCGTAGGCGGCGGTCGGCCGACTGAATTTAGCCAGCGGAGCGGGGGCCGTCTGTTCCATCAGCTCGGCGAAGCGCTCCCTGTCGTTGCCGAGCTCGTACCAGGCGAGCTGCCGGATGTGAGGCCCGAGCTCCTCGTCGAAGTAGTCCTCCAATTCGAGCGCTCGTCGCCGCTCGGCGACATCGGCGGGGTAGAGGGCCGGATCGGGACAGCGCTCCTCCAGCGCAGCAACGATCGCCGTCGAGTCGCCGATGTTGCGGCCGTCGAGGCTCAGCACGGGGAAGGTGTACTGGGCGCCGCGGGTCAGCCAGAGGGCGACGGCCATGTGGGCGCCGGGCACGGGTGCGCGGCGACGGTGCTCGATGCCCTTCCAGGCAAGCGCCCAGCGCGCCTTCTCGCTGAAGTGCGAGACGTCGATCTGTCAGAGGGTGGGAAGTCCGTCGCTCACAGTTTGAACAGTCCGATTTGTGGCAGCATAGAGACGATGGCTCCGCTGGGAGACTCCGAGATCGAGGCGAGGCTGGCTGAGCATCCCGGCTGGGAGCGAGATGGCGCCGCGATTCGCAAGAGCTTCAAGCGCGGCGACTTCGTCGGCTCGGTCAATTTCGTCCGCAGCCTGGTCGAGCCGGCCGAGGAGATGAATCATCACCCCGATCTGGAGATCTCTTGGGACACAGTTACCGTCTCGCTCTGCACCCATTCCGACGGCGGCGTCACCGCAGCCGACTTCGAGCTGGCGGCGAAGATCGACGCGCTGGCCTGAGTATTTCGTCGCCGCTACGGTGGCAGGATGGCCGAGATGTTGAGAATCGACGAGCGGCTTTCGATCCCGTTGAGAGAGGTCGAGTTGCGCGCCAGCCGCTCCTCTGGGCCGGGTGGGCAGCATGCCAATGTGACCGCGTCCCGGGTGGAAGCGGTTTTCGACGTGCGGGCCTCGGGGGCGCTTGAGGATGCACAGCGGGCGCGGTTGTTGGAGCGCGCCGGGCCAGTCGTCACCGCCGTCGCCCAGGAGTCGCGCGGTCAGGCGCGCAACCGCGAGCTGGCGCTGCAGCGGCTGGCGGAGAAGATCGCGGCGGGTCTTGTAGTGCCGCCCAGCCGCCGACCGACCAGGCCAAGCCGTGCGGCTCGCCGCCGCCGGCTGGAGCGCAAGCGCCTCGTCGGAGAGCGCAAGCGCGCACGCCGCCGCCCCGCGGCGGACGACTGATTGGCAGACTGCAGGGGATGGCGAAGCGAAGGCAGCGACGGCCCCGGCAGAAGGCTCCGACGGTCGACTACAGCGATGCCGAGGGCAACGTCCTCACCCTGCGGCAGTCGCTGAGCGCAGGCACGATCGCCAAGCTCGACGACGGTCCGGTGACCGCGGCTACGACGCAGGAGGATGCCTGGCACCGTCGCTCGGAGCTGCTCTTCGAGCGCCTCGCCGTGCGCTGGGAGATCGCCGATCTGCCGGTCACCGACCAGAAGATGCTGCTCGGTCGCTACCGGATGGCCGACGCCGCGACCCAGGAATGGGTTCGCCGCACCATCGCCGAGCACGTTGACCGGTTCATCCCCGAGCTATCGGGGTAGAGTGATTTTGATGCTTGCCGATGCGAAAGCAACCAGCGGCTTCGCGGTTCCCGACACGGACGAGGCGAAGCGCTTCTACGGCGAGACCCTCGGCCTGAACGTCGCGGTGCTGAGCGAGGAGAATGGGGTCATGGCCCTGAAACTCAACGGTGGCGACGTCTTCGTCTACCGCAAACCGGACTTCGTTCCCGCCACCTACACGATCCTCAACTTCGAGGTAGACGACATCGATGCCGCCGTCGAGGAGCTCTCCTCGCGCGGCATCGGCTTCAAGCGTTACGACGGCTTCGACCAGGACGAGAAGGCCATCGCCCGCGGTCCTGGTCCGATGGTCGCCTGGTTCAAAGACCCGGCCGGCAACATCCTCTCGGTCCTCCAGCAGCCCTGAGGGCTAGCTGGATTTCGGCGTGGTGCCGTCGAGATCGAAGACTTCGTTGAGCCGCTGCAGGGTAAATGGCTGCCGCAGCTTGGCGACGACGTTCTGATTGGCGAACATGCCCTTCTCCCACACCGCCTCCTCCCGCGGGCGAGTATCGAGCCATTCGACCCGTGCCAGGTACTCGCATTGCGCCGGGTCGTCGGCCTCCCAGCCCATGTTGGTGGCCTTCAGCAGGGGAGCCTGGAGGATGTTCGTGGTCGCGCCGTCAACCTCCACGTCGAAGTCGTTCACGCCGACCGCGGGCGCCGTCACTCTGCCCACCCCTACGTAGCCGTAGGCGGTGCCGGTGGCACGACTGCTCGGAATCGCCGCCCAGACACACGCTCCCTCGAAGAGGTTTTCCATCGCCTTACGGTATTTGTCCCCGTGTCCGGCGGACACAAATCCGTACCTGATCATGTCGTCCCAGTTGCGCTCGTCGTCCTCCCCGACCGCGACGAAGAAGTCGCTGCCGTTCCAGGGAGCCTGTTTCTTGCCGCTTCCGCTGCCCGGCGTCTCAAGCTCGGGATCGGTGAGCCACGAACGCGCCAGATACTCGCGATCTCCGTCGTTGAGGTACTCGAAAAACAAGACATTGATGGGGACGCCGTAACCGCGGACGTACTCGACGATCTGCTCGGTACTGGTGTCCATCCCGGTTGCGACGACTACGAGCTGATGGCTCGTGTTGACCGACTCCGGGATGTCTGCCTCGAAACGGCTGGTGAAGGCGGAGTCGAAATCCTCGCCTTCATGGTTTTTCGCGTAGAGCTCGCGAATGGCCTCGAAGGACAGGCTCTGGACCCAGAAGCCGTACTCCAGCGCCTGCGCGACGACCTCTCGTGGCGTGCGGTCCTTCTTCAGCTCGATGAGATAAAGATCGCCCTGGCGGTCGATGGCCAGCAGGTCGATGCGTCTACCGAAGTCGGTGACCACTTGGCGACCTATCTGGAACAGGTCTCCGAGGCCGAGGATGTCGATCCGTGCCTCGAGGATGTCCTCCAGCCGCTCCTCGCTGGCGATGCCACTCGTCGGAACCTGCTCAACCGACTCGCCGTCCACCCGCCAGAGTCCGAACTTCATCGCCATCGGTCGCGATCTTAGTGGGCCTCTCGAAGCGTGACCATGGGCGTGGCCGGGTTTGAGCCGGCGACTCCGTGGCCGCTGCTATCCTTTACCTATGATAGAAAAGGTAAAGAATCAAACCAGGGTCTCCAGCAAGCATCAGGTGACGATCCCGGCCGGCGCTTTCCGCGCAGCGGGCTTTGAGTCCGGCGACACCCTGAAGGTCGAGGCCGAGGGGGCTGGTCGTGTGGTCCTGACGCGAATCGATGAGCTGCTCGATCGCTACTCCGGATGCCTGGATACCGGCGGCGACCTGCGGGAGCGCATGGAAGGACTGCGCGAGGAGTGGCGGTAATCCTCGACTCTGACGCCGTCGTCGGCTTTCTCGATCGGGAGGACGCCCTTCACGATGCCGCCGACGCGGCGATCCGCGGTCTGATTCGCAAGCAACGGTTGCTGGTCTCGGTCGTGACCTACGCCGAGGTCTTGACCGGCGCGCGCCTTGGCCACCACGACGAGGATCGGGTCCGAGGGTTCTTTGCACAGCTGATCTCGGAAGTTCTGCCCGTAGATGTCACTGTGGCAGACAAAGCAGCCGACCTTCGCGCTCGCCTCAAGTCGCTGCGGATGCCGGACGCTTTGATCCTGGCGACGGCAGAGACCAGTCAGGATGTAGATCTGATCGTCACCGGTGATGTACAGGTGTCGAAAGCGCCCGGTTTGAGCTGTGGGATTGAGCTTCTGCCGTAAGGGCAGCCACGGCTTCTTTGCCCCTTACGATGATGTTTGCCGCTCGCCGGCGTCGATGCGAGGAAACACGGGTGCGCCGCGCAACGTGCTGTAGTCCCCGGCCCCGCCGGCGATTGCGATCGCCGCGACAACGCCAGGGCCCCGTTCAGGGACAGATCGGGGCGAAAGAGCCCGTAGCGCCCCCACGTAAGCGCGGCCGCGATCGCGACCAGTCCGACGATCAGCAGAAGGACGTCGCCCATAGTCAAGAGCTCGAACCCGGTTCGGCTGAGATAGCCGGGCCGAGATCCCGGCATCCAACGCGAGCTCGAGCTGAGATCGAAGCAATCCCATCGCGGGCGACTCTAGTGACCGCATGTACGCAGATCGATTACCTCGAGGTAATGCGACGGCTTGCAAATAGCCACGGGGCAAATGGGCGCGGCAGGGCTCGAACCTGCGACCTCTCGCGTGTGAGGCGAGCGCTCTCCCACTGAGCTACGCGCCCGGGAGGTCTCGGATATTACGGGGGCGGCGCTGGCGTGCGCCCGCGTGCTCGGTCTGGACTTGCGATTGAGGATGGGGCATGTACATCTGTCCAAAAATAGGCCATAAGCGTGCTTAATTTTCGGTAGTCGGGAAGAGTCCTCGAGAAGAAGCGATCCGCCGGACCTCGCTACGGGGCCGCGGTCCGCACAGCCAGATGCAAGAGAGGAGCTACCGATGCGTTTGAAGAGAGCTCGACGCCTGGTCACGATTCTTGCCGGAGCGGCATGCGCGGGCCTGCTCGCCTTCGCCGGCCCGGCTTCGGCGGCGAATGCCACCTACCCAGATGGCGGCAGCGGATTTGACGAAGGGGCGGAAGGCTGGAGCGCCGGTGGCGCCTCGTGCACGCCGGCTGAGCTGCTCTGCACCTCCGAAGCCGTCTATGACACGACGACCGGCAAGCCGCCCGGCTCGATCGCCGCCCGGACCACGGTGACGCTCAATCTCGCCGGCCTCTTCAAAGGGACGGCGACGTGGGTATCGCCGCAATTCACCATCCCCGTCGAGGCGGTCACGGATGCGGACGTGCACCTCGATCGTGCCTTCGACCCCGGCGGCCTGGTCGACGTCGAACCGAAAGGCACCTACACTGTCACCCTCGCCGATATTTCGGCCGGCCGGTCGACTGTCGCGCTGAGCGGCGAGCTCGCCGGGATGACCCCGTTCGGCTCGGATGCCGCGCCGGTGGCGGTGGTCGCCGGTCACACCTACAGGCTCTCGATCGAAGCCGTCACCGCGCAGAGCACGCTGGCGCTCTCACTGCTGAGCGGTACGACGAACCTGCGCTTCGACAACGTCGGACTCACGGTGAGCTCCACCGGCGGTGGGGGCAGCGGTGGAAACGGAAACGGCAAAGGAGTGGGCGGCGGCGGGGAGGGCAAGCGGGAAAGCTCGCTTTCCGACACGCAACTCCTTGCGTTATTGCGCAGCGGCGGCGCAGGTCCGATCGTGCTCAAGGGATCGCGTCTCTTGGTCAAGGTGAACTGTCCACCCGAGGTTCGTCATGCCTGTCGCATCGCGGCCCAGGGCATGCTGAACAGGCGCAGGCCGGCGACCGGGAAGCGGATGGTCAAGTTGGGCAAGGGCCAGGCGCGTCGCGTCGTGCTCCGGGTCAAGCCGAAGGCTCGCCCCAAGCTCGCCAAGCGCAGGCGCCTGCTGGTGCGAGAGAAGGTCCACGCCGGCAAGGCAAAGGCGACTTTCTACAGGCAGCGCAGGCTGATCCGCCAGGGCTGAGTCCTGCTCAGGTGGCGACCTGCTCCCCGGCGAGGAGCCGGTCGCCACCGGGCGGCCCGGTCTCGCCCGCCGCGGCCGCGCGCTCCAGAAGGGCACGGCCGACGAAGGGGAAGACCAGGGTCGAGAGCATCGCGGCGCCGACCAGGCCGGCGGCGGTCGAGGCTTTCATGTGTCCGGATTCGATTGCGATCGTCGTGATCGCGACGACAAGCGGCAGCTCGGTTGCCGAGTAGAAGGCGAGGGCCGCGCGCTGGCGCTTTTGCAACACGTTGCGGTAGAGCAGCATCGCCGGCGCGCCGCGGACGACCAGGAAGAGGCAGAAGAACATCGCCAGCTTGAGCAGCGCGGTTACGGAGCCAAGTGCACCGAGGTCGAACTCGATGCCGCTGACGATGAAGAAGAAGGGGACGAAGAAGCCGAAGCCGACCGCGGTCAGCTTCGACTCGAACACCTGCAGCTCGTGCCCCTTCAATGCCAGCCGTACGATCATGCCGGCGACGAAGCCGCCGAGCAGGACGTCGAGCCCGAGCTTGCTGGCCAGTAGGACGAGGCCGAAGACCAGCACCACCGTGATCCGCACGGCGAGCTGGCTGCTCGTCTCGAAGGTCCGCTCCAGCGCCGGCCAGCCGCGCCAGGCGAATTTCACCGAGACAAGCGCCATCGCCAGCGCCAACGCCACGAAGGCAAGCAGGATCACGCTCTCGTGCAGCGGATTGGTGGTGGAGAGGACGAGCGTCACCAGCAGGATCGGGCCGAACTCGCCGATCCCGCCCGCCGCGAGGAGGTAGGTGCCGAACTTGGTTCTCAGCTCGCCGTTGTCGCGCAGGATCGGGATCAGCGTGCCGATCGCCGTCGTCGCCATCGCCGAGCCGGTGTAGAGAAAGGAGAGGACGATGCCGGCCGCGGCGAGGACGCCGCCGATCCCGTAGGCGAGCGCGATCGAGAGCAGCCATCCCCAGGCGCCGAGCTTGAGCGGCCTGCCGCGGATCCGCTCGAAGTCGATCTCGTAGCCGGCGAAGAAGAAGAGCATCCCGAGGCCGAGGTTGGAGAAAAATTCGATGAAGCTGTCGGTCCCGGCGAGATCGAGGACTTCGGGGCCGACGACGATCCCCAGCAGCAGCTCGACGACGACGACGGGCGGGGCGAAGCGCGGCGGAACGACGGCGACCGTGATCGCCGCGATCGCGGCGACCGTGACGATGACGAAGAAGGAATCGGTGTCGATGTGAATCACGGCAGCGGAGGAGACTTTACGGCCGCCGCCGGGTAGGATCGTGCGTGGACCGTGCTAGGCGGGGAATCAGCGGTGCCCTGTAACCCGCAATCCGCTCTAGCGGGGCCGAATACCGTTCTTAGGGGCTGGCCTTCGGGACCGGTCTGCCGGGGGCGGCGTTGACGGCCGGGTCCTGCGCGACGTGGGCACGCGAATCAGGTCAGGTCCGGAAGGAAGCAGCCTTAAGCGGATGCCGCGGGTGCCGCAGGCGAGCCCGGCTCGAGCCAACCGCGACGGACATGCCTGGAGACCTCGCTTCGAAGGCGGTTGCACGGTCCATTTTCATCGCCGCAAGCCTCAGGCGGGGGAGAACCGCCGCTCCAGCTCCGCAGCCCCGGCGGGGTCGACGAGGCTGAGCGCGGTCGCCGCGGCGATCGCATTGAGGCTCGAGAGCGCAAACAGGTTGCGGTCGGCCGGCAACCGTCCCGCATGATCTGGCAGGAAGAGCTCGGCGAGCAGCGGCGTCTGGGCGTCGACGATATGGCGAACGTGCAGCAAGGTCATGACCGCCTCCGCATCAGAGCGGCGCAGGTCCCAGTCGGTGGGGCTGGGCGTCACCAGGACCATGTCGGGCTGGGCGCCGCGCAGGTCTTCGGTGAGGCGCTCGGGCTCGTCCTGGCGCGTCTCGACGAAGCGCACGGCGATGCCCGAGTGAGAACCCTCGCCCAGATACCGCTCGAAGACCCGGCGGCCTGAGAGGACGGTCAGATCGAAGCGGTCGGCGCCTGCCGACGCCAGATCCTCCAGCAGCGCCGGGGCGTTGAAGCCGCAGCCGACGATCGCCAGGCGCAACGACCGACGCGCTCGCTCTGCCCGCGCCCAGGCGGCGCGCACGAGATCCGCGTCGGGGCCGGCCCGGACCCTCGCATCGACGATTTCCGGGAGGTCGCAGAGCCGCTGGGGCAGGGTGATCGCCAGGCGCAGCAGCGCCGCGATCGTGCGGTCGCCGACGAGCGCATCCCAGTCGTCGGGGAGCAGCTCCCAGGCGGCGTCTACGTTGCGGCCGCGGCGAAAGAGGAGGCGGACGAGCGGCGCGGCGCCGCGCTCGGCGAGGAAGTCACGCAGGGCGAGCCCGGTCTGCACGGTCTCCACATCCGCCATCTCCGCCGCGACCGGACCGCTCGAGAGCGGCATCAAGAGGATCGCCGCGGCGCGGTCGGCCGCGCCGAGCTCGAAACCGCTCTCGCCGGCAGCGTCGCCGAAGACAAGCTCGAACTCGAACTCCGCGCCGACATCCTCCAGCTCGGCCCGGAGCCGGCCGCGGTGCTCGCGGTCGGATTCGGGCGCCAGCACCACGGCGCGCTCGAATGCCGGCCGCAGCTGTATCGCCTCGGCCGCCGCGCGGGCCGCGACCGGGATCAGATCGGCGCCGCCGACGATCAGCAGGTGGTCGCGGGCGT
>DASUZP010000121.1:0-2621 GCA_036376775.1 Solirubrobacterales bacterium | reverse complement strand
CGGTGAGCGGGCGGGCGTAGCCGCCCTCGCCCTCGGCGTCGGGGATGAAGTCCAGTTCGAGCGGGCGGCCGCCGAGCGAAGCGATCTGCTCCCAGGCGGCGCGGCGGATGTCGAAGCCGGTAACGATCGCGCCGAGGCGCTTGGCGGTAGCGACCGCCTGCAGACCGGCGACGCCGGCGCCGAGGACGAGGACCTTGGCCGGCGGCACAGTGCCGGCGGCGGTGGTCATCATGCCGAAGAAGCGACCCGACTCGCGGGCGGCGATCAGGCTGGCGGCGTAACCGGCAGCGGCGGCCTGGGAGGAGAGCGCGTCCATTGCCTGGGCGCGGGTCGTGCGCGGGATCGCCTCCATCGCGAAGCTGGTGACGCCGGCCTGGGCCAGCGCTTTGTTCGTCTCGGCGGCGGTCCAGGGCGAAAGGTGGCCGATCAGGACCTGGCTGGAGTTGAGGCGACCGATCTCGGCGGCGGAAGGGGCGGCGACGCGAAGGACCACGTCGGCGCCCCACGTAACCCCGCCCTCGACGACCTCGGCGCCGGCCTCGCTGTACTGCGAGTCGGGATGACCGGCCGCCTCGCCGGCACCGGACTCGACCAGCACCTCGACCTTCTCGTTCGAGGCGAGGGACTTGGCGACGTCAGGGACGAGCGCGACCCGGCGCTCCCCCTCGGCGGTCTCTTTCGGCACTCCGATCTTCATAGCCCTGCGGCGGGGGAGCCTATGACAAGCGGCTAGGCCGGTGCATCGACGCCCGCCAGGGACGCAAGTCGCCGCAGGGTGTGCAGTTGCTCGCCGCGCTCGACGTGCACCGGCGAGACGATCAGGCGGTCGATGCCCGCGCCGCGGAAGCGCTCGATCCGCGCCGCCACCTCGGCCTCGGTGCCGACCAGCGAGGTCGCCTCGACGATCTCGTCGGGCATCGCCTGGAAGGCGCCGTCGCGGTCGCCGTCCTGGAAGCGGCGCTGAACCTCGTCGGCGACGTCGCCGAAGCCGAAGCGGTGGGCGAGGTCGACGTAGAAGTTGGTCTTGCGGCTGCCCATGCCACCGAAGTAGAGGACGAGGCCGGCCTTGACCACGCTCTTGGCCGCCTCCAGGTCGCCGTCGATCGCCACCTGCAGCGAGGGCGAGACCTCGAGGTCGGAGCGCTGCCGCCCGCCCTTGGCAAACCCCGCCTCCAGATGCTCGCCCCAGGTCTGCTCGAAAGCGTCGACGCTGAAGAAGATCGGGATCCAGCCGTCGCAGATCTCCGCCGCCATCTCGACCGATTTGCGGCCGATCGCGCCGACGAAGACCGGGATCTGGGACCGCTCGGGGTGGAAGTTGAGCTTCAGCGACTTGCCCTCGCCTCCCGGCAGGGGCAGCTGGTAGTGCTCGCCCTGGTGGTCGACCTTGCCTTCGCGGGCGACGATCTCGCGCACTACTTCGATGTACTCGCGGGTGCGGCCCCACGGCTTGCCGTAAGGGACGCCGTACCAGCCTTCGGAGACCTGCGGACCGGAGGGCCCGAAGCCGAAGAGGAAGCGGCCGCCGGAGAGCTTGTCGATCGTCGCCCCGGCCATCGCCGCGGCGGCCGGCGGCCGTGCCGGCACCTGCAGGATCGCTGCACCGAGGTTGATCGTCTTCGTCTGCGGCGCCAGCCAGGCGAGAACGCTGACGACGTCGGAGCCGTAGGACTCGGCCGCCCAGACCGACTCGAAGCCGGCCGCCTCGGCCGCTTGCACGACCTCGAGCGCATCGTCGCCAGCGGGGCCTATGCCCCAGTAGCCCAGGTTAAGTCCGAGTTTGAGCGACATCCGCCGGGAACCCTATTGAATGTCCCCCTATGGCCGCCACCGCAACCGACACACCGGACGCTGCCGAGCGCGGCCTGAGCAGCGCCGAGGCGGCCAAGCGGCTGCGCAAGCTCGGCGCTCCGCCGGACACCTCCTCGCGCTCGGTCTCGAGCATCGTCGCCGGCAATGTCTTCACCCTCTTCAACGCGATCATCGGCGTCTTCTTCGTCCTCATCCTCTCGCTGGGGCTGATCGCCGACGCGATCTTCGGCGTGATCGCGATCGTCAACTCCTATATCGGCATCCGCCAGGAGCTCAACGCAAAGAAGACCTTGGATGAGCTGGCCGTGCTAGTCGCGCCGCACGCCACGGTCATCCGCGACGGCGCCGCAGTCAGCCTGCTGGCGGAGGAGATCGTGCCCGGGGACACGATCGCGATCGAGCCCGGCGACCAGCTCGTCGCCGACGGCGAAGTCATCGCCAGCCGCGGCATGACCCTGGACGAGTCGATGCTGACCGGCGAGGCCGATGGGGTGCGCAAGGAGGTCGGCGAACGGGCGCTCTCGGGCTCCTTCGGCATCTCCGGCTCCGGCCGCTACCGGGTCGACGCGGTACGCGAGCAGAGCTACGCCGGCAAGCTGGCCGGCGAGGCGAAGGCGTTCCGCCACCCGCCCTCGCCGCTGCAGGGCGAGGTCAATCGGGTGATCGTGGCCTGCACGTGGGCGATGGCCCCTCTTGCCGTGCTGCTTTTCCTCACCTTCCAGCTGCGCAGCACCGACCTGGTCGAAGCGGCGCAGACGGCGACCGCCGGGCTGGTGACGCTGATCCCGGAGGGCATGGTGCTGCTGATG
>DASUZP010000120.1:0-35902 GCA_036376775.1 Solirubrobacterales bacterium | reverse complement strand
CGAGCACCGCATCGCGGGTGAGGGGGATGCTGGGCACGACGAGTCCCTCGGCCGTCGCGCCCCAGTCGGGATGGGCAAGGAACCCGGCGATGACATAGGCGACGAAGACCGAGCTGAGGGCGAGCAGAAAGTGCTCGACGTGGCGGAAGTTCTCGCGCAGGACGAGGGCGGAGATTCCGATCGCGGCGAGGGGCACGCTTAGGTAGCGGCTCATGCCACCGAGCAGTTGCATCCCTGCGGCGACGCCGGCGAACTCGGCGCAGAGCGTGCCGGTATTGGCGACGATCAGCGCCGCGACCACGACCCCGGCGGCACGCCGGCCGTAGTGCTCGCGCACGAGGGTCAGCAGTCCCTTGCCGGTGACGATCCCCAGTCGCACTCCCAGCTCGTGGAAGACGATCAGCGCCGCGGTGGAGAGAGCCAAGACCCAGAGCAGCTCGTAGCCGTACTTGGCGCCGAGGATCGAGTAGGTGGCAATCCCGGCCGGGTCGTCGTCGGAGAGCCCGGCGAGAAGCCCGGGGCCGACTACGGCGAGCAGGGCGGCCGTCGTGCCTCCGCCGAGCAGGAGGCGACGGTGTCTCGCGAGGCGCCAGTGGGTGTGGCGGCCCGGAGTTCGGTGAGCGCGACGATCGGACACGGCCGCCCTAGTCTCGCTGTTCGACCTGCGGTAATGGGTGACACGCCGCCCCCAGGCTGAGAGCATCTCGGCCCCAACCGGCAGCTGTGGACCTAGACCGCAAGTCAGGTCGTGGCTCTCATCTGCAATTAAGCGGCGTATCCCACACTGCCGCGCCATGAATGAGATCGCAGCACCGCCGATAGCCGCAGTCCCGCGAAACGACACCCCGTCGCTGGGTCGTCAGATGCTGAACAAGGTCCCGGAGATCACCCTCTATTTCTGGGTGATCAAGATCCTCTGCACGACGGTTGGGGAGACCGCGGCGGACCTGCTGAACGAAAACCTCGGTCTCGGCCTCACCAACACGACCTACATCATGGCCGCGGCACTGATCGCGGTCTTGGTGTTCCAGTTCAGGTCGAGGAAATACGTGCCGGGGATCTACTGGCTCGCGGTCGTCCTGATCAGTGTCGTCGGCACCCTCTTCAGCGATAACCTGGTCGACAACCTCGGCGTCGAACTGCAGACGACGACGATCGCCTTCAGTGTCATCCTCGCCTGCGTCTTCGCGGCCTGGTACTGGAGCGAGAGGACCCTGTCGGTCCACACCATCGTCACCACCCGCCGTGAGGCGTTCTACTGGCCGGCGATCCTCTTCACCTTCGCCCTCGGCACTTCGGCGGGCGACCTGGTGGCGGAGAAGCTCGAACTCGGCTACCTACCTTCGGTGGGGATATTCGCCGGGGCGATCGTGATCGTCGCCATCGCCCACTTCCGCTTCAAGCTGAACGCGATCCTCGCCTTCTGGATCGCCTACATACTCACCCGGCCTCTCGGCGCTTCGATCGGCGACTACCTCTCTCAGCCGGTCGAAGAATCCGGCCTCGGCCTCGGCACGATTCTGACCAGCGTCATCTTCCTCAGCACGATCCTTGCCCTGGTCGTCTATCTGACGATCACCAAGCGCGACCTGATCGCGGTCTCCAGCGCAGAGGCCCGATTGGCCGACGTGCCCGGCCCGGCCGGAGAAAGGGCGGGAGGCGAGCCCAGTGTCCTTGTCGTCACCAACAAGACGGAGGCGACGCCGGCGCTGGTCACTGCGATGCGCGAACGGGCGGCTGCCGGCCCGGCGAAGTTCTTCCTACTGGTCCCGAACCCCGATCACCTCCCGTTCGATCGCGTCAGCGCGGACACCGCCGACGGCGAGAAGGTGCTGGCGAGTGCTTTGCCGCGCCTCCAGGAGGAGTCGGGGGCGGAGGTCGCGGGTCGAGTCGCCAGCAGTCCGAACGCCTACGACGACATAGTCGCGGCGCTGAACGCGGGCGACTACCGGGAGATCATCCTCGAGACGATTCCCAGTCACGTTTCGCACTGGTTGCACGTCGACCTTCCCGAGCGTGTCGCAGGGCTTGGCTACCCGTTGACGACGGTGACGGCCACCCACTAGCCGTGTTCGTCAGCCGAGCGCCGGCAGGCGCTCGGCTGCGGTTCCCTGGGCTGCCCTGCGAACGGGATAGGCAAGCGCCGTCCCCTCGACGCCGATCGCGACCTCTTTGCCCACCCTGGGCAGCAGGTGACCGGCCGCACGGGCGACGATCTCGGGCTGGTCGGGATCGTCGAGGGCGATCCTGGCGGTGGCGTCGTGCCCGTAGAAGGCGATCGAGAGCACGCGCCCGCGTGCCATTTCGGCACCTGCCGCCGAGCCCGATTCCTGGCAGACGATCTGCTCGGGGCGCAGCATCGCCGTCGCCCAGGCTCCGTCGGCGCCGTGGACGCCGCGGGTCCGCAGGCGCCCCAGGCAGGTCTCCACGTAGTCGCCGTCCAGCCGTCCCTCCAGCAGCACCGCCTCGCCGAGGAAGCGAGCGACGTCGACGTCGACCGGGTCGCGGTAGAGCGTCTGCGGATCGGCGGCCTGGACGATGCGCCCGCCGCGCATGACGGCGACGAGGTCGGCCAGCGACAGCGCCTCCTCCTGGTCGTGGGTGACGAGCAGTGCGGTGGCCCCGGCTGCCCGCAGGGCCTCGCGAACCTCGCCGCGCACCTGCGCGCGCAGGCCGGCGTCGAGGGCGTCGAAGGGCTCGTCGAGCAGGATCAGCCCCGGTTCCGGCGCCAGCGCCCGGGCCAGCGCCACCCGCTGCTGCTGGCCGCCGGAGAGCTGGTGGGGGAAGCGCTTGGCCAGGCCCTGCAGGTCGACCAGTTGCAGCAGTTCCTCGACCCGGCCGCTGCGACGCAGGGCGCGCGGCAGGCCGAAGCCGACGTTGGCGGCGATGTCGAGATGTGGGAAGAGCGCCCCCTCCTGGGGAACGAAGCCGATCTCGCGCCGCTCGGGCGCGAGATGCGTGCCCGCCTCGCAGAGAACCCGGTCGCCGAGCCGGATCGAACCGCCGTCGGCGTGCTCGAAACCCCCGAGCAGCCGCAGCAGCGTCGTCTTGCCGCAGCCGGAGGGGCCGAGGACCGCGGTCAGGCTGCCGGCCGGTACCTCGAGCTCGAGACCGGCGAGGACGGGCGAGTCGCCAAACGCCTTGCTCAGGCCGGCGACCGAGAGCGACGCCGCGGGGCTCATCATCGCTCCTCCACCGGTGCGACGGCGCCGCCGAGGCGACGGGTCAAGAGGTAGGTGGGCAGGGCGGAGATCGCGACCATCAATGCAGCGTAGGGGGCCGCCGCTCCGTAGGAGAGGGTCGACGCCTTCGCCCAGAACTGCGTCGCCAGGGTCTGGGTGCCGATCGGTGCCAGCAGCAGCGTCGCCGTCAGCTCGGTCACGGTGGCCAGGAAGACGAGCGCTGCTGCGGCTCCGAGGCCCGGCAGGATCCGCGGCAGGGTGACGCGGGCCATCGCCGCCAGCGGCCGGGAGCCGAGGGAGCGGGCGACCTCCTCGTGAACCGGGGGCGCCTGCGCCAGCGCTGCTCTGGTGGCGACGAGAGCCAGCGGCAGGGTGAGGATCGCGTAGGCGACGATCAGCAGTTGGGTCGTTCCGTAGAGCGCCGGGAAGTAGTGGATCGAGAGCACGATCAGCGAGAGCGCGATCACGATTCCCGGCAGGGCGAAGGGGATGTAGGTGGCTCGCTCGATCAGCGTCGCGGTGCGGCTCGGGTGGCGCACGGAGAGAATCGAGACGGGCAGCGCCAGCAGCGTGGTCAGGGCGGCCGCGCCGAGGCCGAGCTTCAGCGAGGTGCCGGTGGCGGCCAGCAGTGCGCCCGAATCGAAGCCGGCAGAGCTGCCCGTCGCGACCCAGTAGACGAGGGTGGCCAGGGGCAGGCCGAGGGCCAGCCCGATCAGCGCCGCGAAGCCGGCACCGACAGCCCACCGGCCCTGTCCCAGGCGAGCCGGCGGGGCCGGCCGCGCCGATCCGGAGTCGACCCGCGCGTAGCGCCCGCGCCCGCGCGCTCCCAGCTCGGCGACCAGGAGCACGAGGCAGAGGATCACCAGCACCGACGCCAGCATCGAGGCCGCCGCACCGTCGAAGCTCAGCTTGTACTGGTCGTAGATCGCGGTGGTGAAGGTCTGGAAGCGCAGCATCGCGAAGGCGCCGAACTCGGAGAGCATGTGGACCGCGACGAGCAGCATCCCGCCGAGCAGGGCGATCCGCGTCTGCGGCAGGGTGACGCGGAAGAAGGTCCGCCACGGTCCCATGCCCAGCGAGCGGGCGCTCTCCTCGAGCGCCGGATCGGTGCCCCGCAGTACCGCCGCCACCGGCAGGTAGACCAGTGGGTAATAGGCGAGCGTGATGATCGCCGCCGCGCCCCAGAAACCCTGCACCGCCGGGGTGATCGAAACCCAGCTGTAGCTGGTGACGAAGGCCGGCACGGTGATCGGCAACGCCGCCAACACTGCCCATGCCCTGCGGCCCGGCAGATCGGTGCGCTCGACGAACCAGGCGACCGCAACGCCGAGGACCGTGCAGGCGGCGGTGCCGACCGCGACCAGCGTCGCCGTATTGACGAGCAGATCGCCGACGAAGGGGCGGAAGAGCAGCCGCTGGACTTCGTCCCAGCCGGTCGAGAGCGTCTGGTCGAGGAGGAAGCCGACCGGCGCGAGGACGAGCAACGCGACGAGGGCGGAGACGACCAGCAGGGCCGCGGGCGGACGCCGGCGACCCTGCCGCGCCCAGCGCAACGGTGCCGGCCATGCGGTTCCGTTGCGCTGGGCGCTTGCCGCCTCCATCGTCTAGAGCAGACCTACCTGTTCCATCAGTTCGACCGGGCCGCTGCCGTCGCCGAGATCGGCCGGGCCGACCTTGGGCGGTTCCAGACTGTCGAACGACTTCAGCCCCGGCGGTGGCGGCACGGCGCTGTTCAGCGGGTACTCCCAGTCGCCGCTTTCGGCGATCGCGGTCTGGCCTTCCTCACTGACCAGATAGGCGAGGAATTCCTGGGCGAGCTCGGGATCGCCGCTCGACGCGAGCGCCCCGGCGCCGGAGATGTTGACGAGCGCCCCGGGGTCTTCGTGGCCGAAGTAGTGGAGCTTGGAGGGCACCTTGTCCTTGCCTTCCTCGGCCACCGCCTCGTACCAGTAGTAGTGGTTGATGATGCCGGCGGCGATCTGGCCGCTGTCGACGGCGGCGATGATCCCCTCGTTGTCGTTGTAGTGCTTGGCGTTGGCGGCGAAGCCTTCGAGCCAGGACTTCGCGGCGGCTTCGTCGTCGAGCTTCTCGATAGCGCTGACGATCGGGACGAAGTCGGGCTCGGACGGCGCGATCGCCAGCTTGCCCTTCCATTCGGGCTTGGCCAGGTCGAGGATCGAGGCCGGCAGTTCGTCGGCCGCGATCAGGTCGGGGTTGTAGACCATGACCGTCTCGCGCGCCGCGACGCCGACCCAGTGCCCGGTCGGCGAGTTGTACTGGGAAGGCACTTCTTCCAGGGTCGAGGGCTCGACTTCGGCGAGGAGTTCGTTGCCGGCGAGCAGTTCCAGCGGTGGCGTGTTCTCGGTCAGGACGACGTCGGCGGGGGAGGCATCGCCCTCCTGCTCGATCTGGCTGGCGAGCCCCTCGTCCTCGCCGTAGCGAACCTGGACCTCTGCTCCGTTCTCTTCTTCGAAGCCCTTGACCAGAGCTTCGGTCATCGGTTCGTGCTGGGAGCTGTAGAGCGTCAGCGAGCCGCTCGAGTCCGACGAGGACCCCCCGCATCCGGCAATGGGAATGACGGCGATGGACGCAAGGCACAGAGCGGCGAAGGTTCGCCGGGCGATTCGAGAACTCACGGAGCCTCCTGGAAATGGATGATTTAGGGAAACCTAATTCGGCTACCCTAATACAAATATGTCCCCGGGGTCTCCTTGGCCCCAGATGGGAGGGCCTTGGCTCTCATCTGGCGTTCATCTTCTCTGGGATCGTTAACGGGCGTGAACGTCTTGGTCGTCGAGGACGAGGTGAAGATGGCGGCATTGATCCGGCGCGGGCTGAGCGAGGAGGGCCTGACGGTCGACGTCGCCGGCAGCGGCGAGGACGGCGTCGGTATGGCGCGGTCCTCGTCCTACGACGCGATCGTCCTCGACGTGATCCTCCCCGGCATCGACGGCTTCGAGGCCTGTCGGCAGCTTCGCCGCGAGGGGATCTGGTCGCCCGTGCTGATGCTGACCGCTCGGGGAGCGCTCGAGGACCGCGTCGCCGGGCTGGACGGGGGCGCCGACGATTATCTGACGAAGCCGTTTTCCTTTGCCGAGTTGCTGGCTCGCCTGCGCGCCCTGGTCCGTCGCGGTCAGAGCGAGCGCCCCTCGATCGTCGAGGTCGGCGATCTGCGCCTCGATCCGGCGACCCATCAGGTCTGGCGGGGTGAGACGGAGATCGAGCTCTCCGCCAAGGAGTTCGTCCTCTTCGAGACGTTCATGCGAAGGCCGGGGCATGTGCTCACCCGCACGCAGCTGCTCGATCAGGCCTGGGAGTACGACTTCGAGCACCGTTCCAACGTGATCGAGGTGTACGTCCGTTACCTGCGTCGCAAGATCGACGTGCCCTTCGGGGTGAAGTCGATCGAGACCGTCCGTGGCGCCGGTTACCGGCTGAGAAAGGACGGCGGACGCTGAGCCGCCTATCGATCCGCCTGCGGGTGACCCTCGTCTTCGCCGGGGTGATGGCGGTGGTGCTCGGCGCGACCGGCGTCTTCGTCTATCTGCGCTTCGCCTCCGAGCTTGACGCCACGATCAACGCGGGATTGCGATCGCGGGCAAGCGACGTCGCCTCGTTGGTCAGGGAGGCCGACTCCGGCCTGCGCGAGGGACACCAGAATCTCGTCGGCCGCACCGAGAGCTTCGCCGAGGTGCTCGACGCCGACGGTCGGGTCTCGGATTCGTCGCTGGCGGTCGGCCGGCATGTACTGCTCACGCCGGCCGAGCTGAGGCGAGCGCTTCGCGATCCGATCTTCCTCAACCGCGGCCCCCTGCCGGGCCTGAAGGACGAGTCCCGGTTGCTCGCGGTTCCGGTCAGGGCAAGGGGACAGGAGCGGGTCGTCGTCGTCGGCACCTCGACCGAGGCCCGCAGCGAGTCGCTCACCGACCTCGCGCAGTTGCTCCTCATCGGCGGGCCGATCGCCCTGCTCCTTGCGTCGCTCGCTGCCTACGGGGTGGCCGTTGCAGCGCTCAAGCCGGTCGAGGCGATGCGGTCGCGGGCCGCGGAGATCTCCGCGGCCGAGCCCGACCAGCGCCTTCCGGTCCCACCGACCCGCGATGAGGTCGCCCGGCTCGGCACCACGCTGAACGAGATGCTCGAGCGGCTGGGGGAGGCGCTGGCGCATGAGCGGGCGTTTGTCGCCGACGCGAGTCACGAGCTGCGCACGCCGCTGGCGATCTTGCGGACCGAGTTGGAGCTGGCCCTGGGGGCGGGCCGCTCTGCCGAAGAACTGCGTGTGGCCCTGGCGTCGGCCGCCGAGGAGACCGACCGCTTGACCCAGCTCTCCGAGGATCTGCTGACGATCGCGCAGACCGAGCGTGGTGAGCTGCCGCTCCGGATTGCTCGTCTGGATCTGGCTGAGACCCTCGACGGTGTCGATCGCAGGTTCGCCGGCCGCGCGCATGAGAGGGGAAGGGAGATCGAGATAGCCGCCCCGACCTCACTCGTCCTCGATGCGGATCGCCTGCGCCTCGATCAGGCGATAGGGAGCATGGTCGACAACGCCCTGCGCTACGGCGCCGGCACCATCGACCTGGTCGCAACCAGCGAGAACGGCTCGGTGGAGATCCACGTCCTCGATCGCGGAGGCGGATTTCCCCAGGACTTCCTCGGGCGTGCTTTCGAGCGCTTCAGTCGAGCGTCATCGAGCACCCGCGACGGAGGAAGCGGCCTCGGGCTGGCGATCGTCCAGACGGTGGCCCGCGCGCATGGCGGCGAGGCGCACGCCGGCAACCGCGAGGGGGGAGGAGCCGACGTCTGGCTGACCTTGCCGATGGAATCGGTCTCATCTGCGGTTTAGGCGGCGGACTTAGCCTGCCGCCCTCGTTTCGCCGAGCCCGCCCTTGGACTACAAGCTCAAAACCTCGCACGGCTTCTCGAAGGTGCCGGAGATAACGGCCTTCTTCTGGATCGTCAAGGCGCTGACCACCGGGATGGGGGAGTCGACGTCGGACTTCCTCGTCCACGAGCTCGTGCCCGAGATCGCGGTCGTGCTCGGCGGCATCGCCTTTGTCATCGCCCTCTACCTGCAGTTCTCGAGCGATCGCTACGTGCCCTGGCGCTACTGGCTCGCGGTGGCGATGGTCGGGGTCTTCGGCACGATGTGCGCCGACGTCCTCCACGTCGGCCTCGGCATTCCCTACGTCGTCTCGACGATCTTCTACGCGATCGTGCTCGCGGTGGTCTTCCGCACCTGGTACCGGACCGAGGGAACGCTCTCGATCCACAGCATCGTCACCGAGCGCCGCGAGGTCTTCTACTGGGCCGCCGTGCTCGCGACCTTCGCGCTCGGCACCGCCGCCGGCGACCTCACCGCGGTCACCTTCGGCCTCGGGTTCTTCGGCTCGGGCCTGATGTTCGCCGCGATCATCGCTATTCCGGCGATCGGCTACTGGCGCTTCGGCATGAACTCGATCCTGGCCTTCTGGTTCGCCTACGTGGTGACCCGGCCGCTCGGAGCATCCTTCGCCGACTGGTTGGCGGTGTCCTCGGAACGCGGCGGCCTGGCGATCGGCACCGGTCTGGTCAGCTTCGTCCTGGCGGCGATGATCGCCATGTTCGTCGCCTTCCTCTCCTCGACCGGGGTGGATACGCCGGCGGATCAGAAGGGCCGGCGCGATCGCGGGTCGATATCGAGGCCGGGCGTCGCCCCGTCAAGACCGCCGGACGAGATTCGCGAACCGGGCTGAGTTGGCGGCGAACGAAGAATCTCGGCGCGCTAGAGCGTGACTCGCGCGATGCCGCCGTAGACCGAGAACCAGATGTTGCCGTCGGGCCCGGCCGCGACGCCGCCCCAGATCAAGCCCCAGCCGAGCGGGATCGGGTAGCCGGTCAGCTGTCCCGCCGTGGTCATCCGCTCGATTTCAAGGCCATTGCCGCCGCCGATGATCCAGAGATTGCCGTCCGGTCCGGCGGCGATCGAAGAGGCGCAGACGTTGTCGGGGAGGGGGAACCATTTGGTTCCCATTCCGGGAGTGATGCGCACGATCGAGCAGTCGACCGGAGTATTGCCGCTGATCGTTCCCACCCAGAGATTGCCGTCGGGGCCGACGGCAATCGAGTCGGCGAACACATCGTCGAACGAGCCCAGTTCGACGTAGGTGATCGCGCCCCCGGTCGTGATCCGACCGACCCGGCCGCAGCTCGTGAACCACAGCGCACCGTCCGGTCCCGTGACGATCGGCATCGCCGTGGTCCCGCACCACCCGTTGCCGAGGTGGTATTCGGTCACTTCCCCGCCGGGGGTGCGCTTTGCGACACCGTTGCCGAACGTGTACCAGACGTTCCCGTCGGGGCCGCCGGTCACCCCGGTGGGTGACGTGGTCGGATATTTGGAGACGTCGTATTCGGAGATGCTGCCCGTGGTCGTCACCCTGCCGAGGGTCTGGTTCGCCGGATCGGTGAACCAGAGGTTGCCGTCGGGGGCCGCCGCAATTTCCATCGGCCGTCCCTCGGGGTCGGGCAGCGCAAACTCGGTGATCGACCCAGAGGTGGTGATGCGGCCGATCGCGCTGCCGTCGTGGTCGGTGAACCACATGTTGCCGTCGGGTCCCGCGGCGATGTCCCAGGGGAGGTTGTAGCTGCCGGTCGACATCGGGAAGATCGTCACCGGTCCCAGTTGGGTGCTGCGCGGGTTCGTGCTTCCGCCCCTGCTGCTTTCGTTGCTTGGATGGCTTGGATGATCGGCCGCCTTGCAGACATGCAACAGCTGCAGGTGGCCGAAGTCGCCCTTGGCGATCGTGAACGACCAGCGCTTGATGAAGACGTCAGCGTAGGCGTTGAGGTCGGCGTGCAGAGACGCGTCGGCATCGAGGCAGACGGAGTCGCCGTTGGCCTTTACGCCGGCGCTGACCTGTGGGCCCGCGGTGCCTTCGACCCCCGCCCGCTCGGCGACCGAGACGCCGACGCTGACGCCGAGGAACATCTTCGCCTGGGCGGAGCCGTGAAAGCTGGGGCTGCCGATGACACCCTTGTTGAAGGTGTGGAAGCTCTGATCGACGCCGGGCCCCTTCTGCATGCCGAGGGCGATCCGCGGGCTCCAGGTGAAGCCGGCACCGATTTCGCCCGAGAGCGAGCCGTTGAGAGAGGGTTTGATCGTGATCACAACCGGCGTGCCGGCGATCGGGATGACGAATTTGGCATTGCCGGTGTACTTGCACGAAGCACTCGCCTTGCTTGAGAGGTCGACGCCAAGCTCGGCCGTGCCACTGAGCAGGAAGAAGATTTCCGGGCGGCCGATGTCGAGGGTGAACTGCGGCTTGAGCTTGGAGAAGTCGCTGGCGATGTCGAAGTTGGGCGCCGGGCCCGAGCCGGTGCAGGTGAAGAGCTTGCCGGCCGAAGCCGAGGCCGACGGGATGGCGCCGAGTTCGGCCAGGGTCGCATCGGGGAGCTGGATCCGCAGCTGCGAGTAGGCCTGGTCGAGCGTGGCTGGCCGGGTGACGGCGATCAGCCGATCGCCGGGCGCGCTCTTGACGGCAGTGACGATCCCCAGCACCCCGTCGGGGGCGGCCGCGGAGACGGGGACGACCAGCGGATCGCCGACGGTGGGTGGCGTGGCGCCGGCTTGAAGCAAGACGCGCAACGTGCCGTCGGGATCGCCGGAGACGCGCTCGACCTCCGCGGGAGGAACCTGGACCGTGCCCGGGCGGAGCTTGGCTCTGACCTTGGCCTTCGCGCATTTCGGCCGAGCGCGGTCCCGGCTTTTCCTCGAGCCCTTCCTGCAACCCGCGTGACCTTTACCGCCGTTGTCCGTTGCATGGGACGGTCGATGGGCCGCGGCCCCCGACGCAGCCCCGGGCAGCGCTGGATTGGCAAAGACCTGCGCCTGCAAAAGACAAAAGGCCAGGGTCGCAACCAACGGTAGGGCGATGCGGCGCAGTTTCAACACGGTCGAGCCACCAGGCGGGGAGCATGCCACAAGGTGCGCTCGCAGGTGTGAACGAACCCGGTGTACAGCGCCGACTCGAGGTGTGACCCAGCGCGCACTGCTGACAGTAGGGTTTTGCCGCGATGCGGCTGCCCAGAACCCAGCCGAGCCGAGGCGAAATCGTCAGGGAGTGGGGACGGATCGGCTGCATCGGCTTTGGCGGCCCGCCCGCCCACATCGCCCTCCTGCGCGAGCTCTGCGTCGAGCGTCGGGGCTGGCTTTCACCGCATGAGTTCGAGGACGCAATCGCCGCATGCAATTTGCTCCCCGGTCCGGCGTCTACCCAGCTCGCGATCTTCTGCGCCTGGCGGGTGGGGGGTAGATCGGGCGCGCTGCTCGGCGGCCTCGGCTTCATCCTGCCGGGCCTGCTGGCGATCCTCGGCCTCTCGGTCCTCTTTCTGGCCGGTTCTCCGCCCGTCTGGGTACGGGGAGCCGGTGCCGGCGCCGGCGCGGCGGTCGCCGCCGTCGCCGTGCAGGCCGGCACCGGGCTGATCCCTTCCAGCTGGGATCGAGCGGCGGTGCATGCTCGCTGGATCGCCTACGCCCTGCTCGGCGGGGTGGCGGGCGCGCTGGTCGGCGCCTGGCTGGTCCTGGTCTTGATCGCCTGCGGCCTGGCCGAGATTCTGTTTCGCCGGGCGAGAACGCCGGGGCCGGGCCTCGGCCTCCATGCGTGGCCGATGTTGGTCGCCGCCGGCACCGCCGCCGGTGGCCTACTCGCGCTGGTCTACACCGCGCTCAAGGTCGGCGCCTTCTCCTACGGCGGCGGCTTCGTGATCGTCCCGCTGATGCAGGGCGACGCAGTCCACCGCTACCACTGGATGACCAACCCGGAGTTCCTGAACGCCGTCGCGCTCGGACAGGTGACGCCGGGGCCGGTGACTCATACCGTCGCCGTCGTCGGCTACGCCGCCGCCGGGATGGGCGGTGCCCTCCTGGCGGCTTGCGTCGCCTTCCTGCCGTCGTTTTCCTTCGTCCTCCTCGGCGCCCGCCACTTCGACCAGCTCCGGCGCAACCCCGCCGTCCTCGTTTTCCTCGACGGCGCCGGCCCGGCGGCAATCGGGGCGATCATCGGCTCGGCGGTACCCCTCGGGCTGGCGTTGACCGAGCCCTGGCAGGCCGCGGTGTTGGCTGCCGCCGGGGTGGCGTTGCTTCTCGCCCGCCGGAGTGTCGTGTCGGTGCTTGTGACTGCCGGGGCAATCGGAGCTCTGGTCGGTCTGCTGGGAGCCGGGGTGCCTGGCGGCTGAGCTTTCAGCTGTGGCAATGCCCGAGCATCCCGCGGACGTCAGGATTTTGGATAGAGATCATCGGGTAACTGCTGAGACGGTGAGATCTGCTGCCAAGCCTGGCCTCCTCGCGACGCTGAAGCGCACCGTCATCGAGTTCAAGGAGGACAATCTCACCGATTGGGCGGCTGCCCTCACCTACTACGGTCTGCTCTCGCTGTTTCCGGCCCTGATCGCGATGGTCTCGCTGCTCGGCCTCTTCGGCGATCCGAAAAGCACCACTGAAAGCCTGACTGAAATCATCACCTCGATCGGGCCGGAGTCGGCGGCGCAGACGTTTGAAGGGCCGATCAGATCGGTCACCTCGAACCAGAGCGCCGCGGGTTTCGCCCTCGTCTTCGGGTTGGCAGCGGCACTGTGGGCCGCGTCCGCCTACATCGGGGCCTTCATGCGAGCCTCCAACGTCATCTATGAGACGCCGGAGGGTCGACCCTTCTGGAAGCTCCGCCCGCTGCAGCTCGCAGTCACCCTGGCGATGATCGTCTCGATTGCGGCCCTGGCCCTCGGCCTCGTCCTCACCGGGCCGATCGTCGAAGCCGTGGCGAAACCGCTCGGCCTCAGCGGCACCGCTGTGGACGTCTGGAACATCGCCAAGTGGCCGGTGATGGCCTTGGTCTTCATCCTCATGGTCGACCTCCTCTACTACGCCTCGCCGAACGCGAGGCTGCGCGGCTTCAGATGGGTGACGCCCGGCAGTCTCGTCGCGATCGTCGTCTGGGCGATCGCCTCTGCCGCCTTCGCCTTCTACGTCGCCAATTTCGGTTCCTATGACAAGACCTACGGAACCCTCGGCGGTCTGATCGCACTGCTGGTCTGGTTTTGGATCAGCAACCTGGCGATCCTCTTCGGCCACCAGCTGAACTCCGAGCGTGAGCGCAGTGCTGAGATCGAAGAGGGGCGCCCGCGGGCCGAGCATGAGATCCAGCTCGAGCCACGCGACGAACCCAAGGATCGGAATCGGAGTCAGGTATGAAGCTCATTTTCGCCCCGATCGGCATCGTCGCGGGCCTGCTCGCCGGAACTATGGGCAAGAAGATCTTCGAACGGCTCTGGGGGTTTGTCGACGACGAAGAGCCGCCCCGCCCCGAGCACCGCGAGTTCTCCTGGCCGAAGTTGATCGGCGCGCTGCTGGTCGAGGGGGCGATCTTCCGTCTGGTCAAAGGACTCGCCGAGCACGGCGCCCGGCGCACCTTCGCCAAAGCGACGGGAGTCTGGCCAGGGGAGGAGGAGCCGAAGGCGCAGTAGCGCGGCCGGGGGGACTCAGCACGGCTTGGTGTACCGAACCCCGCAGATATCCCACTCGTAGTAGCCGGGGTAATATTCGCCTTCGTAGGAACTAGCGGGGATGTGGCGAAGCGCTCGATGGTCGTACGACCACCTGCCGTGGTGCCTGACCTTGATCGTCAGGCGCGTAAAGAGCCCATGGCGAGGTCGGCGCACGCGTACCTTGGCTCGATATGGATGGAAGTGGCCACCGGCGCAGCTGGGCCGGCAGTTGTTCAGCCAGGCAAAGCCACGGGCAATACCCGATCGACGCCCCCACGACAGCCAGTTCAACCCACCATGATCCTGATGCTGCGGTGAGGTCTTGCGGCCGCCCAGATAGCCGGTGCCGTCCCCGGTGTAACCGACGACGGGGGGCTGGACCTGCAGAGGATGTTCTGAGTCCTGGGTCGCCAGCCGGACGTTTGAATCGGCGCTGACGGTAACGCTCCAAAGGCAAGAGGAGAGGAAGAGGACGATCAGGACAGATGACAGGAGTACAAGCAGAGGCTTTCGTCTGGCTCGCCGCGGTGCCACGGTTTCGGTGCTCCTTGCCATCGTCGGCGGGATCCTATCCGCTCGATCTCAGTGGATCGCGTAATACTCGACGCGAACGCGGCCTTGGCGACCGACGAAATCGCCGAAGTAAGCGGAGCCGGACGTCGACCTCCATTGGCGGCGCGTATGCCAGCGCAGCGCCTGCCCTTGGTGTCCGTGCCGCCAATCGGCAAGCGAGAGCTGCTTGGCCCGGTGACAGCTGACGTGCTTTCGGCCGACGACCTCGAGCAGAGACGCGCTGTAACCGTCGGCCGGCTTGCCGGGAACCGACGGCAGAGCCTGGGTGCAGTCGGTGTGCTTGCTCGCCCAGGGCGGGGGAGACGGGCTCCGTTCGATCGGCGCCGCCGCGGAGACGCCGGATAGCGCGACGAGCACGAGAGGAACGGCGCAGGCGCTGCCGATGGCCTTCATTTTCATCCGGTCGGCCCTCAATAGACGCTCTGGCGTTCGCTGACTCTGCTGGCCTCAAAGCCGTGCCCGCTTTCGCTGTCGGTGCATACGATCCCGCGAGGTTCGCTGGACTGTGGGACCGTGCAGGCGATCGAGCCGGCGGACACGGTGCTCCCGTAAGGCGCAAGTTCACCGGTGCCCCTGGGCAATACCGCCCCCGATTCCGTGTGCGCTTCCTGCCCGTCGCTGAAGGCGAAGGTCTCGCCGATCGAATCGACGGAGCAGAGGGCGCCGTTCGAGAGGATCTCGCAGGAGACATTTCCACTCGGCGCGTGGAACGTCCTCAAGATTTCTGAGCTGACGCTGGGAGAGTCTGCGGTTTCCGCATCCGCGCTTTGTTCCACGACGACGGTGTGGCCATGGCGATGGACTTCGTGTTGGAGGTGATGGACCTGGTGCTGCAGGCGATCGATCCGGTCGCTTTCGTGGGCGGCTTTTTCACCCTGTTCCCTGGCCGCTTCGAGCTGCTGTTCGGATGGGCTGCTTGAACTTGAGCCGCCACAGCCGCTGACCATGAGCAGGCCGAGGATCGTGCATCCAGCTATCAAGGCGGCCAATCCAGTTCTACGCATCTGTGTCCCCTGTCGTTCGTAAACGGCGCGGCAGTTTATCCGGTAGTCCTCGTCCCAGCCGTTAGGGTCTCGGATGCAGTGACCGGGGTGAAAATCAGACTGGCTTGGTTGGCCGTGGCCGGAGTCGCGAGCGTCGCTTGTCTGACTGCCCCTAATGCCGATGCCGGCGCCCGTTGCGCGTCGCCGGCGCCCTTCTGCATACAGGACTTACGGGCCGGTAACGGCAATGGGTATCTGGCATGCGACGACGCCGACGAGCCGGATTACCCGTCGCTGCGGATCGCGCCGCGCAGCTGCTCCCTCGGCTTGGAAGCATCTCCCTACGACGCGCAACCGGTGCCTGGCCATCGCCGGCCGCACGCCGTTGCCCTGAAGGACCTGAAGTGGCAGCGCTGGGGCCATCGAAGCGCCAGGGCTCACGGTCGGGTCTGCGATGTCTATTCCGGCCGCTGCGACCAAGCCAGGGTGGTCGTCTCCAAGTTGAGGAGGGTTCTGCCGGCGGGGAACGTGCCGATCTACCAGCTCATTCGCGTTCGCCACTTCCGCCACGGCGGCGGCTCATACACGGACTGGTATCAGCCCGGCACCGATTACTGAGCGAGGGTGGGAAAGCGCCGAACCCGCTCAGCCTGCGTCCCCACCGAACTGGAAGCGGAACTTGCGGCGGCTGTGGCGATAGCGGCAGCTCGTCCGAGTTGCCTGCCGGCAGTGCCATCCGGCCGGCACAGGGTCGCCGGCGATGTAGGCCCCGCCGATCATGGCGGCCTTCTCACAGCCGATGCGCTGAACGTGCATCTTTTCGATGATCAGGCCGAACCCACCGTTTTTGGGGGCGTATCCAAGTGGGCGCTTGCACGCCTTGAGCGAGGAGGCCGAGGCGACCGGTGCCGAGGAGGAACCGGCTCTGAGCTCCCCTCCCGAGGCTTGCTCGACCGCGATGAAGCCGAACACTGCGATCGCTGCCGCCAGGACAGCGGACCCGAGCCGCTCCTGCGTTTTTGAAAACCCCGTGGCGCTCACCTCAGTCTCCCAGTGGCACGCCGGTTATGCGCTTGTGGCCCTTGTGGAATTCGTCGCGGTGGCGGCCGTGGCGAAGCGTCCAGCCGTGCGGTTCGTCGGGCTTCCACGAGCGGATCGCCGCTCGCGCCGCAGCGCAACTCAGGCCATAGGCTCGGATGTCGCCGTAGCCCCATCCAGCGCTCGAGCCGATCTGTCCGCACTGACGATAGCCCCGAAGGTGTATGCGTGGCGACGGCGGGGGGATGCAGTGCGGTGCTCCACCGGCGATTCCCTTGACGACGATCCGTTTCCGTCCCTTACGGAGATGGCCCAGGGAGTCGCGATCGTAGTAGGCGTGCCAGCCGGGCACGTGGTAGCGCTTGATGCATTCGACTGCGACATGCCGGGCTCGCTTGCACGAGATGGCGTGGACTCGAATCAATTCCAGGCCCGACCCATCTTCGACATCGGGGTAAGTGGCGGACACCTGGCCGCACGAGTGGACCTGCGATGCAGTTCCTGCAGGGTCGTTCCCCAGGCTGCCCGGACCGATCGGCGAACCGGCGCCCAACGCCGCGGCTGCACAGGGGACCGCCAGGGCGAAAAGCACCAGAAAGATCGTCGGGACAATTCGTACCTTGTGCATACGGCGAGCATCCTAGTCCCCAGCTGCGGCAGTTGAGGTACTTCCTAGGTCGGGCGCGAGCGCCCTTGACCGCCACCCTCGCGGCGCTGGTGTTGCGGGTAGATCAGCCCAACTGGAAGAGCTCGGAGGCATGAACGGCGGCAAGTGTCGGTTCGAGGACATCTCCGTTTTCCCGGACGAGGCCGAAGCGCCTAAGCGCCCAGAGCGAATCTTCGACCGCGTGCCTCTCTAGCCCTACCCGTGAGCTCAGCGCCAGATGCAGCTCATCGAGGGTCGGATTAGCTGGGTGCAGTTGGATGATCTCCATTAACACCGCATGCTCAAGTTGCTCATCGTCCAGCGAGCAAGCGCCAGAAGTCATCGCAACGTTGTATTGAGGTGAGTCGTCAAACTTGGTCATGTTCTCTTTCTCTCTGGGGTTTGCGTGACATGGCGCGGGGCGGCGTAGGGCAAAGACTTGCCTTACGACCCCCACGTGGGCCTACTTCCCACCGCCCCGCCTTGCGCTCTGCGCGGCAGGTACTGAGCTGCGGCCGAACTGCGCGGTGACCCGGCCTTTATCGCCGACCATGCCCCGGCTTCTTCGTCAGGCGGTACTCGGTACTCCTATGCCCCACGTCGTCTGATTCGACATTGATGGCATTGAGATTTTTGAGGCGACGCAGGTGGTGCTTGATGCGTGAACCAACGGGTCTCTCTTTCTCCAAAGCTGCCAAAAGCTCATCCTTCGAGAGAGGGCGCCCGGCCGCTTTCAGCGCATCGATGATCGCGCTCTGGGTCGACGGAAGAAGCTTCACAAGCAGGGCTCCCTCCCAAGAGTCGCCAAGACGCGCGCGCTCGCTCATTGTGAGGCCTTTGTCTCGACTTTCTCATCCGTGCGATCCGGCCCCTTGCTGAGTCCTGGGTGACGGCCAGTGCACATGCGGCCCAAGGCCTTGGTCTTGACGCCCTCTGCGTCTTGCATGAGCAGAAGCTAAACGCGCAAAGTCGCCCGATCAATTCACGTGGCGACCTTAAAAAAGAACTGACATGACAATCAACGCTGGCCCCAACGATGACTGGCCGAACTCTGGCTAATCCGGCCCAGAGTTCGGCCCTGTCCTCGGATTCGGCCTGGTTAGCCGACCTTACTGATGGAAATGACGGGCAGCGGGGTCCGGCAAGCTGCGAGCTTCATGTCTTCACCTCCCATGCCAAATTAGCGTAAAAAATCCTGAGTAAGATTAGCGGGAGAGGCAAAAGGGAACGCGCGCGGTCCCTTTTCGATAAGCAGCTAGACTCGTGCGCTCAATCAGGAGCGAACACTGAGGGGGGTTTTATGGCTGCAAGGGTTGCGATAGGCGCTGACGCGCGGGAGCGGCTACGCCGACTCTCTGTGGTTTTCGCCGTTGAGCTCCGACTGAAAATTGTTGCCGAGCTCTACATGCGCCCAATGAGCGCAAAGCAGTTCCACGAGGAGTTCGGTGGAGGCTCGCCTGCGCGGGTCAATCAGAACTTCAAGATGCTGGCGAGAGAGGACTGGCTCAGATATCTTCGAAGCGAGGGTCCAGGTGGCAGCCGGCGTGGTGGCGTCGAGCACTTCTACCGGGCAACGGAACCGGCGTTCTTTGATCGGGAGACCTGGGGTCTCCTGCCGTACTCCGTCCGGGTCACTTCCAGTTGGAACATATTCAGGCAGGTTGCCCCAAGACTGCGTGGAGCCCTGGAATTGTCGAGGATGAAGGCAGACGATACGCACGATCTGACCTGCACGCAGCTCTTGCTTGACGAGAGAGGTTGGAGACGTGTCATGGAGGCCGTTACGGCCCATTTCGTGCACGTTTACGACGAGCAGGAAGATTCACACCATCGCGCCCGCCACAGCGGCGAGGAGTTGCGCCGGACGGATGTGTTCTTGGTCGGATTCGAATCGCCAACGACTGAAAGGGAGCTACCTACCTCTGTCTTATTAGAGAGCCGCCTAGATCCCAATGTCTCCTTTCCAGAACGTCTTGCGCCGATTCTCGGAGACGAGATCAGTATGCAAATCCTTGCGGAGTTAAACCGCCGACAAATGAGTGTGACGCAATTTCATCGGGAGTTCGGGATGGCGAGCAAAAGCGCAATCAGTCGCCGCTTCAAGGGACTCGAAGGTGGCGGCTGGGTGGGTAAGACAGGGGAAAAGCAGCGACGTGGGGCGACGGAGCGGTTCTATCGCGCGACCAAACCAGCGATCCTCGACTACGACCCGTGCATTGACCCGCCAGGCGTGCTTTTGGCTACGGAGAGCTGGTGTGCATTCGAGCGCCTTAGCGAAAAGATGAGAGAGGCAATGATGGCGGGTAGCTTCGACGCGCGTCGGGATCGATGCGTCAGTTGGTCGTTTGTCAGTCTCGATCGACAGGGCCGGTCCAGCGTCATTAAGGGGACGGAAGACTTACTTGGATTCATCTCCCAGGAGCAGGCGCGGGCTCAGCGCCGCATGGCCAAATCAGGCGAGGAGCCCATCGCCATGACGGTCGGACTGGCAGTACTGGAGGGTTCGAGGGAGTTGGCCAAGGCGCCGTAGGAAGCCTGCCCGCTTTAGCTTCGGCACATGATGTGATGGCAAAGCTCGATCAATCTAGGGTTTGATGACGGTCGGGACTGCACGGTTTCATTCCCCCCAAGGGTCGCCTCCCATGATCCACTGGGGGCAGTCGCAACCGGCTGGATTAGAAGGGGCGGGCAGACTCGAATTGGTCTGTCCGCCCTTTCCATCGGGCGGCCAGAGGATTACCTGAGGGGGTTCGGAGACTCAGACCGGAACGCGCTCGCATGCGGGGACATAGTGCTCCGGCGCGACGCTGTGACAGAGGGCGAACGGGACGCCCTCCTCGGCAAGTTTGACGATCTCGGCGTAGGTGTCACGGCGACCAGCCGTCAACGTCGGGCGACTCTGCCCATCAGCCATCGGTGTCGTGATGGTGAAGAACGCCAGTCGGGGGATCGGCTGCTCTTGTCATTCGAGCTTGCGTCGCGGACTCAGGCTGCAGTGGGGGTGAGGCGCTCAAGCGCGTGTCGCCCGATGTCTGCCCGAACCGGGGGGATGTCGGGCGTGGGCGGAGCTTCCTTGCGCCGGTAGGAGACCTCGACCGTGATCCGCTGGAGAACCTCGTTGCGGAGGCGAGCAAATCGGCTGAGCTGAATTGGTTCGATCAGCATGTCGAAGTCGCTCGTGCCGACGATGACAGCGGGGCGACCTTCGTGCAGGTAGCGCCAGAGGATGCGGTCGGTCTGCGGGGTCTCCTGCCAGGGGATGAAGGCAGCGCCCGGCGGGTAGCCGGGATCGGCGTCGCTCGTGGCGGCGTCGATGAAGGCTGAAAGGGCGGCGTTCTCGGCAGGCGTCTGCATGGTCTCTCTCAGATTAGCTCCGTCCAATTCTCGGCACTCTAGGCGCACTCGCCGAAGGTTTCGATCACGTGACGGGTTCCGGCGCTGACGAACGCGACACGCCCTTTGACAATGTCGAACTCGATCTCATAGGTCGCCTCACCGTCGTGCGTGGTGGTGAAGAGTCGCTGGTCGGCGTAGCCGAGGGAGGCGGTGCGGCCGCGATGGAGTCTTCCGCGGTAGCGATGGCGCAAGCGGCGGAGACTGTCGCCGACCCTGACGCCGCGCGTCGTCGCCGTCGCGCGCTTGAAGAGGATCGCGTAGGAGAGGCGTCCACGCAGCGCAATCAGCTGGCTGCCGGCGGGCATCCCGGGGAGCGTCCAGAAGGCACAGTCGTTGATGCCGTCTTCGACGGATATGGCGGAGCCGAGAGCGCGATCCGCCTCGGCGACGTCCATTCCGAAGCGGACCGGACCAAGCCCGGAAGGGGAAAGTCGCAGCCCGCCCTGGTCGCGCTGGGCGGCTGTAGGTCCGGGCGGCCTCAACGCGTCCGCAGACGGGGCGGCGAGCGCCGCCGTGGCGCAGATCGCGCAAAGGGTCATTCCGATCCGATGGCTCATCGCTGAGGGTCGCTCACGATTCGCACAAGGTCGTGAGGTCGATGGTTCCTCCATGCCCCCAGGGTCCGCCCCGATCGGTTTCTTTGAGGAAACCGTAGGTATGGGCAGTGGCGCAATAGCCTGGCGAGCTCAGGGTCACGCGGCCGTGTCCTCGCCTGCCCGCAACCACCACCCGTACCCTCGCGGTCGCCCGGCGGTTTCCCCATGAAGTCCACCTCGCGTGGAGCACGCTCATATCGTCGCCATCGCTCCAGTGGTGTGGTCTGACCCAGGCATGCCAGATGATGCCACCGTGCAGGCTGCCGTAGTCCAACGTGGGGAAGAGCATCTTCGCTTGTCGGCCATGGCCGACAGTGCTCAATGCGGCGGCGGAGATGCTCGGGGGACTCCATCCGATACTCAGGGCCGATGCCGAAAAAAGCACGACGGCAGTCGCAATTGGCCTCGACATGCGCGTAGCGTACCTGCGTCGAGGCTCCTATGACTGAGCGCTTGGTCGGTCTGCTATCGTCGCGGGACTTGTGAATTTTCCTATGGAACAGTACGTCGCGAATCCAGACGATGCCAGCGTGGGAAACCTTGGCAGGAACCTTCGAAGGATGCGAGAACAGCGCAACCTGACGCAGGAGGAGGTTGGGTACCGAAGTCGTGTCCACCCGACCGAGGTGAGCAGGATCGAGGCCGGTAAACGCGACCCGCGAGTCTCGACGATGGAACGCCTGGCGGCAGCGCTCGAAGTCCCACCAGGTGAGCTGCTTCACGAGCCCTCCTGATCGGGCTGTCCAGTGCCCCGGAGACACTGCAAAGTCGCCCGCGGTAGAGGCCGTGACTGAGCGGGCCGACACGGACGCGACGGCAGTGCGTGCTGTTGTGCGCGGTGGGGTGCAGGGCGTCGGGTATCGCGATGCGGCTCTGTCGTGGGCGCGGCGGCTCGGATTGATGGGCTGGGTGCGCAATGCAGAGGACGGCAGCGTGCATGTCCATGTCGAGGGGAGTGAGTCGGCGGTCGAGGAGATGGTGTCCTTCCTGCGGGACGGTCCGCCGGCCGCGCGGATCGACGAGGTGGCGATCGAGACTGTGCGGGTCGAGGGACACGAGCAGTTCGCGATCCGCGGTGTCAGCGCCGGCGTCTTCGTCGTCCGCGAGCACGCCGCCACCGCGCGCCACTTCGACTTGCGCCTGGAGGTGGACGGGGCGATGCGCTCGTGGGCGGTCCCGAAGGGCCCCTCGCTGGACCCCGCCGTCAAACGGCTCGCCCTGGAGGTCGCCGACCACGCGATTGCCGACAACGATTTCGAGGGCGAGATCGGTGATGGTCGCGCGATCGTCTGGGATCGGGGGCGCTACGAGCAGGGCGGCCGGGTGGCGTGGCCGCAGGCGCTCGAGCGTGGCCATGCCGTGTTCGTCCTCCACGGCGACAAGCTGCGCGGCGGCTTCGCCCTGCAGCGCACCCGTCCTGGCGAAAAGCCCCAGTGGCTACTGATCAAGCGCCGCGACGAGCACGCCCGACCCGGTTCGGACGTGGTGGCCGAACAACCGCAGTCCGTGATCGGCGGCAGCACGCTCGACGAGCTCCTCCGAGGCAACTGAGACCCTGGCCGTGTGCGGCCCGATCTCACAAACCCACGCCCCAGGTCGTTGAATGAGAGCTGGCCAGCAGAAAGGACAGCCTTGCCCGAAGGGCGCCGAGCCGATATGAGCCGAACCGTCGAATGGACGACCTATGAGAGCCCACTGGGCCTGTTGACGGCGATCGGCGGTCCAGGCGGAATCGGAAGGATCCACTTCCCCGGTCACGCTCCTCGGCTCAGCGAGGCGGCCCGCCGTCCGATGACCGAGACGATCGCCCAGCTCGACGAGTATTTCGCCGGTGAGCGGAAGGGCTTCGATCTGCCCCTCGACCTCGACGGCTCGCCCCTTCAGAAGCTCGTCTGGGCTCGACTCCGGCAGATTCCCTATGGCTCCACGATCAGCTACGGCGAGCTCGCCGGGGAGATCGAAGAGTCCGCATACCCGGGCGGCCTCGAGCCCCACCGGCGTGTCCGCGCCGCTGCCGCTGCGGTCGGCCAGACCCCGACGCCGATCCTGGTGCCGTGTCATCGTGTCATCGGTGCCGACGGATCGCTCACCGGCTACGGCGGCGGCCTGCAAAGGAAGCGCGCCTTGCTGGACCTCGAGGCCGGCGCCGTCCGTCTGACGTGACCGCGACGCTCGACGAGCTGACGGTCGCCGACCCGCCGCAGGCCTGGTCGGCGCTGGGATTCGAGCTCGACGGCGACAGCTTCGTCGTCGGGGATGTGCGGATCCGGTTGGCGGGCCTCGACGCCGGTAAGGGTCTGACCGGCTGGTCGCTACGCGGTATCGAGAGCACCGAGCTCGACGGGCTGCCGACGACGCTGTCGGAGCGCCAGCCACCGGGGGAGCAGCAGCCTGCGCACCCCAACGGCGTTACCGCGCTCGACCATGTCGTCGCGATCGCGTCCGCGCTCGATCGGACGGTTGCGGCGTTACAGGGCGCCGGCCTCGACCTGCGCCGCATCCGCGAGGAGCCGACGCCTGCCGGTGCTCCGCGTCAAGCGTTCTTTCGTCTCGGTGCGACCATCCTCGAGGTCGTGCAGGAGCCTCCCAAGGCGATCGAACGCGCCGGAGGCGTTCGGCCTGCCTTCTTCTGGGGCCTCGCCTTTGTCGCCCCCGACCTGGACACGACCGTCGCCGGCCTGGGCGATCGCGTCAGCGAGGTTCGCCCCGCCATCCAGCCGGGCCGCCGCATCGCCACCCTTCGCCGCGCCGCGGGCCTCTCGGTTCCCGTCGCGCTGATCACGCCGCCGCCCGACCGGGGTAGCGACCGGCCGGCGCCCTGACTCTCAGGCCTGCTGCTCGGTCGGTCGGATCAGGATCTCGTTGAGGGAGACGTGCCAGGGGCGGGTCACGGCGAAGGCGATAGTGTCGGCGACGTCGGTGGCCTCGAGTATGTGGGTGTCGGAAAAGCGCGCTCTCACCTGCTCCTTCACCCCGTCGCGGAGGTGGTCGGTCAGCTCCGTCCCCACGGCTCCCGGCTCGATCAGGGTCGACCTGACCTTGCGCTTGGCGAACTCCTGGCGGAAGGACTCGCTGAAGGCGCCGACACCGTGCTTGGTCAGGTTGTAGACACCTGAGCCGGCGCGGGCGACCCGGCCGGCGACCGAGCTGATGTTGACCACGTCGGCGCAGCCCCGCGCCGAGTCCTCCGCCGCTCCCAGCAGGTGTGGCAGGGCGGCGTGGGTGGTGTTGATCAGGCCCTTCAGGTTGAGGTCGATCATCCGATCCCACTCCTCGGTGGGCGCGTCCTCGATCGGGCCCAGCAGCATCACACCCGCGTTGTTGACGACGATGTCCAGACGACCCAGCTCTTCGACCGTGCGGTCGACGGCGGTATTGGCCTGCGCCTGGTTGGCGATGTCGGCCTGGATCGCCAGAGCGGTGTGGCCCTGGCCGCCGATCTCGGCCGCCAGCCGCTCCAATCGCTCCAGCCGGCGGGCGGCCACTGCGACCTTGGCCCCCTGAGCCGCCAGCGACCGCGCGGTCGCCTCGCCGATGCCGCTGCTGGCGCCGGTGATCAGAGCAACGGTTCCGTCCAGTGAGGTCATCGCCTTCCCTTCGTTGTTTCCTGCTCTAACTACCCACCTGCCAACCTACTCCCCCCGATTTTGCCGACTTAGAACCACTTTCAAAATGACCACGGCCCAGCTGGGGCCCCGCGCTCATTTGAAGGTGGTTCTTACGCTGCGTGTCCGTGTCCGCAGCCCCGACTACGCTGCCGCGAAATGACCCTCCGAAGATTTCGCTCGACACCAAAGGCGTTCGCCGCGTCAGCGGCACTCGCGGTGCTGGTACTGCCGGCGAGCGCGCTGGCCGGACCGCCGTCGGGGTCCGCCGGCCACAAGGCGAGTGCGGCGGGGACGCTGACCCAGCTGCCTGGCGCGCGGGGCTGCCTGGTCGATCGCTCGACCCCATCCGCCGGCTGTGGGACGGCCCGCGGCCTCAAGGGCGCCGGCCCGTTCATGGGCTCGCGCGCGATCGCGCTCAGCCCGAACGGCAAGAACGTCTACGTCGCGTCCTCGAAAAGCGACGCGATCGCGGTCTTCAGGCGCAACCCGCGCACGGGAGCGCTGACGCAGCCGAGGGGGGCGGAGGGATGCATCGCCGCCAAAGGCGCTGAAGACTGCGCCAGGGGCGCCGGCCTCAACGGCCCGAACTCGGTCGCGGTCAGCCCCGACGGGCGCAACGTCTACGCGACCTCGCGGGGAAGCAATGCGATCAGCATCTTCCGCCGCGACCGCTCGACCGGCACGCTTACCCAGCCGCCCGCCAGTGCCGGCTGCATCTCCGGGTTGCCGGTTCCGGTTTGCGCCGCCGGTCGTGCGCTGGTCGCGCCGGACGTCGTCGTCGTCAGCCCCGACGGCAAGAACGTCTACGTCGGCTCGTTCTTCGGCAACGCAGTGGCGATCTTCGTCCGCGATCCGTCCACCGGCGCCCTCACGCAGCCGACGGACAGCAGCGGATGCATCGCCGAAGCGACGAGCGGCTGCGCTCCCGCCGTCGCGCTGGGAGCGCCGGAGGGGATGGCGATCAGCGGCGACGGCGCCAACGTCTACGTCGCGACCGCGCTCTCGAACGCCACCGTCGTGCTCTCTCGCGATCCGTCCACCGGCGCCCTCACGCAGGCGACCGACGGCAGCGGCTGCATCGTCAACAGCGCGCTGAGCGGCTGCACCGCGGGGGTGGAGCTCGACGGCGCTAACGCGGTGACCGTCAGCCCCGATGACCAGGGGGTGTATGTGACCTCGCTGTTCAGCAACAGCGTCACTTCGTTCACCCGCTCTACCTCATCCGGTGTCCTTGCGCAGAAGCCCGGTACCTCCGGCTGCCTGGTCTGGCTGCGCGCGGTCGGCTGTTCCTTCGGCCGTGCCCTCAGCTCGCCCGAGGGCCTCGCCGTCTCGCCCGACGGGGGCAATGTCTACGGCGCAGCCTTTGCAACCGGCGCGATCGCCGTCCTCGATCGCAGCAGGAAATCCGGCGTGGTGGCTCAGAAGCCGGGCCGTGCGGGCTGCCTCGCCCCGCGCACGGTTCCGGGCTGTACGCGCGCCCGCGCGCTGGCCGGCGTCAGCTCGATCGCGCTCAGCCCCGACGGTCGCTATCTCTACTCGACGTCGTTCGGCAGCAACGCCGTCGACATTTTCCGGAGGAACAAATGAGTCGAACGGACAGGCGCGAGGGCGGGCTCACCCGCAAGGAGCTGATCGGATCGGGAGCGACCGCCGCCGCGGCGGCGCTGCTGGCCCAGGGCGCCGGGGTCGAGCGGGCGCTCGGCGCGGCGGCGGGTAAGCGGGGCGGGGTCGCCGGGATGAACATCGTCCTCTTCCTCACCGACCAGGAACGGGCGATCCAGCACTTCCCGCCGAACTGGCTGCGCCAGAACCTGCCGGGGATGCGGCGGCTGCGACGGCACGGCCTCAGCTTCGAACGCGCCTTCACCAACGCCTGCATGTGCTCGCCGGCGCGCTCGACGCTGATGAGCGGTTACTTCCCCGCCCAGCACGGGGTCAAGTACACGCTCGAGGAAGACATGCCGGCCTCCGAATACCCGCAGGTCGAACTGCCCGTCGATCTGAAGAACCTCGCCACGGTGATGAAGGCGGCGGGCTACAACGTCGTCTACAAGGGCAAGTGGCACTGCTCGAAGCCGGCCGGATCGGAGGCTGTCCCCGCCGACCTCGAAAAGTACGGTTTCTCGCGCTGGGACCCGCCGGACGCGGGCGCCAATCAGAGCGTTCCCGAGGCCGGCGGCGGCTTCATCGACAACGACGGGCGCTTCATCGACTCGGTCGGCGAAGCAGCGGCGGGCACCGAGGGCGCGCTCCAGTACCTGAGCTCGACCGCGGCCCAGCAGCAGCCCTTCTTCATGGTGATCTCGCTGGTCAACCCGCACGACGTCCTCTTCTATCCGAACAAGTCCTTCGAAGAAGCCGGCTACGACGACTCCTGGCTGGAGGGGAACATCGACACGCCGGCGACCGGCGAAGAAGACCTCTCGACCAAGCCCTCGGTCCAGGCGGAATTCCTGCGGATCTTCAACCTGACCGGGAAACTGAAAAACGACGAGCAGCGGCGTAACTACCTGAACTTCTACGGCAACCTGATGCGCTCCTCCGACAGCTACCTGGTCAACGTCCTCGACAAGCTGGAAGAGACCGGCCTGTTCGAGAAGACGCTGGTGATCCGCACCGCCGATCACGGTGAGATGGGGTTGACCCACGGCGGCCTGCGGCAGAAGAACTTCAACTTCTACGAGGAGGCGACCCGGGTGCCGCTCGTCTACTCGAACCCGAAACTGTTCCCGACGCCGGCAAAGACCGAAGCGCTCGTCTCCCACGTCGACTTCCTGCCGACTCTGGCGAGCCTGGCACAGGCGCCGAAGAGCGCCCGGGCGAACTGGCAGGGGGTCGACTACTCGAAGCTGGTCCTGCACCCGTCCTCGAACCGCTCGACCCAGGACTACGTCGTCTTCACCTACGACGACTTCCAGTCGGGACAGTCCCACGGTCCCTACCCGAAACCGCCCAACCACATCGTCAGCATCCGCGAAGGCCGTTGGAAGCTGGCCAAGTACTACGACATCGAACGGCGCAAACGGCCGCAGTGGGAGATGTACGACCTGAAGGACGACCCGCTGGAGAAGCGGAACATCGCCTTCAGCGGCTACAAACGCACGCCCACTCAGGAGGCGGAATTCAAACGCCTCAAACGCAAGCTCGCCCGGGTCGAGAAGACCCGCCTGCAGCCGCTTTAACAGCAGCGACGCCTTAAGGTAGTGCGCCGGCCGGCGCCAGCCAGATCGACTCGAACTCCATCAGTTCGGCGAGTGTGTCGTAGTCCCGGTCGTAGTGGATAACTGCGCCGCCGAGCTCCTGTGCGGTGGCGGCCACCAGGTAGTCGACGACAGGCAGGCGTTGTGCCCCGGCGGATCGGTGGGCAAGACCCCGCATTCCCGCTTCGGCGGCGCGGACGATCGAAGAGCTGAGTGGAGCGGCGCGAATGGTGTCGAGGCGCTCAGCGAGCGTGTCGAACTGGCTGCCGCCACGGGCGCTCAACAGGATCTCGATGCGGATGAGAGGGGAAAGACGCAGCCGATCTCCGAGCAGGACGGCGAGCCAGCGATCGCGAGTGGTTGGGTGCCCGGCCCGCGCCCAAGCCGAGGTATCGACAAGCAGCGGCAGCTCTCCCCAGGAATCGCTAGCGGATCGGCCAGGCACGGCGCTTTCCCTCGCGCAGCGCCTCCCAGTCCCAGGGCGCAGTCTCGGGCTCCCTGAAATTGTCGGCCAGCTCCTCCAGCAACTTCTGACGGTTGGTCTCGTCCGCCGGCACCGCAGCGAGGTGGCGCGCCCCCGCGATCGCCAATTCGCGCACCTGCTGGGAACGGGGTAGGCCAGCGGGTAGATGGGGGGCTGCCGCACGCAGTGCGGCGGTGAGCTCACGATCCTCGGTGACCTGGATTCGGTGATGTTGCGTTGGCATCGAGATCAGTGTACCACCGAAGTACCACCCTTCATTGAAGCCACTGGTACAGGCGCGACGGCGGTGGCTGGCAAGCTTGCCGGGATGAGCGAGGCCTCGGCACGATCGGCTTTCAGCGGGCGAACCGCCTGGGCTCGCAGCCTGCAGGAACCGCTGCGCGATTTTCTTGCCACCGAGACCGGGAGCGCCAGCGTGCTTCTGGTTGCGGCGCTGGCGGCGATCGTCTGGGCCAATATCGATCTCTCCTCCTACGAGAGCGTCTGGCAGACGCAGCTCTCGATCCAGGTCGGCGGCTCGGGCATCTCCCAGGACCTTCGCGACTGGGTCAACAGCGGGCTGATGACCTTTTTCTTCTTCGTCATCGGGCTCGAGGTTCGCCGCGAGTTCGACCTCGGCGAGCTGCGCGAGCGCCGCCGCCTGGCGTTGCCTCTGCTCGCCGGCCTCGGTGGGATGGCGCTGCCGGTTGCCATCTACCTGGCCATCAACGGCGGCCACGATTCGGCCCAGGGGTGGGGGGTGGCGATGTCGACCGACACCGCGTTTGCCCTCGGAATGCTGGCCCTGGTCGG
The DNA here is from genome assembly GCA_036376775.1 of Solirubrobacterales bacterium. Lineage (GTDB taxonomy): Bacteria > Actinomycetota > Thermoleophilia > Solirubrobacterales > 70-9 > VRUE01. The sequence goes on along the minus strand of DASUZP010000120.1, from coordinate 6,889 downwards.
GCCACGGTTTCCCGACCGGCTGCGCGGCTTCATGCTGACGATCATCGTCGTCGACGACGTGGTCGCGTTGCTGGTTATCGCCGTCGCCTACAGCGGCGACGTCGCCCTCGAGCCGCTGCTGATCGCCGTCGGGGTCTTCGCCCTGATCCTCGCCGCCCGCGCGGTCGGGATCCGGCTCGGCCTCCTTTACTTCTTACTTGCCGCGGTTGCCTGGGTGGCGCTCTTCGAGTCGGGCGTCGATCCCGTCGTGCTCGGCCTGGCGGTCGGGCTGATCGCCTGGGCATATCCGGCCGGCCGAGGGGAGCTCGAGCGGGCGACTGACCTGTTCCGCAGCTTCCGCGAGCAGCCGACGCCGCAGCTGGCCCGCACCGCCCGCGCCGGGTTGGAGGCGGCCGTCTCGCCGAACGCCAGGCTGCTGCAGCTCTACCACCCGTGGACGAGCTACGCGATCGTGCCGTTGTTCGCGCTTGCGAACGTCGGCATCGCGCTCGACGGGGACTTCCTCGCGCACGCCTACACCTCGCCGATCACGCTCGGGATCGTCTTTGCCTACGTGCTCGGCAAGCCGGTGGGCGTCGCCGGCACCTCCTGGCTGGTGACCATGCTGAGCCGCGGCCGGCTGCGGCCGCCGGTGGGCTGGGCGGCAACCGCCGGAGGCGGCGCGATCGCGGGGATCGGTTTTACCGTCTCCCTGCTGATCGCCGCGCTCGCCTTCGACGGGATCGAACTGCGCGAGGCGAAGCTCGGCGTGCTGAGCGCGGCGCTCGTCGCCTCGACCTTGACCTGGTTGGTCTTCCGTGCCACGGCGCTGCTCCCCCGTCAGGCCCGGATCCGCGCTCTGCTGGGCAGCTCGGAGACGCTTCCCGACCTGGGCGTGCCGGTCGACCCCGCTCGAGATCATCTGCGAGGTCCGGTCGAGGCGCCGGTGACGGTGGTCGAGTACGGGGACTTCGAGTGCCCGTACTGCGGCAAGGCCGAGCCGGTCGTGCGCGAGCTGCTGGTCGACTTCGGCGACGTCTGTTACGTCTGGCGTCACCTGCCGCTGTCCGACGTCCACCCGAACGCCGAGCTTGCCGCCGAGGCGGCCGAGGCGGCGGCTGCCCAGGGCGCCTTCTGGGAGATGCACGACCTGCTGCTCGATCACCAGGGCGAGCTGCGGCCGCTCGATCTTCATGCCTATGCCGAGCAGCTCGACCTCGACCTCGACCGCTATCGCGAGGATCTGCGCCGCCACGCCCACGCGCCCCGGGTCGAGGAAGACGTCGACTCCGCCGACATCAGCGGCGTCACCGGCACGCCGACCTTTTTCGTCAACGAGCGCCGCCACGAGGGCGCCTACGACATAGACACCCTCGCGGCCGCGGTGCGCGCCGCCCGCGCCCGCTCGGCGATAAGTCCCGACCGGCAGAAGGCCTATTAACCGGAGCTGGGGGCGTGCTCCTGCTCCTCGACCGTCAGCTCCGCGGTCGGATGCGCTTCGAGCCTCTGGTCGGGGATCTGGGCGCCGCTGCGGACCGATTGTCCGTAGGTCCCTGCCTCGAGGCGGGCCTCGGCTCGCTCGACCGCGGCGAGCCGTTCTTTGAGGTCCTGATTGCGGCCGGCGTCGAGCTCGTCTTGGTAGAGGCTCTCCGAATTCAGGTCGCCGGGCTCGACCCGGTCGTCTCCCTCTTCGGGGCCTTCCCGCTCGATCGTCGCGATCTCCTGCTCGATCTGCTCTCGCTCGCGGGAAAGCAACTCTCGGGCACGCTCGGGATCCACGCGGACACCGTAGCGCAGTGCGCCGACTCCCACGACCGCGCGAAGAGACCCTCTACGGCCGCTCGAAATGAGCTGGCCTGCGCGCTAGTTGTTCCGGCTCGGCCGCGTGACGATGTGGTCGACGACCCGTTCGCCGTCGACGCTGAGGATGCGCACGTAGGCGGTGTATGGGCCCTCGGGGCCGCTGAAATGGCACTGGAATTGGGTGCCGACCTCGGCCGGGACCCCCGCCGGGCAGCGCATGTCGGTGGGGCGGTAGCCGGTGTGCTTGACGACGAAGGTCGTCACGGTCCGCTCCGTCGCATGCGGCCTGATCGTGCTGGTTTCGCCGCACCCGGCGAGCAAGATGGCGAGACACGCGATGGCTGGGGCAATCCGCCGCACGCCGCCAGTATGAGAGCCGCTCCGGCGCCACCTCGGTTGACCTGACGGATCGCCGCGCTATCCTGTTGCAGGACTAACTACAGAAATTGGACTGGCTATGGCATACCTTCTGATTCCACTTGACGAGGCGATCGTCTTCCCGGGCGTCTCCGCCACCCTCCCGATCGATACCGGTGAGGAGGAGCGGGTCTTCCTGCTTCCCCGCCGCGACGGCGAGTTCGGCCGCGTCGGCGTGGTCGCTGAGGTGATCGAGCGCGGTCGTTCGCGCGGCGGTACCCCGGTCGCAACCGTGCTCGGCCTGCACCGTGGGCTGGCCGGAGCAGCGCTGGCCGGCGACGCCGACGGGGACGCGCTCCACATCGACGTGCAGGACGCCCACGACGGGCATCCCGACGACGAGCACACCCAGGAGCTGGAACGCGAGTACCGCGCCGTGGCCGAGGAGATCCTCGCGCTGCGCGGCGACGACGGGCGGATCGCCGCCTTCCTGCGCTCGGTCGAGGAGCCGGGGGCGCTCGCCGACACCTCCGGGCTCAGCCCGGACCTCTCGGTCGAGCAGAAGCTGGGCCTGCTGGAGACGCTGGACGTCACCGCCCGGCTGGAGCTCGCGGTCGAACTGCAGCGCGAGCGCCTCGCCGAGCTGCAGGTGCGCAGCCGCATCCGCGAGGACGTCGAGTCCGGCGCCCAGAAACAGCAACGCGACTACTTCCTGCGCAAACAGATGGACTCGATTCGCAAGGAGCTGGGCGAGGACGAGGGCAGCCTGATCGAGGAATACGAGCGCAAGATCGCCGAGGCCGAGATGCCGGAGGCGGTCGCCGAGCAGGCCGAGCGGGAGCTGCGCCGGCTCGAGCGCCAGGGCGAGCAGTCGCCCGAGTCGTCGATGATCCGCAGCTACCTCGATTGGCTGATCGCGGTGCCATGGTCGAAGCGCTCCGAGGAGCGGCTCGACCCTGCCTACACGCGCGAGGTGCTCGACGCCGACCACGCCGGGCTCGATGACGTGAAGCGGCGGATCACCGAGTTCATCGCCGTGCGCAAGCTGCGCGAGGAACGCGGCAAGGACGAGGAGGACAGCCGTGCCAACGGCGCGATCCTGACCCTGGTCGGACCCCCCGGCACCGGCAAGACCTCGATCGGCGAGTCGATTGCCCGCGCGCTGGGACGCGAGTTCGTCCGCATCAGCCTCGGCGGCCTGCATGACGAGGCCGAGATCCGCGGTCACCGTCGCACCTACATCGGCGCCCTGCCGGGGCGGATCGTCCGCGCCCTGCGCGACGCCGGCACGATGAACCCGGTGATCCTCCTCGACGAGGTCGACAAGGTAGGCGCCGACTGGCGCGGCGACCCCTCGGCAGCGTTGCTGGAGGTGCTCGACCCGGCGCAGAATCACTCCTTCCGCGACCATTACCTCGACGTCGAGGTCGACCTCTCCGAGGTCGTCTTCTTGGCGACGGCCAACCTCACCGACACGATCCCGGCGCCGTTGCTCGACCGCATGGAGACGATCGCCTTCGACGGCTACACGACCGAGGAGAAGCTGGCGATCGCCAGGGGCTACCTGCTGCCGCGCCAGTTGGTGCGCAACGGGCTCGAGCCCGACGAGATCGAGGTCGGCGACGGGATCCTGCGCAGCGTCATCGCCGAGTACACGCGCGAGGCCGGTGTGCGCCAGCTCGAGCGCGAGCTGGGCAAGCTGCTGCGTGGCGCCGCCACCCGGATCGCCTCCGGCGAGGCCGGCGGCCCGATCGTGCTCGACGAGGCGGCGCTGCGCGAGGCGCTCGGGCGCCAGCGCTTCTTCCAGGAGTCGGTCGAGCGGACCGCGATCCCCGGCGTCTCGACCGGGCTCGCCGTCACCGGGACCGGCGGTGATGTCCTCTTCATCGAGGCGACCGCGATGGACGGCGACAAGGGTCTTGTCCTCACCGGGCAGCTCGGCGACGTGATGAAGGAGTCGGCTCGGATCGCCCTCTCCTACGCCCGCTCGCACAGCGAGGAGCTCGGCATCGACCCCGAGCGCTTCCAGCGCGAGTTCCACCTGCACGTCCCGGCCGGGGCGATCCCCAAGGACGGCCCCAGCGCGGGCACGGCGATGACCACCGCGCTGGTCTCGCTGCTCTCCGGGCGGCCGGTGAAGCACACCGTCGGCATGACCGGAGAGGTGACGCTGCAGGGCCGGGTGCTGCCGATCGGCGGCCTCAAGCAGAAGGTGCTCGCTGCGCATGCCGCCGGGCTGACCGAGGTGATCCTGCCCGAGCGCAACCGGGGCGACCTCGCCGAGGTCCCCGACGAGGTGCGCGAGCAGATGACCTTCCATCCGGTGATGAGCGTCGACGAGGTCCTCGCGCAGGCGCTCGAGCCCGCCGAGAGTGGAGCCGATGTCGCCGCGATGTCGTAGCTGCGCACCGGTTCCTCCCGAGCTGCGAGCGGTTGCCGGCCTGCTCGAGCGCCGCTGGACGCTGGCGACGATCTACGCCTGCGCCAGCGGCGCCAGCCGCTTCAACGAGTTCCGCCAGTCGCTGCCGGGCGTCTCGCCGACGACGCTGTCGGATCGTCTCGAGCAGCTCGAGGCCGAGCGGATCGTCGAGCGGCGCCTGGTACCTGGGCGCCCGCCTCACACCGAGTACCTGCTGACTCCCCGCGGCGAGAGTCTGGCGCAGGTGGTCGCCGGCCTGCTGGACGCCGGCCAGCGCTGACATATCGCAGCTTTGTGAGGCCCATAGACCTCCAAATGCTGCGATCGACGATGGGTTGGCCCATAGGATGAAGGCGTGAAGGCGGCGGTGATATTCGAGAACGGCGCTCCGGACGTGCTGCGCTACGAGGAGATCCCCGATCCGGCGTGTCCGGACGGTTGCGTTCTGGTGGACGTCGAGGCGATCAGCATCGAGGGCGGCGATCTGCTCGCCCGGGCGGGCTCGGCGCCGCCGGCGACGCCTCACATCGTCGGCTATCTGTGCGCCGGCACGGTGGTCGAGGTCGGCGCCGGGGTCGAGAGTCCCGCCGTGGGCGAGAAGGTGGTCGCGCTCAACGCAGACGGCTCCCATGCCGAGAAGCGAGTCGTACCGGCGGTGATGACCTGGCCCATCCCCGCGGGGCTCGATCCCGCTGCGGCGGCGTGCATTCCGGTCGCCTTCGGCACGGCGCACGAGTGCCTGTTCACGGCCGCGAGCCTCGAGCAGGGGCAGACCGCGCTGATCCATGCCGGCGCCGGCGGCGTCGGGATGGCGGCAATCCAGATGGCGAGCCAGGTGGGTGCGACGGTGATCTCGACCGCCTCGAGCGACGAGAAGCTCGAGCGCTTGAAGCCGCTCGGGCTCGACCACGGCATCAACTACGCAAGCGAGAACTTCGTCGCCCGGGTCAAAGAGCTGACCGACGGCCGCGGCGTCGACCTCATCCTGGATTCGGTCGGTGGGAAGAACCTGGTGGACGGGATCGACGCGCTGGCCTACCGGGGGACGCTGGTCAGCGTGGGCGTTGCCGCCCGGGCCGGTTCGGACCTCGAGGCCAAACTGCTCTGGGGGAAGAACAACACGCTGCGCGGCGTCTATCTGGGCGGGGCGATGCTGGCCGAGTACGCGCGGGTCCATCCGATGATCGCCGACCTGATCGGGCGCGTGGCAGGCGAAGAGCTGCACGTCGAGATCGACAGGTCCTTCCCGCTCGCCGAGGCGGCCGCGGCCCACGCGTACCTGGAGGGCCGGAACGCCTTTGGCCGCGTGACGATGGTGCCGTGACGGACGCCGACGAATGAGCCGGCGAACCTAGACTGCGGGCGTGCTGCTACTCGAGCGCCTCGGTATCGAAGCGCCCGTCGTCCAGGCCGGAATGGGCGGCGGGCTCAGTCGCCACGAGCTCGCGGCGGCGGTGTCGGAGGCCGGTGGGCTCGGGACTATCGCCGTCAACGGGGCGGCGGCGATCCGCCACGAGCTGGCGGCGGCGCGGGCGCTGACCGGACGGCCGCTTGCGGTCAACCTGCTGCTGCCCTTCGCCCGCCGCGACTGGTTTGCGGCAGCGGCCGAGGCTGACGTGGTCGTCACCTTCTGGGGCAAGCCCCGGCGGCGTACCGCCGGCGTCTGGATGCACCAGTGCGGTTCGGTGGCCGAGGCGCGCTCGGCCCACGCAGCCGGCGCCGACGCCGCGATCGTCCAGGGTGTCGAGGCGGGCGGTCACGTGCGCGGGGAGATGCCGGCGCTCGAGCTGTTCGAGCGGGTCAGGAGCGCCCTGCCGGCTGACTACCCGCTGCTGCTCGCGGGCGGCATCGCCGCGCGCAGCGACGTCGGGGAGGCGCTTGAAGCGGGGGCAAGCGCCGCGCTGGCGGGCACCCGCTTCCTGCTCTCGGAGGAGAGTCGTGCTCACCCCGGGTACGTTCAGCGCCTGCTCGAGGCGCAGGACACCATCCTCACCGAGCTCTTCGGCGCCGGCTGGCCCGCGCCACATCGCGTCGTCGCCAACGCCGCGACGGAACGCCGGCTGGGCGCCGACCGGCGCGGCCCGGCGCTGAACCGGCTGATCAACCGCCTGCTCGCCCCGGGCGCCCGCTACGCGCCGGCCGCGCTGCAGGACCGGATGATCCGCGCCCAGCGTCCCGGCAGCCGGCTGCTTTCGCCGGCGGGACCCACCGATGACGGTCCCGAGACGCTGGTCGACGCCGGGGCGCTCTACGCGGGAAAGACGGTAGCGCGCATCGCCGACGTCAGGCTGGCGGCCGAGCTGGTTCGGGCGCTGACGCCCTGAGCGCAGC
>DASUZP010000119.1:0-26623 GCA_036376775.1 Solirubrobacterales bacterium | reverse complement strand
ACGCTGGCTATTTCTCGTCGCTGGGGCAACATGCACCCCCCTAAGGGCGCAGCGACGAAAACTCTCCCCCCTGCGCGCCGCGTCAATGCCGCAAAGCGCGGTTTTCAGCCCGCCGCCAATTGCTCCAGCAACCCGAGCGCGCAGGGCAACTCGAGCACGGCGCCTGCGCAGCTGTCCCAGGCGGCGCGCCGAGACGGCACCCCCTTCCGCAGCGAGCAGGGGCGGCCGTCCCGGCCGAGGAAGACGAGATCGAGCGCGAAGCGCATGCCGAAGGTATGGACACCGGCGCAACGCGGAATCAGCAGGCCGCTGCCGGCCTGCGCAAGATCCAGGTGGGAAAGGCCGAGCAACCGCGCGGCGGCGCCGCTTGCGACAGGGACCTCGAGGCCGAGGACCTCGGCGGTCCGAAGTCGGCGAAGTCGCCTGGCGGGCGTAGCCATACAGGCCCAAGGCCACAGCGGCGACGATTCTCCCCCCGAGGCGATTCCGCGGAACCCTTCACCGCGCAAAACCTGTTTCAGCGGTAGTGCCCGGCAGGCACGCGGTTACGATGACAGGCATGATCCAAAACCTGCTGTCGCTGGGCTTGTGACGGTAGATGGGCTTCAACGTGAATAAGAAGACGACCCGCAGAGGAAATTACGAGTCGGGCTCCGACTACGTGCTCGAGTACGGCGAGCTCCGCTTTGCCTTCAACGAGGAGGACTTCGGCCAGCGCGTCGAGCAGGCCGCGGTCAAACTCGGCTTCGTCCAGCAGGGACTGAGCCGCGAGGAGCTTGACGATCTGCTCGATCTCGCCGTCAACGGGGAGATCTCCGAGCCCAGCTCGGATCTCGGCGAGCACATCAACCTCAACTGGGAGGATCTGGTCGGCCCCTCCAACCGCAGCCTCGTCCACTGGCTGCGCCGCCTCGTCTTCCGCGGCGCCTGGCTCGATCAGCGGGTCAAGGAGGGCGAGCTGGACGTCGTCTTCGACGACGCCACACAGACCTTCGGTTACGTCCAGCCGGACCGCAGCAACGAGCTGATCGAGCTCTCCAAAGAGCCATCCTGGCGCCGCATCGCCTACCGCCGCTGATCGACGCGCCTGGCGGCACCGGACACTGCGCGGTGCGGTGTCCTCGGTCGCCGAAGTAGAGGACTACTCCGGCTCCCTCACTATCACCGCTTGGTCCGGCACTCGCCGGCCGAGTCGATCAGGAACGCTCTACAGCCGCAACTACGGTCAGCGAGCCTGAGCCGGGGGACCCGAGCCCCGCGTCGAACAGCTTGCGGGCCTCGTCGGCGTCTGCAAAGGTCTCGGCGAAGCGGCTCAGCGAGTCGATCAGGACGATCACGTCCTCGCCGGCACCGGCCCGGGAGCGGGCCTGGGCCAGGGCGTCGTCGGCGTGTTTCGCCTTGCCGGCGGAGACGATCTCCGCCTTGGGGGCCTCGCGCTTCCAGTCGGCGAGCTCCTCCGGGGTCGGGTCGACGAGCAGGGCGATCGGGTCGGGGCCGTCGGAGGCACCGGACAGCTCGGCCGCCACCTCCCGCAGCATCGCCGTGCAGGCGGCGCGGCTCTCGGCGTAGACGATCGCCTGGCGGCCGGAGCCAGCGGGCAGAAGCAGGTCGTGGACGCGGACGCCCTTGGGACGGCGGCCCCAGCGGCGGCGGCGCCGTTTGCGTTTCGGCCGCTCCCCTGCCGCGGCCGTAGCCGCTGCTGCGGCCGGCTCCGCCACCGGCGGCTTGGCTTCGGCTTTGGGCTCGCGCGGGGGTCGATCGCGCGGCTCGCGCGGTTTGCGGCTGCGTTCGCGCTGCCTGCGCTGACCGGTCTCGCCCCCGCCCCGCTCGGCTTTCGGCTTCGGCGCAGCTTTCCCGTTGCCCCCCGCGAGCTTGTCGATCAGCTCGGCGCGGGACAGCATCCGGTAACGCTCGACGCCGGCCTCGGCGGCGAGGTCGTGGAGCTCGGCGAGGTGCTTGGACTCGAGTTCTGACTTGTTCACGGACAGCAGGCTATTCAACCGGCACCTCGCGCGGCGCCCTCGGCCCCGGCGGCGAGGTCGACCCCGGCCTCGGCGAGCGCCGCCGGCCAAGCCTCGGCCTCGCGCTTGACCTGCCGCCGCGACCAGCCGAGCTCGCCGCCGAGCGCCTCGGCAACCGGGCGCGCCGCGGCGGCGGTGCGCAGCTGCGGCGCCGCGAGCAGCGCCAGCCGGGTACGGCGCAGAAGCACGTCGGCGACGCGGCGCGCCTGCTCCAGCCGTGCCGCGACAACAGCCTCGGCGAGCAGGTCGGGCCTGCCGGGGACGATCGGCGCCGCCAACTTCGGATTCTCGCGCGCCAGCCGCAGGACGTTGCGTGCGGCATGCCCGTAGCGGAAGGCGAGCTGGGCCAGGGCCTCTTTCCCCACCCCGTCCGGCGCCTCCAGGTCCTCCGGTCGCGCCTCCATCCCCAGCGGTATCTCGGCGGTGTGACAGGGCGCCTCGCGACCCTCGCGCTCGACCAGCCGGTCGACCGTCTGCTTCGCCATCCGCCGCCAGGTCGTGAGCTTGCCGCCGGTGATCGTCAGCATCCCCGACGAGGTCTCATAGAGTTCGGCTTTGCGCGAGATGTCGACGGACTTCTTCGGGTCGCCAGTGGAGAGCAACGGTCGCACGCCGGCGTAGGCGCCAACCAGATCGGAGTCGCTCAGGGAGACGCCGAAGAAGGCGTTGACCGCATCGAGCAGGTATTCGACGTCGGCCTCGCCGGGCCGGGGGCGGTCGATGTCGCCGTCGTAGTCGCTGTCGGTGGTGCCGATCAGCGTCCTGCCGTACCAGGGAAGGGCGAAGATGCGGCGGCCCTCGCCGGCGGGCACGATGCAGGCTGCGCTGCCGGTGGAGAGATCGTCGCGGTCGATCAGCACGTGGGTGCCGCGGCTGGGCGAGATCCGCGGCACGTCCTCCTCGTCGGCCACCTCGGCACCGATCCGGTCGGCCCAGACACCCGTCGCGTTGACGACGCTCCCGGCCTCGACCTCGAAGCGCTCGCCCGACTCCGCCTCGACCGCGGCGACGCCGACCGCGCGACCGTCGTGCGTCAGCACCTCGCTCACCTCGGCGCCGTTCAACATCACCGCGCCGAAGCGCTCCGCCTCGCCGAGGATGGTCAGCACCAACCGCACGTCGTCGGTCTGGCAGTCGTAGAAGAGGTAGGCGTCGTCGGGGTCGCGCGACTCCAGCGAGGGCACCATCTCCAGGAGCTCATCGCGGCCGATCGTGCGGTGGCGGTCGGGGGACCAGTAGAAGTCCTCGTCCTGGTCCTTGGAGGAGCGCATCTCGCGGCGGCCGCGGCCGACCCGCGTGGTCGCCATCACGTCGTACATGTTGAGCCCCATCCCGAGCCTGCGGTCGCGCGGTTCGTCCTCGAAGGAGGGGACGAGGAACGGCGTCGGGTAGACGAGGTGCGGCGCCAACTGGACCATCAGCTGGCGCTCCAGGAGCGCCTCGCGGACCAGGCCGAGGTCGAAGTTCTGCAGGTAGCGGAGACCGCCGTGGACCATCTTCGAAGAGCGGCTGGAGGTGCCGATGGCGTAGTCGTGGCGCTCCAGCAATGCCACCGAGTAGCCGCGCGAGGCGGCGTCGAGGGCGACCCCGGCGCCGGTGATGCCACCGCCGATCACGACGACCTCAAAGCGCCGACCGGCTATCTCCTCGAGGGCTGCGGGGCGCGAGAGCATCAGGCCAGGTAGGTGGTCGTCTGCGCCACCGGCGGGCGCTCCGGCGGCTCTTTCTCCTGGCGAGGTCGGCCGAGGTGGAGGAGGCCGACAAAGCGCTCGCAGTCCGGTAGGCCGACGGCGGCGGCGCCCGCAGCCGAACGGAGGAAGCCCGGCGTGCGCCAGTAGCCGGCGAGGCCGCGGGCGTGGGCACCGAGCAGGACGATGTAGGAGGCGACCGCCGTCGCGTGCAGATCCTCCTCGTTTTGTACCGGGTCGCCGCCAAGCGCGCAGGAGACGACGATCAGGGTCGGAGCGCGATCCAACTTGGCGGCCCCCTCCGACCCGGCGGCCTGCTTCATCCGCTCCAGCGCCCGCGGCCCGACGACGCGAAAACGCCACGGCGCGGTCAGGTGATGGTTCGGCGCCCAGCGCGCCAGCTCCAGCAGCTGCTCGACCTGCTGGCGCGAAAGCCCCTCCGGTCCGAAGACCTTGTGGGTGCGACGAGTACGAATCGCGGTCTCGACGTCCATGCCGCGAGCGTATAGGCCGCCGGCTACCAGCTGAAACGACGGCCGAGAAGGAGAACGCTGCCCAGGGCCGCGCCGCCGGCGGCCAGGCCGATGCCGATCGGGACCCACGGCTCGGGGCCGGGGTTGTCGCCGGCCACGAAGGGCGGCGCGCCAGCTCGAACAGGGGCCGGTTCGGCTTCGTCGCCCTCGGGCGCGACAGCTGGAGGCGTCGCTGGGACCGAGCCGTTTCCTGGACTCGTGACCGGCGGCGGCGCGGCCGACGAACCGCTGCTGCTGCTGGGCGAACCGCCGCCGCTGGGCGCGGGGACACCGGTACTTCCAGATTCGAATGCTTCGCGCAGTGCCTGGGTCGCGGCCGTCCCGCTGGCCGGCGGCGGCGCGGTGCCCGCCGGGGGCGACACGGTCGGGGCGGAGCTCTGCGGGGCGCCGCCTGGCGACGATGGCTGGGGCGTCGACGGCCTGGCAACCGGGGTTACCGGAAACGAGTCCCCCGCGGTCGCGGCCAACACCTGACCGGTGACCCAGACCGGCGTCTGATCGCGCGAGTCCGAATAGCGATAGTGGCCGTCGGCGTCCTGACGGGCGGCGAGGTATTCGAGCGCGCTCTTGCCACGCTCGCGAACGGTGGCCGGGTCGGTCCCCACGGCGATCATCCCCTGCACCGCCCAGGCGGTGGATTGAGAGTTGACCGAGCCGGAGCCGCCGAGGGCAAAGCCGCCGCTGGGTCGCTGGGCATTGCGCAGGAAGCCGAGCCCGTGCTTGGCGGCGCCGGTGTCCGGCATCGCCTGCATCGCGGCCCCGGTGCCGTCGGCCGTGCTGGGCGAGTTGGGAACGTCGCCCCAGCCGCCGTCGTCGTTCTGAACCTTGGCCAGCCAGGAGACCGACTGGTCGATACCGCCCCCGCCCGCCGCCCGCAGCGCGATCGTGGCGAACGCGGTCGACCCCGGCCAGCCCTCGAAGGAGCCATTGCTGCGACGCCGGCCGGCAAGTGCCGAGACCAGGTCGTCGCCGCCGAAGTCATGGGGGTCGACCTCGGCGCCCTCCAGGGCGAGGATCGTGCGGGCGAGATCGCCAGCGCTGTTCAACTCGGCGACGTGGCGGCGCAGGTAGTCGATCGGGGTGTGGCCGCCGCTTGAGATTTCGAACGGGCTGCGGCCGGCGGCCTCCAGACCCAGCGTCGCCCAGGCGGTCATGTCGGGGGCCGAGTCGCTGTCCGGCGAAGCGCCCCAGCCGCCATCGGGGTTCTGCGCCGCGACGAGCCAGCTCGCGGCGCGACTCACTTCGGACGCGCCGGCCTTCGCCGGCAGCACGCTGACCAGTGCGAGAGCCAATAGCAACACCGAGACCACCGCCGGCGTCCGCCATTCGAAGCGCTCGCGAAAGCGGACCAGCGCCCGGATCATCGCCGGCCCGGCGACCAGGGCGAGGACGGCGTTGCCGATCGCATGCGCCGCGTCAAAGGGCACGGCACGCGACTCCAGCACGACGAAACGCTGCCAGGAGAGGTCGCCTCCGTAGGTCGCCATCAAGGAGAAGTTCAGCAGAGCGCCGTAAGCGACGCCGGCCAGAGCGCAAACGACGGCCAGGGTGAGGCGGCCCGCACGCGGGCGCACGACCGCGAGGCCGGCACCCAAGATCCCGCACATCCCCCAGCCCGCCATCTGCCACGGGGTCCAGGGGCCCTGCCCAAACCAGAAGTTGGAGACGAGCGCAGCCAGTCCACCGACCGCAAACCCCGGCGCCGGGCCGAGCGCGTAGCCGGCGAAGATGACGATGTCGGTGGTCGGCTTGACGTTGGGCAGTGCGGCGAAGGCGAGTCGGCCGGCGACGGCAAGCGCCGCGAGGGCGGCCACCAAGGCGACGACCTGCGAGGTGGGCCGCGAGCGCTCATACCAGGCAAAGCCGCCGAGCAGGGCGGCGCCGAGGATGAGGAAGCTGGCCAGCTCCCAGCTCATCGCGGCTGCTCCCAGCCGAGGCAGGCGGCGCCCTGCTCTGGGGTGATCGTGCCGGGGAGATCGAGGATGCGCGCAACCTCGGTGGCGAAGTACCAGCCACCGGAGAGGACCTCGGCGGCGCTGCCGTCGGCGATGACGACCCCAGCGCCCAGCAGCACCACCCGTTCGGCAAAAACCGAGGCGAACTCGACGTCATGGGTCGCGACCACGACGCCGGCGCCGCGGGCGGCAAGGCCCTCGATCAGGTCGACCAGATCGTTCCTGCGTGCCCGGTCCATGCCGCGAGTCGGCTCATCGAGTGCGACTAGGTACGGCATCTCGTCGCCGTCCATACGGCCTGCCAACGCTATGGCCAGTGCGAGACGTTGGCGCTCACCACCCGACAAATCCCGAGGGTCGCTGTCGATGGCGTGCTCGAGACCGACGACCCGGAGCGCCACCAAGCCACCGTCCCCCGGCAGCTCATCCCCCACGCGCTCGCGAACCAGGTAGTCGCTGGGGTTCTGCGTAAGCAAGGCCATCTCCCCGGAGACCTTGATCTTCCCCCGCACCGGCTTCGCCAGTCCGGCCAGGGTTCGCAGCAACGTGCTCTTACCGGCGCCGTTGCGGCCCATGAGAGCGACTGTCTCCCCGCGCTCGATCCTCAGGTCGATTCCCTTCAGCACGTCGTGGGGCTCATCTCCTTGGCGCAGCTCCACCCACAGGTTCTGCACCTCGGCGGCAGTGGTGGGGGCCGAGGGACGGGGGTCACCCGTCCGAAACCCGCGCTCGGCGCTTGGCGAGGGCGCCGATCTCGCCGGCTCACAAGTTTCTGCCGGGGGACCCCCGTCCCTCGGCCCCTGACCAGGTTCCACCTCATGGGCGCGCAAGATGGCTCGGGCGTCGCGAACGCCAACGGGCAAGGGCTCTATCCCTGCGAGCGAGAAGAGGCGTGCGGCGGGGGTCTCAAGAGCGGTGTCGGCACGCTGAGCCCAAGCGAGAAAGTCTCTCGGAGAGCCGTCGAAGACGATGGTGCCGGAGTCCATGGCGATCACCCGGTCGGCGGCGGCTAGACAGCGCTCTAGACGATGCTCGGCAAGAAGGATCGTCACGCCCCACTCCTCGTTCAGCCTGCGCAGGAGCCAGATCAACTCATCGCCGGCCACCGGGTCGAGTTGGGACGTTGGCTCGTCCAGGAGGACCAGCTTGGGACGAGTGACCAAAGCTGCCGCGAGGGCTACGCGTTGAAGCTCTCCGCCCGAGAGCGTGTCCACAGTGCGGCCGAGCAGGTGCGGGATGGCCAGAGCCAAGGCCACCTCCTCGACCGCGCGTGCACGTGAGGCTGGCGGGTCCCCCCGCATCTCCAGCGGCAGCTCGATCTCGGCAGCGACGGTGGTCGAGACAATTTGGGTCTCCGGATCCTGCGCCACGTAGCCGACCACCGCTGCCAGCTCTCCGGGGCCGCTGGCGATCGCGTCGAGGCCGGCGACGTGGACGCTGCCCTCGATCTCGCCGCCGTGGAAATGCGGGACGAGGCCGCAGGCGGCGCGCAGCAGGCTCGTCTTGCCGCAGGCGGAGCGTCCCGCGAGCAGCGCGAATTCCCCCGCTGAGAGCGTCACCGAGACGTCGCGCAGGGCGAACGTCATGTTTGGCCCCTCTGAGGGGCTCAACATGGACTTCGTCACCGGGCCGGCGTTTGGATAAGCGTAGGAAAGGCCTTCGACGGCCAGGGCAGGCGCGGCGCGGGTCGCAATCTCAGCGGGCATCGCGCCTCCTCGGAGCGAAGCCGGCGAGGACGATCAGGGCGGAGAGGGCGACGGTTCCGGCACCGAGCCCAATTTCGATCGCCGGATAGGCATGAAAGCTGTCAGCTCCCAAGATCATGCCCGCAATCGCGGCGATCAGCACAGCTGCCCCAACGCAATAAAAACGCCCGTCATAGCGAGACTTAGAACCTGCGTGTGCGACTGGCGAGTGCCGGACCGAGCGGGGGTAGGACGCAGGGAGGCCGAATGGCAGCGCCATTTGGCCGACCGAGGACGCCGCCCCGCGAAGTGTGTCCGGCGCCGCCAGGCGTGCGCGGAGGTTTTGAGGCAGGTTCTTAAACCGCATCCTGACGTGCCCTGGACCACCCCCTCGCGCAGCGTCCAGGCGCGTCAGGGCGTAGCCGCGTAGCTCCAGGGTCGCCGCCACGTCCACCGCTCGATCCAGCGAACCGGCCATCAGGCGACGGAGCAGCGCGGCGCGGCCCAGCGGGGCCGCGGCCGGGCCGCGCAGGCGGGCGGCGTCGCGCAGGCGGGCGGCGTCGGCGACGGCCACCGGGACGAGGCGGGAGATCAGCGAGGCGGTCAGCGCCGAGCGGCCGGCCAGAGGGCGCAGCGCCCGCAGTACCCGGTCGGGGTCGACGCAGGCCGAGTAGACGGCGAAGACGAGCATCGCCACCGCCGCCCGCAGGCCGATCACGGCGCCTGCCCCGAGCGCCTCGGCGGTGATGTCGACCTGGCCCAGCGGAGGCACCTCGCCGAGCCGCAGCAGCACCGTGTCGCCCCGGCTGACGACAAGCGCGTTGACGGCGACGATCAGCAGCGCCAGGGTGAGGCCCATCCGCAACGCCACCCGCACCGCCGCCCCGGCACCGGCGCTGTAGCCGGCAAGCGCCGCGGCGACGCCGACCGCAGCCAGCACCAGCGGGTTCGAATAGAGAAAGGCGACGGCGACAAGGGCGCCGAGGTAGGCGGCGGCGGCGCCTGGCGAGGCCGCCTGGAGCGGGCCCGGCCGCGGGGTGTAGGCGAAGGGCGATCTCATCGCGCTCGGAGTGGCAGCGGCGTCTCCCCGCCGCCGTCGGTCGCCACCGCGTAACGGTCGCGCAGATGGGTGGCGTCGAGCAGGCCGGCTGCGGCCGTCACGGCGCGGGCCGTCGTGCCACTGACGATCCAGACGGGCGGTGCGTCATAGAGGCGCGTGGCGGCGACGAGTCCGGCGCCCGGGCCGAAGTCCCGCGCCGATCGGCCGTCTTCGTCGAGTCCGGCGAGCAGGTAGCCACCTCGGGGCCGCGGCACGAAGTCGGCGAAGACCCCGCTCACCCCCGGCCCTTCTTCCAGTTGCGCCACCGCGGGATCCTCGCGCAGCCGGGCCCAGGAGCCGACGAGCACTCGGATCGCACCGTCCTTCCCGCGCGGCGCGAGGGCGATCCCGGCGGCTTCGAGCCTGCCACGCACGGCCGTGCAGGCGGCCACCGCTTCACGGCACTCGAGCGTCACCGGGTGCACCTCGCCTTCGTAGCCGCCGATCATGGGGTGCGGCCAGGAACCGACCACGGCCGGCACCCGCGAAGCGGCGGACCAGTTGCGGTAGTCCCACCAGATCGCCTCGCCCCCCTGCAGCGAGAGGTCGGCTGCGCCGACCGGGGACTCGACCCCGTTCACGTAGTAGAACCAGTCATAGCGGCGACCGTCGTGGGTGGCTTCGGAGAGGCCGTCTATCGAGCGCACGAAGCCGCCGCCGTAGCGGGTCGATATCGCGGCGTTGCGGTCGAGCACACGCATCACGGTGTCCGATTCGGAGGCGCCGTCGTGGACGAGTGGCAGCACTCGATCGGCGCCGTAGTCGCGCGTCACCGTCAGCGAGACCTCGCCGACTTCCTTGCCCGCGCCGAAACCGCAGCCGGCGGCCGCGAGCGCCACCGCAAGGAGCAGCGCGCTCGCAACCGCCGGGAGACGGTGCCGCAACAGAGGGTCAACCCTCCAGGGGGCACGTCCCCACACAGACGGCAACCCGATTGGACGGAATGTCGGTGCCGTGAGTGGCAGCCAGCGTCGTCGTCGCGGAGAGGACCACGTTGGTGCGACCGGAGGCGTCCGTCGGCGCCTGCCCGCCGGTCACCGTCACGCCCACCGCCGGCTTGCGCTTGCCCTTGTCGCTGTAGGAGAAGACGCGGACCTCGAACGGAACCCCGGCCGTCGCTCCTCCCGGTGCGGTCAGCGAGAGCTCGTCCGGGTAGGGGTAGGGCTCCAGGGCCCAGAGAACTTCGTCGCCGGCCTTCAGCTTCACCGCGTCGCCGCCGAGTTCGGGGTTCTCGTGGTTGACCTTCAGGTACCAGGAGAGCTTCGAGGTGGCGTTGTAGCCACCCACCCCACAGATCCCCAGACCGAAGTCAAAGGCGTCGGTGAGCAGCAGCGGCCTCAACGCGCTGGTCGACTTTGCGGCCTGGCCGAGCAGGCCCAGAGCGGTGGCGCCTTTGATCGTCGCCGCTTTGCCGCTGCCGGCCGTACCTTTGCCGAAGCAGGTTGCCTTGGGGCTGGTCGGGACCGAGACCGTGCCCGTTTTGAGCGTCCCTTCGGCGAGGACCTTGCCGCCACCGCCGATGACCCGCAGATCGGCCGGGACCTTGGCCACCGCGACCGCGGCGAGCGAGAGCACGAGTACAAGAGCCAGCGCGCACGCGGCGACCAGCCGGATCGGGGTGAATCTTGGCATTTAAGCCACCCTTTCCTCGAGGGTTGTCAAGGCTGGCCGGGGGACAGGTCTCCTGGCTTCCGGGAATCGGTCGGCCGCACCTTCCCGGGGAGCTCTGTGTCGCCCCCAGTGGCTGACGCAACGCACGCCTGCGGCCTCCTTCACCCGGTCACAGTGGCGGGACCGCGCCGGCTTTCCACCGGACTTCCCTTGACCACCGGCCGTTTATACGCGGGCTGAGTCTACCCGCAGGGAGCGCCGGCGCGGGACCTATGGCTGCTTCTCGGTGTCCTTCGGCGATTCGAAGGCAGCCAGCGCGACGATCATCGGGGTCGGCTCCTCGCCACTCTCGGCGATGCGGGCACTGGCCCTCTTCTGCTCTTCGAAAAGCCAGTGGAAGAGGCCGTCGACTTTTGCGATGACATTCCGCCACCCCTGGCGATCGAGGCGGAAGGGGGTCCAGGTGAAATGCCGGTCCTCGCGGGCGTCGATCGTGCCGGCCAGCGTCGCCTCCTTGATCCGGTCCGCGAGGGTCAGGAAGGCCCGCCAGGTGAAGATGTTCTTCATCGCATCGGGAACGTCCGACCAGGTCGCCTCGTCGAACATCGCCGGGCCGGTCGCGCGGTAGAAGTGCTCGACGGCGCCCCGCCGCTTGCCCCCGGTCTCGGTTCTGACCAGGGCCAGCCAGCCGTATTCAGCGAGCACATCGAACGCCCGGGAGACCCTGGAGATGCTGCCGCCGCCGAACTCTTCGAAGAACTGTTTCGGACTCATTTCGCGCGTGTTCAGCTCGGCCAAGATCTGAACGCGCAGGGAATCGGCGAACACCTTGGACATGCGCAGAGTGAACGGGAGATGAGACTTGATCCCCGCTTTCAGTTTCGGCACGCAATCCTCCAGTGTTCTCGCTTACCCGAGTGTTGTTGAGAAAGTGTATGTGGTCTCGTAGCGGAACGGTATGAGTCCTCCCTCGGTTCGGGGTCTCCTATGAAAACGCTCTGGTTTTTAAGAGCGATTAGCAGCCATGGGAGGAGGTGAACTGATGAAGGTCACGACGGCCGATACCACCCTGCCGGTTCTTTCGATCACCAAGGCGGGCTAGCTCCGCACCCCGCCTTGCCGTCCCGGGCCGCCGGCGAATTTGTCGCGCGGCCCCGGGTCGGCCCAGCTTCGCTGTCCAGGGGTGCCGGTGGCGCAGCGATCCAGTGGGTTTGGTCGGCGCATTCGAAGTGAAAGAGCCGAAAAATATTTCTACACTAACCTCGCTAAATCCTTAATTTCGTGGCGATTTGCGGCGCTTCAAGTGAGCGAAAGGATGCCGAATGGCAGATGTAGGCAAGGAGCGTAAGCGCAAATCCGGCAAGAGGAAGGGCGGGGTCGACGGCCGGCATCGGGCCAACCTGATCTGGGCCATCGCCCACCCCCTGCGGCGCTGCATACTGCGGGCGATCGGCGACCGCGGCGCGCCCTGCAGCCCGATTCAGCTCGCCCGCCAAAGCGGTCTGCCGGTGAGCCTGGTCGCCTACCACGTCAACGTCCTCTGCAACTTTGGAGCGGTGGAGCTGACCGACGAACAGCAGCAGGGGGGCACGATCGAGCACTTCTACGACTCGACGATCGAAGACGACCCGCCGATCGAAACCCTGCTCGAGGAAACGCGGGAATTGGACGAGGAAGCCGAGTAGACACACGCTTTGAACGTTTGTCCAGCTTGCTTGGGCGGCTGCACCGGCCCGGCGTAGGCTCGGCGCTCGATCTGGAAACCGACGCGTTTATGGGGGAACGGAATGAGGCAGGGGATTTGGCGGCATTCGCCGGCACTGGCGATCTCGGTCATCGCATTGTTCGTCGCGCTCGGGGGCAGCGTCTACGCGGCAAAGAAGGCAAAGATCAACGGGCAGGCGATCCGGGCGAAGTCGATTCCCGGCAACCGGCTGAAGCCACGCTCGATCGCCGCCAACCGGCTCAAGCCGGGCGTCTTCCGCACCGCCCCCGAAGCCGGCGGGCCGCTGACCGGCGCCGACATCAACGAGTTGACCCTGGGCCAGGTGCCGAGCGCGACCCACGCCGACTCGGCCGATACGGCGCAGAGCGCGGTCGACGCGCAGACGGCGCTCAACGCCGTCAACGCGGTCGACGCGATGACGGTCAACGGCCACAGCGTCGGCTGCCGGACGGGCATGCGACCGTTCGCCGGTGCCTGCTGGGAGAGCTCGTTCAACGAAGCCGTCAATGCGCCGACGGCGGCGCGCAAATGCGCCGCCAAAGGCGGCGAGCTGCCGGAGGCGCTGGAGCTCGCCGCCTTCGCCGAAGAACCGGGCGTCAACCTGAATCCCAAAGACGAGTGGTCGAGTGACATCCCAGTTGCCTCGGGCCCTGGCGTCTACGCTGTCGTCACAGTCGCGGCCAACAGCGTGGTCAATCTCGACCTCTCAACCGCGATCCACGCATACCGCTGCGTCATCCCGCTGATCGCTTAGCTCTATCCTGTTTCTCAATGCGAATGGGCTCGCACAGCGCCTGGCCTCGTGCTGTGGGCGCGTTCGTTGCACTCGCCTGCCTGTCGGCGGGGCTGCTCTTCGTGCCCGCCGGCGCGGCCGCTTCGCCCCGCCTCCACCCGACGACCCCCGTCGCTCCGAGGGAAGCGGCGCGGACCGCGCGCTACTGGACGGCGGCGCGAATGCGCTCGACGCCGCCACTCGACGGCGCCACCGGCGGCCTCACCGCGCTCGCCAGCTTCGCCCAGGTTGCCGAACCGACCGTCCCCCCCTTCGCCGTCAACGGTCGCCTCTTCGTTCGCCAGGGGAAAAATCGCGGCTTCTGCTCGGCGACTGCGATCGACACCCCCAGCCGCAAGCTCGTGCTGACGGCCGGCCACTGCATCAACAGCGGTCCCGAGCCGCCCAACGGCCACAACGTCTGGTCGAGCCTGCTCGAGTTCGTCCCCGCCTACAGCGGCAGCACGGCGCCGTTCGGCGCCTTCATCGCCCACCGTAAATCTGTCTTCGCGCTGAAGCAGTGGGTCGAGTTCGGCAACCCCAACTTCGACGTCGGCGCGCTTGTCGTCGACCCCAACGCCGAAGGGGTCGAGGTCGCCGACGCGGTCGGCGGCGGCGCGGCGATCGCCACCGACCTCAGCCGCCGGCAGGACTTCCAGACCTTCGGCTACCCCGGCCAGACGCGCTGGATGCAGAACTGCAGCTCGCCGTACGTAGGCGATGACATCCTCACCTACCGGATCCCGGGCCCGCCGACGATCGCCATCGGCTGCCACTGGACCCCGGGCGCCAGCGGCGGCGGCTGGCTGATCGACGAAGGGACGACGATCGACGGCCTGACCAGCTACGGCAAACGAGGCGACAGCAGACACACCTTCAGCCCTTATTTCAGCCGCCGCAACGTCGGCCGGCTGACCGCCGGCCTCTAAGCGATCGATCCCTAACCGGCGGAGGCGCCGAGCAGCTCGCGGTAGAAGCGGTAGTCGCGGCGCTCGGGGCGCAGATTGGCGGCCAGCGCCAGGTGGTGGCGGGCGCGCTCGGTCTCCCCGGTCTTCGCCAGGGCGCGACCGAGGCAGAAGTGGGCGAAGTCGTTGACCTGGTGGGTGTCGACCACCGCCTCAAACTCGGCGACCGCAGCCGAGAAGCGGCCGCAGCGAAAGTAAGCCCGGCCCAACGCCTCGCGCACCGAGGACTTCTCCGGCGCCCGCCGCGCCGCTTCCTCCAGCGGCTCGGTGGCCTGCTCGAAGTCGGCCTCCTCGAGCAGCTCGATCCCACGCCGGTAGAGGGTGAAGGTGGAATCGGACTCAGAAGCCCTGGGCATACATCCAGTGTAGGACGAACGCCGATCCAGGAATCCGTGCAGTCTCCCGGGGCATACCAGGGGGTGCGATCCCCACGGGACAGGGACGGTGCCCCAGGTTCTTAGTTGACCGCGTCGGCCCAGTCGCGCAGGCGCCCGGAGAACTGCGGCGTGCCGGGACCGACCTCGACGATCTCATCCGCCGGAATGTCCGCCCGGCGCGCGGCCGCGCGGATCGCCTCGGGGGACGGCGCCTCATACAGGCAGTAGGAGCGCCGCCGGTCGGCGCTGAGGAAGGAGAAGAGCCAGCGGACGCTCTCGTCGCCGTTGATCTCCTCGATCAGCTCGACGTCCTCGCCGCTGAGATCGAGTTGATCGGCGAAGGCACGCTCGATCATGTAAAGCGCCATAGCCCGATCGTAGCGGGGATTTGAACCGGTCTGGCGAGAATCGACCGAGGCAGGTTCTCAGGCGAGCCCGTGGCGGTGGGCGTAGGAGGCGGCCTCGGTGCGGTTGGCGCACTCCGTCTTGCGCAGGATGTTGCGGATGTGGTTGGCCGCGGTGTGCTCGCTGATCGTCAGCTCGGCGCCGATCTCGCGATTGCTGAGGCCGCGGGCGACCAGGGCGAGGATCTGCGCCTCGCGCGGTGAGAGTCCCGCCGGCAAGCCCCCACCGGGCGTAACCACCCCGAGCGAGTGGATCTTGCCCAGCAGGCCCGCCATGCCGATCTGCTCGGCCAGAGCGCTCGCCTCGCCGAGCAGCGCGGCGCCCCGCTCGCGCCCGTCCGCCCCCTGGCCGAGCAGGAAGCGCGAATACTCATAGGCGGTGTGGGCCACCCAGGTCGGCGCTTCCATCCCCCGGTTCAGCTCCAGCGCCAGCTCGAAGTGTCGCTCGGCGCGCTGCGCCTCGCCCAGGGTCGCCGCGAGCATCCCCAGGTAGCGGTCGGCGGCGCCGTAGCAGGCGACAAGGTGGCCGATCATCACGTTGCCGCCCGCCAGCGGTTCCAGCTCGGGATAGAGAATCGCGGCCATCGTCTCGTCGCCGAGGGCGGCGCTGGCATCGGTCAGGTAGGCGAGGGTGGCGAGCCAGAGCGAGTCGCGGAAACCGTCGATGCCCTCGACCGCGAGGCGCGCGAGCTCCCGCCTCGCCTCGCTCTCCATCCCCAGCTCGGCAAGGACGGCAACCAGTCCGGGCTGCCACGGGCCGACCCGCTCGGGCTCGCCGGCGAGCAACCTGACCGCCGGCGCCAGCTCGGCCAGCCGCCCCTGCTCGCGGCGGATGCTGAACATCTGAATCCCGTAGGTGCCGGATGCGTCCCGCCCGCTCATCAGCCGGCCCCACTCTTCAGAGCGGTTCGCCTTCGCCTCGGCTTCGGCCAGACGGCCGTCGCCGAGGGCGATCGCCGAGCCGTAGTGGGCGGCGATGTGGTGCATGAAGGGCTGCGCCGTGCGCTCGGCCATCTCCTCCAGGACGACGACCTCGGCGCGGGCCGACTCGAGATCGCCGAGGGCGACAAAGGTCGGCACGCGCCAGGCCATCGCCTCGGTACGCAGTTCCTCGTCGCGCAGCTCCTCGGCCAGGTCCCTGGCCTCGGTCAGCATCGCCAGGATCTCCTCGAGCGGGCTGGCGCCGCGCGACCAGTACGAGCCGACCAGCACCTTCGCCAGTCCGGAGCGATCCCCGCGCCGGCGCGCCAGCGCGACCGCGTTGCCACGGACGATCGCCCCGCGCTCGCGCTCGCCCTGAAAATCGAGGGCGCGGGCGAGACCGGCGAGCAAGCCGACGCGCAGCTCGTCGCCTCCCTCGCGCAGGGCGCCGATCCCTTCTTCGAGCAGCTCGATCGAGTTCTCGGTCCCGATCCCCGGGCGCCAGCAAGCGTCCTCGTAGCCGATCGCGGCGCGGGCGAGCAAATCGGCGCTGCCAAGCTGGCGAGCGAGCGACGCGGCCGAGAGGAATGCCTCCAGGGCCTCCGGTGCCTTGCCCGCACGGTGGCAGACCGTGCCCAGCTCGAGGAAGACCTCGGCGCGGACGGCCGGATCGTCCACCCCCACCTCGATCGCCGTGCGCAGGCTCCCGGCAGCCTCGTCGAAAGCCAGCGCCGCAGCGGCGGCGCGAGCGGCGCGAAGGTTGTGCTCGACCGCACGCTCGCTGCCGCCGAAGGCAACCCCCTCGGCGAAGTGGTGGGCGAGGTCGGCCAGCGCGCGGCCGGAGTCCCCACCGGCGGCTTCGAGGGCCTCGCCGACGCGGAGGTGCAGCTCGGCGCGGCGCGCCCGCGAAAGCTCGTCGTAGAGCGCCCGCCGCACCAGCTCGTGGGTGAAGCGGCAGGAGAGGCGCGGCGAGGGAAGCTCCTCGATCATCCCGCTCCCCACCGCCTCCTCGAGCGCGGCGAGCAGCTCGGGCTCGGCCAGGCCGGCGGCGCCGCGGACCACATCCAGCTCGAACTCGGCGCCGACGGTCGCCGCCAGCTCGAGCAACTCGATCGTTCCCGGAGCGAGACGGGAGAGCCGCTGCCCGGTCACCTCGCGGACGCTTTCCGGGCTTGCCAGGCGATCGAGCGGTCCGGTGACCCGGATCGCCCCGGAGGACACCTCCACCGCCCCGGTCTCGACCAGGGAACGCCACAGCTCGCAGACGAGGAACGCGTTGCCCGCGGTGAAAGCTTGGATCGTCGCGGCCAGCTCACCCAACCCGGCTCCGGCATCGCAACCCGAGGTCCGCAGGGCGAACTCTTCGATCTCGGCCTGCGAGAGACCGCCCAGCCGCAGTCGCTCGACCTCCTCCGAGCGGCGTAGGTCGGCCAGCGTCGCCGCCAGCTCCGGCGGCGCGTCGGCCTCGGTATCGCGAAAGGTGGCCAGCAGGAGCAGGCGGGCATCGCCCGCGCCCTGGGCGAGGTGGCGCAGCAGGAGCAGGGTCGGGGCGTCCGCCCAGTGCACGTCCTCGAGCACGAGCAGCAGGGGACGCCCGCGGCCGATGCCGGTGAGAAGCCCGGCGACGGCGGTGTGGAGTCGCAGGCGTTCGGTATCCGGGTCGGCCTCGAGCGGCGCCGGAAGCTCACCGGCCCTGGCGGCCAGGTCGGGCAGCAGACGCGTCAGCTCGCCGCCCGGGCCGAGCGCGGCGCGCAGCTCTTCGGCGTCGATCGCCCGCGTCAGCCGATCGAGCGCGGCGACGAAGGGGCCGTAGGCCGTGGGCACGACCGCATCCGCGGCCCCGTAGAGGACAAGCGCCCCGTCCTCGGCGGCGGAGGCGGCAAACTCACGCACCAGCCGGCTCTTGCCCGAGCCGGGCTCGCCGGCGAGCAGCGCCACCCTGCGTCCCTCGCCCTCCGCCAACGGCATCAGCGCCCGCAGCCGGGCCAGCTCCCCGCTGCGACCGACGAAGGGAAGCGCCGAAGCGATGCGGAGCGAGCCGGGAAGTTCGTACGTTCCTTCGCCCACAGGCACACCATAGTCAGGTCTGACTAGTCCGCTGCACGGGCAGCGTGTCTCCAGCGGCCGGAATTGGGTCAGTTCAGGTCATGACAGAGCCAGATCCGCGCCCTAGCCTCGCTCGGGACAGAAATTCGGCGAAAGCAAGGAGAAGGAAACGTGAACACCCCCAGTGCAACCGACATCCCGGGCTTCGAGGGAGAGCTGATCGGCGTCGCCGACAGCGGCTACGAAGAGGCCCGCGCGGTCTACAACGCGATGATCGACCGGCAACCGGCCCTGATCGCGCGCGCCACCGGCGCCGACGACGTGGCGAAGGTCGTCGACTTCGCCCGTGAGAACGACGTGCTGCTGGCGGTGCGCGGCGGCGGCCACAACGGCGCCGGGCTGGGCACCTGCGACGGCGGCGTGGTCGTCGACCTCGCCGGCCTCAAGCAGATCGAGGTCGATCCGGGAGCGCGCACGGTCCGGGTCGGCGGCGGCTGCACCTGGGGCGAAGTCGACGCCGCGACCAACGAGCACGGGCTGGCGACCCCGAGCGGGATCATCTCGACCACCGGCGTCGGCGGCCTCACGCTCGGCGGCGGCATGGGTCACCTGAGCCGCAAATGCGGGCTGACGATCGACAACCTGCTCGAGGCGGAGGTCGTGCTGGCGAGCGGCGAGCGGGTGCGCGCCGCGGCCGACGAGAACCCCGACCTCTTCTGGGCGATCCGTGGTGGGGGCGGCAACTTCGGCGTCGTCACCTCCTTCGTCTTCCGCCTGCACGAGGTGGGGACCGTGATCGGCGGGCCGACCTTCTGGGACATCGATCAGTCCGCCGCGGTGCTCACGGCCTACCGCGAGTTCATCCTCGCCGCGCCGCGCGAGCTGAACGGCTTCTTCGCTTACACCTCGGTGCCGCCGGCGCCGCCGTTCCCCGAGGAGCTTCATGGGCGCAAGGTCTGCGGCATCGTCTGGTGCTACGTCGGCGGCGAGGAGGAGGCGGCCGCGGCGATGGCGCCGCTGCTCGACTCCGTGCCCGAGCCACTGATGCACGGCGTCCAGCCGATGCCGTTCCCGGCACTGCAGACCGCCTTCGACGCCCTCTACCCGAAGGGCGACCAGTGGTACTGGCGGGCCGACTTCGTCAACGAGATTCCCGACGAGGCCGTCGCCGCCCACGCCCGCTACGGGCCGGAGATGCCGAGCGGGCAGTCGACCATGCACCTCTACCCGATCGACGGCGCCGCCCACGACGCCGGCAACTCCGACACCGCCTGGGCCTATCGCGACGCCAACTGGGGCTCGGTCTTCGCCGGGGTCGATCCGGACCCCGCCAACGCCGGAGCGATCCGCGACTGGTGCGTGGACTATTTCGAAGCGCTCCATCCCTACTCGGCCGGCGGCGCCTACGTCAACATGATGATGGACGAGGGTCAGGAGCGGGTGCGGGCAAGCTACGGCGACAACTACGAGCGCCTGGCGAAGATCAAGGCCGAGTACGACCCCGGCAACCTCTTCCGGGTCAATCAGAACATCGAGCCGAAGGTCTAGAAGGAGCTCAGCTGGACCGCACCGCGGCGACCGTTTCGCGCAGCGTCTCGCGGGCGTCGTGGTGCGGCATCCAGTGGAGCTTGCGGCGGGCGCGCGAGGTGTCCATCAAGACCGGGCGGCGGACCGTCTCGATCCAGGCAGCCTCGGCGGGGAGGAACGGCAGGAAGGGCGCGATCGCCTCAGCCGCGGCGCCGACCGCGAGCTGCGGCGCCGGTACCGAGTGCCAGCCGAGCTCGCGAGCGAGGTCGGAGACGGTCAACTCGCCGGGGCCGGCGAGGTTGTAGATGCCGGGCTCGCCGTGGCCGATCGCGGCGGCGCAGAGGGCGGCAGCGACATCGTCGTGGTGGACGAGCTGGAAGGGCACACCGGGGTCGGGCAGCACCGGACGCAGCGACGGGGCCTTGCCGAGGGCCCAGCGGACCGGCCCCGGCAGCTTCTGCCCCAGAGTCAGCAGCGGCACCAGCTCGAGCAAGAGCGGCGCTTTCGGGCCGGCGACGATGCAGGGACGGAAGACGAAGGCGTCGGTTTCCGAGCCGACCAGCGCCTCGTGCAGCTCCGCCTCGACCTCGGCCTTGTCGGCCGAATATGGATGGCGGGCGGTGCCGCGCACCGGCTCGTCCTCGGTCAGCAGCGCGGGAAGCGAGCGATGAAAGCCGTAAGCGGCGACCGACGAGGTGTAAACGAGGCGCTTTGCCCCGGCGGCAGCGGCGGCCTCGAAGACATTGCGCGAGCCGATCAGGTTGATCTCACGACTCTCCCCCCGCCCGGCGACGATTACGAAGGCCAGGTGGACGACGACGTCGGCATCGGCGACCAGGGCATCGACCGAGTCGCGGTCGAGGATGTCGCCGCGCCTGTATTCGGTCTTCTCCCAACCCTGGGCACCGAGGTCGAAGGGCCGCCGCGCCATGCCGATCACCCGCTCCACCTCGGGGGACCGCTCCAGAGCCGCGATGAACGAGCGGCCGATCTCACCGGTCGGGCCGGTGACTGCAATCGTCAGCATGCGATCAATTCTCCCGAAACTGCGGGAACAAATGCCACATGAGCGCGCTTATGTCTACTTTGACCTGCAAAGTCGGCGCGATTAAGCAAAGATGCCAGATCGAGCTGTTCAATCGACTACATTCAGTATCAAGAGGAGAACTCGTGCCAACCCAAGAGATGAGAGCACTCTGGCATCCGACCAGAGCTCGAATCCTCGAGCTGCTGAAGGCAGAGCCAGCGAGCCGGTCGCATCTGACCGAATCCGCCGGCGCCCCCTACGCAGAGGTCGCCTACCACTGCCGCGCCCTCTGTCATTCCGGCTGCATTCAGCATGCCGCGTCGTCGGGCCCTGACGCCGACGACCCGGTCTACGAAGTCGCCTAGCTCCGCGACCCGCGAAGCCTGTCCATCCGCTGGGTGGACAAGAAACGCGTACCGTTGTTACACTCCAAAATTATTGAATGGTTACCTTGCCATTTGATAAAAAAATACGCACCAGTACCTCAATCGGTTAGAGGATCGGGTTTGTAAGCCGAGGATCCGGGTTCGAGCCCCGGCTGGTGCATCGGCGCTGGGTTGTGCCGGGACTATGGACAACAATCTCTTCGACTACTTCGACGAAGCGGGAGGCGGGACCGGCGCCCAGTCGCACTGGACCCTGCGCGCGCCCTACCGGCCGCACCGGCGCTTCGACCTGATGCTCGTGCCCCAGGTCGACGGCTGGCGCGAGGATCGCGCCTCGCTTGCCGCGCTCGAGGAGATCGAAGGCCGCTCCTGGGTCGAGGCGGTCGAGCGCGGCGAGAAGCAGATCTGGCTGCGGCTCGACGACGACTGGGTGGCCCGCCGCGGAGCGGCGCTGGAGCAGGGGGCGGAGGCCGTCGCCGGCTGTGGCCAGGTCGCGGCCGGGAGGCAGTTCGCGCTCAACTTCTGGGACGCCAACTCGACCAAGGCGCTGCACATCGGCCACCTGCGCAACCTCGCCCTCGGCAACGCCCTCGGCAATTCCCTGGCCGAAGCGGGCGGCGAGATCGAGCGGCGCAGCATCATCTGCGACATCGGCCGCAGCATGGGCGAGGCGATGGCCGGCGTCGTGCGCAGCGGCAAGTACCCGCAGGGCTCCGAGAACGGCAGCGGGGTCAAGAGCGACCACTTCGTCGGCTACTGCTACGCCGACTATGTCAAAAACGGCGCCAACGGCGCCGCCCTCGGCCTCGCCCAGGACCACCCGGCCGATTCGCTGACCCGCGAGGTCGACGTGCAGGACGACAGCGCCGACGAGCTGTTGCAGCGGGTGCTGAACGGCGACCAGGCCGCGCTCGAACTCTGGTCGCAGACGCGGGCCTGGGTGATCTCCGGGCAGCGCAAGACGCTGTCGCGGCTGGGGATCCACTTCGACCGTGTCTTCTTCGAGTCCGACTTCCTGCCCGAGGTCGGCGAGCTGACCGAGCTCGGCCTGCAGGAGGGGACCCTGGAGAAGCGGGTCGACGGCACGGTGATCTACATGACCGGCCGCGAGGAGCTCGAGGAAATGCCGCTGGTGCGCTCCGACGGGGTGCCGACCCAGCACATGCGCGCGCTCGCCTACTGGCTCGCCGACACCGGACTCGACGGCACCACGTCGGTCCAGGTCTGCGGTCAGGAGTGGTACGCCCACGTGACATGCCGCCGCCAGCTGATGGCCGAGCTGGTCCACACCGACAGCGGCAACGGCTTCCACCCCTACCACGACATCTTCCACGGCATGGTCGCGCGCGAGCGCGAAAAGATCGCCTCGAGCAAGAAGGACGCACTCCTGATCGACCACCTGGTCGAGTGGATCGACGAGCAGCTCGAGGCCGACCCGGAGCGACTCGCGGTGCGGCGCGGGCACCCCTCCCCCGACCGGGTCGCCTCGCAGGTCGCGCTCGGCTTCTTCCTCCTGCACACGGCGACCAAGCGGGTCGACTTCGAGCCCGAGAAGCTGCTCGCGGACGACAAAGCGCTGGGCTGGGACCTGGCCCGGGCGCGCACGCGCGACGGAGCTGCATCCGCAGCGGTCGGAGGCGCGCAGACGCAGAACGGAACGCGCCAACCCGAGCTGGACCCCGACTACCGCTTCGCGGTCGTGCAGGCAGAGACCTATGGGCGCCTGCTCGGTCGGGTGGCGGAGACCTTCCAGGTGGCGCCGCTGGCCCGCTACGCCTCGCACCTGGCTCGCTGGCAAAACGAAGTCGAGCGGGCGCCACACGTGCGCCGGATCGTCAACTCGACGCTCGACCGGGCGGCCGGCGGGCTCGGTCTGGAGGAGGCGGCATGAGGACGCTACTCGTCGACAACCACGACTCCTATACCTACAACGTCTTCCACCTGCTGGCCGGCGTCTCCGGCGAAGAGCCGATCGTGGTCGACAACGACGCGGTCTCCTGGCGGGCGCTCTCGCGCTGGGACTTCGACGCGATCGTCCTCTCCCCCGGCCCCGGCAGCCCGCAGCGCTGGCACGACTTCTGCGTCTGCAACGACATCCTCCGCTACAGCGAGATCCCGGTGCTCGGCATCTGCCTCGGCCACCAGGGGCTCGGCCAGATGCTCGCCGGCAAGGTCAGTAGCGCGCCTGAGGCGATGCACGGCCGGCTCAGCCGCATCCGCCACCAGGACGACGGCCTCTTCGCCGGCATCCCGCAGGACTTCCCGGTCGTCCGCTACCACTCGCTGGCGATCACCGACATGGGTCCCGACGGCAACGTCACCGCCTGGGCCGACGACGGCGTCGTGATGGGGATCGAACACCGCCGCCGGCCGATGTGGGGCGTCCAGTTCCACCCCGAGTCGATCGCCACCGAGCACGGCGCCAAGCTGGTCGAGAACTTCTACGGCCTCGCCAGCCGCCTGCGCTCGCCGCGCTGGCGCGGAGCCAAGCGGCCGCTGCAGGCGCCGGCGCGGAGCCAGGCGCGACGCACCCGGACCGGCAGCGGCGAGAGCGAGCTGCGGCTGCGCTCGATCCCCGGCGAACCCTCGACCGAGGCGCTCTTCGAACGGCTCTTCGGCGATGCCGAGTACGCATTCTGGCTCGACAGCGCCGACGCGCCGACGCGGCTCGCGCAGCGCTCCTTCCTCGGCACCAGCGCCGGGGCCACCCGCTGCGTGCTCGAGTACGACGTCGAGTCCGGGGCGGCGATCCGCCGCGGCGCCGGGCCGGCGAGCACCGAGCGCGCCTCGATCTTCGACTTGCTCGACCGCGAGCTCGCAGGGCACGCGCTCGAGCCACCCCCCGCCGACCTGCCACCCGGACTGATGGGTGGCTTTGTCGGCTATCTCGGCTACGAGCTGAAGGCGGACTGCGGCTCGCCAAACGTGCATCGGTCGGACATGCCCGATGCAGTGATGATGCTCGCCAACCGCCTCGTCGCTGTTGACCACGTGCGTGGACGGACGCACGTTGTCGCGCTCTGCCACGGCGACGAGGCGGAAGCCGAGACCTGGCTCGACGAAGCCGAGCAGGCGGTGCGGGAGATCCTCGCCGACCCGCCCGAGCCGGTCGCACCGCTGGCCTGCAGCGAGGGCCCGGCCGACTCCCACGTCAGCTTCCGCTGCGGCCGCGGTCGCGAGCAGTACCTCGCCGACATCGTCCGCAGCCAGGCCGAACTCGCCGCCGGCGAGTCTTATGAGGTCTGTCTCACCGATCAGATCTCCACCGACGCGAGCCCCGATCCCTTCGACCTCTACCGGCTGCTGCGACGGCGCAATCCGGCGCCCTTCGCCGCGTATCTGAAGCTGGGCGAGATGGCGGTGGTCAGTTCCTCGCCGGAGCGCTTCCTCTCGGTCGACCGCGAGCGCCGCGTCGAGGCGCGCCCGATCAAGGGCACGACCTCGCGCTCCGCCGACCTCGAGCGCGACGAGGAGCTGCGCGCCGAGTTGACCGAAGACGAGAAGACCTACGCCGAGCATCTGATGATCGTCGACCTGCTGCGCAACGACCTCGGCCGGGTCTGCGACGTCGGCAGCGTCGGCGTCCCCGAGCTGATGATCGTCGAGGACTACGCCACCGTCCACCAGCTGATCTCGACCGTGAGCGGCGTGCTTGAAAGCGGACGCAGCGCGGCCGAATGCGCCCGCGCCTGCTTCCCGGGCGGCTCGATGACCGGCGCGCCGAAGGAGCGCACGATGGAGATCATCGACGACCTCGAGGACGAGGCGCGCGGCGTCTACTCGGGGGCGATCGGCTGGTTCGGGATCGACGGAGCGATGGACCTGAGCATCGTCATCCGCACGATCGTGATGCGACCCGGGCGGACCACGATCGGCGCCGGCGGAGCGATCGTGATGCAGTCCGACCCCGAGGACGAGTTCGACGAGATCCTGCTCAAGGCGCGAGCGCCGATGGCGACGATCGCCGAGGCGGTCACCGGCAGCAGCGCGCGCGAGGCGTGGTCGGTGGAGCTCGAGCCACAGGCGGAGACCGCCTCGGCGCTATGAGCGTCCGGGCGGCGACGGCTGACGACGCGCCGGCGGTGGCGAGCGCGGTCGAAAAGCTGCTGATCGAGCTGGGCGGCGAGCGGCCCTCGACCTCGGAC
Organism: Solirubrobacterales bacterium; assembly: GCA_036376775.1. Taxonomy (GTDB): domain Bacteria; phylum Actinomycetota; class Thermoleophilia; order Solirubrobacterales; family 70-9; genus VRUE01. The sequence goes on along the minus strand of DASUZP010000119.1, from coordinate 1,735 downwards.
CTGCAGGAGGGAGCGCGGAATCTGGCTGCCGACCCGGACACCGGCGCGTTGCTGGTGGCCGAGCACGAGGGAGCGATCGTCGGCGTGCTCGCGGCGAGCTGGCAGTACGCGATCCACGTGCCGGGCCGCTACGGCACGATCCAGGACCTCTGGGTCCATCCCGATTGGCGCAGCCGGGCGCTCGGCCGCGAGCTGATCCTCGCCCTGGTCCGCAGGGCGACCGAAAGCGGCATTCCGCGACTCGAGGTCGGCCTGCCGCAGGAGAGCTTTGGGCAGCTCGACGCAACCGAGCGTTTCTACCGCGAGAACGGCTTCACGCCGCTCGGGCCGCGGATGCGGAGGCTTCTCTCGTGAGCGGCGAGCTGCTGATGATCGAGCAGCGCGGCGGCCACCGCGACGGCGCCCCGTGGATCCTCGAAGGCGGCCGCAAGCTGCCGGGAATGGACGATCGGCGCCGGATCGCCGAGCTGCGCAACGGCCTCGTCTGTCACGCCGGCGTACGGCCCTGCACCGCCGACGCCGTGACCGAGGAGGTCGACCGGACCCTGGCCGAGCTGCACGAGCACGAGTACCTGGAGACGCTGAGCGAGGTCCACTCCGAAGATCCGGTGGTGCTCCCGGACCTGGCGGCCCCCGGCCTGCCGCCCGACATCCCGGTCAGCGCCGGGCTCGTCGCCGCCGCCCACGAGGGCGTGCGCACGGCGATCACCGCGGCGGCGCGCCTGGTCGATGGCGCCCGCTTCTCCTATGCCCTCTGCCGCCCGCCCGGCCATCACGCCGGCCCCGGCTGGTTCGCCGGCTACTGCTACCTCAACTCGGCCGCCGCCGCGGCGCTGACCCTGCGAGACGGGGACTTGAAGCCGGTCGGCATTCTCGACCTCGATCTGCACTACCCGAACGGCACCGCGGCGATCGTGGCCGGAATGGAGGAGGTCAGTCTGCACTCGCTCCACGCCTGGCCGGTGACCAACGTCGCCGCCCAGACCGTGACCCCGAGCAGCGAGCGCGAACGTGTGGTCGAGTTCACCGGCAGCCCCAACGCGACCATCTATCTGGACGCGGTCGCCCGCTCGGTCGAGTCGCTCGCACATAGCTGCGAGGCGCTGGTCGTTTCGCTCGGCTACGACACGGTGAAGGGCGATCCACATGGGGACTGGGGCTTCTCGCCGACGATCTTCGCCCAGATCGGCCGTCTGCTCGCGGCTTCGGGCCTACCGATCTGCGTGGTCCAGGAGGGCGGCTACGCGCTCAACACCCTGGCCGCCTGCAGCTATGCCTTCGTCGCCGGCCTGCTCGAGGAGGCGGTGGTGTCCAGATGAGGGCGCGGGGCGCGTTTGTATTCCTATACACCACCAAGGCGCCCCGGAGGGTGTCGTGAGCGAGGGGCTCGAGCCCTACCGTCGTCGCCTCGACGGGCTCGACGACGAGATCGCGCGCCTGCTCGGCGAGCGCTTCGAGGTCTGCCGGGACATCGCCCGCTACAAGCTCGAGCACGACATCCCGATGATGCAACCGCACCGGGTCGTCGCGGTGCGCGAGCGCTACCTGGCACGGGGCGAGGAGGCACGACTGCCGGCGGACTTCACCGGCGACCTCTTCGAGCTGCTGATCGCCGCCACCTGCAAGGAGGAGGACGAGCTGATGGCGGCACTTGAGACTTCCTCAGAGGGCGGGGATGCATGAAGGGAGATGGGAGATCCATCCACGGCGCCGGGGGGCATGCGGGCATGCCCCC
>DASUZP010000118.1:0-4083 GCA_036376775.1 Solirubrobacterales bacterium | reverse complement strand
GAGGGCGATCACCGAGATCGCGCCCGGGATGCCGAAGCGGTTGCGTAGTGGCGAGAACATCAAATCTCTCTCCTTGTCCCGTGAGCCCCACTGCCGAGCCGCTTCCCTTGGCGGCCCTCCCGGTGCTCGGTTTTCCCTGTTCCCTAGGTCCGAGGGCGACTTCCTGGCCGCCCTGACGACCGTTGCTGCTGAACTACTTCGTACATGAATCAAGCGTGAGTGAAACACTCTCCGTTCCGAACGTCAAGAAAAAGAGTGTGTTCCTAGATCTCCGAATATGGCGGCTATAGAGGCCAGATCGGCTTGAGAAAGGGAACTACGCTTAGGTACTCACACGTAATTCGACATGTTTCAGCAAGCCTTGGCGACAGATGAGTTTCTGAGCCAGGCGTCCATCCGAAGGGACGCCTCCGCCACGAGACGGTGGCCACAGTTGACAGAAGGGCTCTCTACACCGACGATGGCGGGCCCATGATCCGCTCGTCCGCCGTTCGACCCCTGGGCCTTGCCTGCCTGCTCGCCCTTCTCGCGCTGGCCGCGGCGTGGGGCTCCCCGCCCCCGGCGCAGGCACTGCCGCTTCAGCCCGGCTTCACCGAATCCGTGGTCTTCAGCGGCCTGACCGAGCCGACCGACGTCGCCTTCGCGCCGGACGGCCGCGTGTTCGTCTCCGAGAAGAGTGGCCTGATCAAAGTCTTCTCGAGCCTGAGCGCGACGACGCCAATGATCGCGGCCGACCTGCGCACCCAGGTCTACAACTTCTGGGATCGCGGCCTGCTCAGCATCGTGCTCGACCCGCAGTTCCCGATTCGCCCATACATATACGCGCTCTACACGCTCGACGGCGGAATCGGCGAAACGGCGCCGCGCTGGGGGCAGCCCGGCGCCACCGCCGACCCGTGCCCGACGCCGCCCGGGGCCACCGACCTCGGCTGCATGGCCAGCACGCGCCTGGTCAAATTGACGCTCAGCGGCAGCATCGTCACCGGCGAACAGACCCTGCTCAACGACTGGTGTCAGCAGTACCCGAGCCACTCGGCCGGCGGTCTCGCCTTCGGGCCCGACGGCATGCTTTACCTCTCGGGCGGGGACGGCGCGAGCTTCGACTTCACCGACTACGGCCAGGAAGGCAACCCATGCGGGGATCCGCCGGTCTCGGTCGGCGGCAAACAGACGCCGCCGGCCGCCGAGGGCGGCGCCCTGCGCGCTCAGGATCTCCTCACTTCGTCCGATCCGACCACCCTCGACGGCAGCCTGATCCGGGTCGACCCCGACACCGGCGCCGCCGCACCCGGCAACCCGTTGAGTGCGAGCCCCGACGCCAACTCACGGCGCATCGTCGCCGAGGGGATGCGCAACCCGTTTCGCTTCACGTTTCGGCCCGGCACCTCCGAAATCTACGTCGGCGACGTCGGCTGGAGCTCGTGGGAGGAGATCGACCGCCTGCCCCGCGCCGACGATGCCAGCGTCGACGACTTCGGCTGGCCCTGCTACGAGGGCGTCGGCCACACGACCGGGTACGAAGGCGCAAACCTGAACCTGTGCAAACAGCTCTACAACACGCCCGGCTCCGTCACCTCCCCGTTCTTCACCTATTCCCACAGCAGCTTGGTGGTGCCCGGAGAGGACTGCAACGAATCCGGCGGCTCCTCGATCTCCGGCCTCGCCTTCTATCAGGGTGGCAACTACCCAGCCGCCTACTCGGGCGCGCTCTTCTTCGCCGACTACTCGCGCCGCTGCGCCTGGGTCATGTTCGAAAAAAACGGCCTGCCCGATCCGTCGACGCGGCTGAGCTTCCTGCGCAACATCGACCCCGTCAACGTCGAGATCGGGCCCGGCGGCGACCTCTTCGTCGTCGACTTCACCGGCTCGCTGCGGCGCGTCAGCTATCCCGGCACCAACCGGGCGCCGACTGCGGTCGCGCTCGCCCAGCCGCAGTTCGGGCCCGTGCCGCTTACGGTGAACTTCGACGGCACGGGCTCGAGCGACCCCGACGCCGGCGACTCGCTGACCTATGCCTGGGATCTAGACGGCGACGGCCAGTTCGACGACTCGACCGCGATCAAACCGACCTGGACGTACACCAGCGCCGCGACGGTCGCGGTGCGCCTGCGGGTGACCGACAAAGGGGGACTCACGGGCACCGGCTCGGTCGTGATCGGCGCCGGCAACGAACCCCCTCATGCGCAGATCGACGCCCCGACTACGGCGCTGCACTGGGCGGTCGGCGACACGATCTCGTTCTCCGGCGGGGGCAGCGACCCCCAGGACGGCAAACTCGGGCCGGCGAAAATGGCGTGGGCGCTGATCATGCGCCATTGCGTCACCCTCGAAAGCTGCCACTCGCACCCGCTCGAATCGTTCCCTGGCGTCTCGGAAGGGAAATTCGTCGCCCCCGACCACGAGTACCCGTCCTACCTCGAACTGCGCCTGACCGTGACCGACAGCGGTGGCCTGAGCGACACGACGGTGCTGAAACTCGACCCGCGCACGGTCGACCTCACCTTCGCTTCGGAACCGCCGGGCCTGACGCTCGTGGCCGGCCAGCAGAGCGCCGCGGCGCCGTTCACCAAGACCGTCATCGTCGGATCCCGCAACACGGCCTCGGCGCCGACGCCGCAGACGCTTAACGGCTCCTCGCTGGGCTTTGCCTCATGGTCGGATGGCGGCGCCAACAGCCACGAGGTCGTCGCGCCGGCGACGGCGACGACGTACACGGCGACCTACAAACCGGAACCGGCGCCGACGGGCCTCGTCGCCGCCTACGGCTTCGAGGAGACCTCGGGGACGCTCGTCAACGACTCCTCGCCGTCGAAAAACAACGGCACCGCCGTCGGCGGGGCCCTCAGCACCGCCGCCGGGCGCTTCGGCCGGGCGCTCAGCTTCGACGGGGTCAACGACAAAGTCGAAGTCCCCGACTCGGCTTCGCTGGAGCTCACGGGCGCCCTGACCGTGGAGGCCTGGGTGCAACCGAAAACCTCGCGCCTGCACGCGCCGGTGGTGACCAAGGAAACGTCCAACTACTACACCTACAAGCTCGAGGCGGGCGGCGAAGTCAAAGGCATCCCCGAGGGCTTCATCTCCGATGCGCCCTGGTCCTGGGAAGACGCCGAGGACACCAAAACGCTGCCCAACGGCAGCTGGAGCCACCTGGCGATGACCTACGACGGCACCAACATGAGGCTCTATGTAAACGGGATCCTGGTCTCCACCCGCGCCGCCGCCAAACCGACCGTCGACGGGCTCAAGTTGATGATCGGCGCCTATAAGACCTCCAACTTCTACGAAGGCCTGATCGACGAGGTCCGCATCTACAACCGGGCGCTGAGCGCGAGTGAAATCGGGACGGACATGAATACGGCGGTCGTCTCATCCGGCCCGTCGGACTCGACCCCGCCGAGCCAGCCCGGCAACCTCACCGCAACCGGCTCGCTGGGCAAAGTCACGCTCGGCTGGGAAGCCTCCAAAGACAACGTGGGCGTCAGCGGCTACGAGGTCTACCGCTCGACGACCTCCGGCTTCACGCCGTCAGCCGCCAACCGGATCGCCACCCCCACGACCCCCGGCTACATCGACACCGTCGCGCCCGGCACCTACTACTACCGGGTCAAGGCGAGCGACACCGCCGGCAACCTCAGCGCCGCCTCGGCGGAGGCCGTCGGCACGGCGACGTCCGACACCACCCCGCCCACGGTCTCGCTCACCGCCCCCGCGGCGGAAACGGTCTCGGGCACGGTGGCGCTGAAAGCGACGGCGAGCGACAACGTCGGCGTCAGCGGCGTCCAGTTCCTGATCGACGGAAACCCGTTCGGTGCCGAGGACACGAGCGTCCCCTATGAAATCCAATGGCCCAGTACCGCGGTGGCCAACGGCACCCACAAAGTCGCCGCCCGCGCTCGCGACGCGGTGGGCAACACGACGACCTCCGGCGAAGTGACGGTCACGGTCAGCAACGCGGTGGTCAGCGGCGGCCTCGTCGCCGCCTACGGCTTCGAGGAGACCTCGGGGACGCTCGTCAACGACTCCTCGCCGTCGAAAAACAACGGCACCGCCGTCGGCGGGGCCCTCAGCACCGCCGCCGGGCGC
>DASUZP010000117.1:0-5683 GCA_036376775.1 Solirubrobacterales bacterium | reverse complement strand
AGGAGATGGCGGGTCATGTGTTTGCTCCCTGGATCTTGGCCACAGCGCGGCCCGCCGCCTCCCACATCGAGACCGAGCGGTCGCAGTACTCGACCCCGTAGCGCTCGAGGATCTTGAAGCCCTCGTCCTCCCAGGCGCCGGGGATGCGGAAGATCGCGATCGTCTCGCCGGGGTCCTTGCCGAGCTCGAGGCAGGCCTTGATCACGCCGCGGGCGACGATGTCCACACGGGTGTTGGAGACGATCGACATCATCACCGCGATCTTCTCGACGCCGTCCTTTTCCAGCACCTCCTTGGCCAGGCCGCAGGCCTTGGCTACCGAGGGGTTGCCGCCGATCTCGGAGTAGTTGGCGGGCTTGCCGCCCTGGCTGCGGACCGCGTCGGTCAGCGTCAGCGAGCCGCCGCCGGCGCCGATCACGAGGCCGAGGTTGCCCTCGAAGCCGTGGTCCTTGCCCTGGATCACGCCGCGGTGGTCGGCGGCGTCGATCGCGGCGACGTGGCGCTCGAAGTCTGATGGCTCGTAGGTCTCGCGGGTGTCCTCCTCGGCGATCTCCAGCCGCTTGCGCAGCAGGCCCTTCTGGCGGCCGACCGCCTCGTTCTCCATCTCCATGTGGGCGTCGAGGGCGACGAAGCTGCCGTCGGTGAGCTCGGCCAGCGGGTTGATCTCGGCCAGGGTCATGTCGTTGTCGCGGAAGAGGCGGGCGAGCTTGGCCAGGATCGGGGTGGCGCGGTTCAGCTGCGAGCCGGTGACGCCGGTCGCCGCGATCGTCTGCTTGGCCTCGAAGTCGGGAATCGGCATCAGATTGGTGACGTGACCGCGACCGACGTGGTCGGGGTGGGTCTCGGCGACCTCCTCGATGTCGATCCCGCCCATGTCGCTGAACAGCATCAGCGGCCGCTTCGCGGTGCCGTCCCAGACGACGCTCGCGTAGTACTCCTGCTTGACCTCCGCTTTCGGGTCGACCAGCACCCCGCGTGGCATGTGGCCGTTGATCTCCAGCTTGAGGATCGCCTCGGCGTGCTCGGCGGCCTCCTCGGGCGTGTCGGCGAACTTGACCCCGCCGGCCTTCATCCGACCGCCGCTCAGCACCTGCGACTTGATCACCACCGGCCCGCCGATGTCTTCGGCGGCCTTGCGGGCCTCGTCGGCGGTCTGGCAGAAGCCGTACTTGGTGACGGGAATTCCCGCCAACTCGACGATCTTGCGTGCCTCGTACTCGTAGAAGCGCATTGCGGTCGCGCACCCTATCCGAAGGCTCAGGATGCGGTGGTCGCGCCGGCCCAGGCTCGCCGCAGCTCAGCGGCGAGGCGTCCTGAGATCTCGCCCTCGTGGCGGAGCGGTGCCCCGTCGAGCGAGAGTGCGGGCTCGATGCCCCGCACCGAGCCGGTCAGGAAAACCTCGTCCGCAGCGAGGAGATCGCCGCTGGCGAGCGCCGTCTCCGCCGTCTCCACGCCCAGCCCAGCGGCGATCTCGAGCACCCGCATGCGTGTGACCCCGGGGAGGATGCGGCCGTCGGTCGGGGGGGTGAGAAGGCGCCCGTCCCGCACCGCGAAGACGTTGGCGCGCGCCGCCTCCAGCACCGTGCCGTCCTCGTCGACGAGGATCGGCAGGGCGCCCTCGGGCAACGTGGCTTGCGCTTCGTCCAGCAGCGAGCGATCGGCCCACTTGTGGGCACCGAGCCCGCCTGCCAGCGTGAGGCGGCGAAGCGACACCTCGGCAGTTGGCAACCTTCTGCCAGCCGGCGACATGAAGCCTGCAAGGGGAGCCTTGCGCCGCTCGATCTGCGCCTCTAGCCCCCCGTCATCCCCGGGGGCAACCGAGATCCGCAGTGCGCCCAAGCCGTGTCCATCGACCGTGCCGGTGGATAGGTGCCCATATGGACCTTTTTCCACCGGCACGTCAAGTGGGGGGAGGCTGTGGTCTGGGAAGAGCGTTTCGAGGCTCGCTTCCAACCGATTGAGGTGGGCATCGAGCTCGACCGGGCGGCCGTCGAGAACCAACAGGGTCTCGAAGACTCCCTGCGCGGGGTCGGGCCGGCGGCGGTCGAACACCGGGCCATTGTGGCAACCTCGTCTCGATCTGCCGCCGCGAGGCGATTCGTTGAAGACGCTGCTGATCGACAACTACGACTCCTTCACCTACAACCTCTTCCAGCTGCTGGCGGAGGCGAACGGCGAGGAGCCGCTGGTCGTCCGCAACGACGAAGCGAGCTGGGCGGAGCTGGCGCGGCTCGGGTTCGACAACGTGGTCGTCTCAGCGGGGCCGGGCAGGCCCGACCGCGCCGGTGACTTCGGCGTCTGCGAGGAAGTCATCCGCCACGCCGGCGTGCCGTTGCTCGGTGTCTGCCTCGGTCATCAAGGGCTGGGGACCGCATTCGGCGCTGCGGTCGTCCCGGCTCCCGAGCCGGTTCACGGCCGCCTCAGCGCGATCCTCCACGACGACTCGCCGCTCTTCGTCGGCATTCCCCGCGAGTTTCAGGCGGTCCGCTACCACTCGCTCTGCGTCGAGCAGCCGTTGCCGGGCGACCTGCACGGGATTGCCTGGACAAGCGATGGCGTCCTGATGGCGCTCGAGCACCGCGAGCGACCGCTCTGGGGCGTGCAGTTCCATCCCGAGTCGATCTGCACAGAGCACGGGCGACGTCTGATCGAGAACTTCCATGATTTGAGCGAGCGATTTCTGCGAGGTGCTTCGGACGCATCGCGACGGGGGCGACGGGGTGTCCCTCCCGCTGGCTGGGTTTTTCGCCAGGGATGCCGGTCGCGGCCACGCCGAATCCCTCAGGGCGAAAAACAGGACGCCGCTGCGCAGGAGGGACACCCCGTCGCCCCTTCACCGCGGCTCGTCGTGAAGCGGCTCGATCGCCTCTTCGACCCCGAGTGCGTTTTCGTCCAGCTTTACGTCGCGAGCGAGAACGCCTTTTGGCTCGATAGCAGCAGGGCCGGCGAGGGAACGCGTTTCTCATTCATGGGCGACGACGACGGATCGCTGGGCGCGAGCGTTACCTATGACGTTGAAGCCGGTGAGGTTCGGGTTGAGCGTGATGACGAGGTTGAGCTGCGGCGCGAATCGATCTTCGACTACCTCGCTGCGGAGACCGAGCGTCTGCCTTTGCGCGAGGCTGAGCTTCCCTTCGAGTTCGACTGCGGTTTTGCCGGCTGGCTCGGCTATGAGCTGAAGGCCGAGTGTGGCGGCGAGGCGGCACACGAGTCGCCGCTGCCCGATGCGGCCTTCGTCTTTGCCGGCCGCATGATCGCCTTCGACCACGCCGAGCGCCATACCTATCTGCTCTGCCTTGCCGAGCCCGGGGGCAAAGCGGAGGCGGAGGATTGGATCGAGACGACGGCGGGCCGGCTGGGCGCGCTGCAGCCCCCTGCAGACCCGGCCTCGATCGAGCGATCCGCCGCCGACCCGGTCGAGTTCCGGCTTACCCGGCCGCACGAGCGTTACCTCGCGGAGATCGCCGCGTGCAAGCGGCTGCTCGCCGAGGGCGAGACCTACGAGGTCTGTTTGACGAACTCGGTCCTCGCCGACAACGCACCGGAGCCACTCGACCTCTACCGCACCCTGCGCCGGGTCAATCCGGCGCCGTTCTCCTCCTTTGTGCGTTGCGGCGATGTCGCTGTGCTCAGCTCCTCGCCGGAGCGGTTTCTGCGCGTCGGCCGCGATCGCTGGGTCGAGGCGAAGCCGATCAAGGGGACGAGCCGGAGGAGCGAGGCAGCGGCGGAGGATGTGCGCCTGGCCGAGCGCCTGCGCGGCGACGAGAAGAACCGGGCGGAGAACCTGATGATCGCCGACCTGCTGCGCAACGACCTCGGCTCGGTCTGCCAGGTGGGCACCGTTCACGTGCCCGCCCTGATGCAGGTCGAGAGCTATGAGACCGTGCACCAGCTGGTCACCACCGTGCGGGGGCTGCTGCGCGAGGAGCTGCGGGCGCCCGACTGCGCCCAAGCCTGCTTTCCGCCGGGATCGATGACCGGCGCGCCCAAGCTACGCACGATGCGGATCATCGACGAGCTGGAGGGAAGTCCACGCGGCGTCTACTCGGGGGCGATCGGCTACTTCGGCCTGAGCGGCGGATGCGACCTCAGCGTCGCGATCAGGACGATCGTCTGCGACGGCGACTCGATTCGGGTAGGCGCCGGCGGCGCGATCGTGATGCAGTCCGACCCCGAGGACGAGTACGAGGAGATGCTGCTGAAGGCGCGCGCGCCGATGCGGGCGATCGACCCCGCAACCGACCCCACTCGGGGCCTCGGTACCGCAAGCCCGGCTACAGCCGGATCAGATTCGCCGACCCGATCGCCCGCGTGACGCCGCGGAAGTCGATCGTCAACGGCGCCGTGGCGACGAGCGCGTCGTAGTCGATCCCCGGGTGGGCGGTGACGATCGCGGCCAGGTCGGCGGAGCCGAGCCCCTGCTCGAGGTCCACCGAGCGCAGACCGAGTTCGGGCAGCTCCGTCACGAAGGGGTCGTGGTAGGAGACGTCCGCTCCCAGCTCGCGCAGCAGGCCGACGATCTCCAGGGCGGGCGACTCGCGGACGTCGCCCACCCCTGGCTTGTAGCTGACTCCGAGGATCAGGACCCTCGACCCCTTGACCGGCTTTTCGGCCTCGTTCAGGGCGCGGGCGATGCGGTCGACGCAGTAGGCGGGCTGGGCCCGGTTGACCTTGCCGGCGAGCTCGATGAACTCCGGGTAGAAGTCGTGCTCGCGCGCCTTGAAGGCGAGGTAGAAGGGGTCGACCGGCAGGCAGTGCCCGCCCATGCCGGGGCCGGGGTCGAAACGCATGAAGCCGAAGGGCTTGGTCGCCGCCGCTTCGATCACCTCCCAGACGTCGATCCCGAGCCGGTCGCAGAGCTGGGAGAGCTCGTTGACCAGGGCGATGTTGACCGAGCGGAAGATGTTCTCGAGCAGCTTTGCGAGCTCCGCCGCCTCCGGGGTCGAGAGGACGACGACCTCGTCGCAGACCAGCTCGTAGAGCTCGCGGGCGCGCTCCGCGCAGGCGGGAGTGATGCCGCCGAGGAGCTTCGGCGTGGTGCGCACCGTGTAGTCGGTGCGGCCGGGATCGATCCGCTCGGGCGAGAAGGCGAGGTGGAAGTCGCTGCCTGCCGAGAGCCCCGATCCCTGCTCGAGGATCGGCAGCAGGCGCTCGCGCGTGGTCCCCGGGTAGGTGGTCGACTCGAGTACGACCAGCTGTCCGGGCTGCAGCACGCTCGCCAGCGCCGTCGCCGACTCGGTCAGGTAGGTGAGGTCGGGTTCGCGCGCCCCGGTCAGCGGCGTCGGCACGCAGACGATCGCCGCCCGGCAGGGCGCGAGCTCGGTCGGGTCCGCCGTCGCCCGGATGCGCCCCCCGAGCGCGGCCAGCGTCGCGTCGGGGATGTCCTCGACGTGGCTGTGCCCTGCGTTCAGCGCCTCGATCTTGCCCACGTCGGTGTCGAGCCCGACGACCTCGTGCCCTGCCTCGGCGAAGGCCACGGCAAGGGGAAGGCCGACGTAGCCGAGCCCGACTATCCCGATCTTCATCGGGAACAGTCTAAGAGCTGTCTCATAACCTGCGTGTGCGACTGGCGAGTGCCGGACCGAGCGGGGGTAGGACGCAGGGAGGCCGAATGGCAGCGCCATTTGGCCGACCGAGGACGCCGCCCCGCGAAGTGTGTCCGGTGCCGCCAGGCGTGCGCGGA
>DASUZP010000116.1:0-15028 GCA_036376775.1 Solirubrobacterales bacterium | reverse complement strand
GCGCCCGTCCCGCCGGGCCGGGCTCGCGCAGGTCGACCAGGTCGCCGTAGGCATCGACCGCCGCGGTTCGTCCCCCGCTGCCGACTACCGCCACGCCCAGGAACGGCGGCGGCAGCCCCGGCAATCCCGCGGGCGTCCGCGGATCGTCGCGGCTACCACCCGACAGCGCCGCGACCAGAAGGACCGCCGCGCCAAGCGCGATTCCTGCACGAGCCCAGACCACGAGCCAATCCAAGCAGCCTCGCAGCGCCCCGGTCGCTAGCCTTCCCGCTGCGCAGCCACCGGCCCGCGCAATCCCAGGCGAGGTAGCTCAGTTGGTAGAGCACACGACTGAAAATCGTGGTGTCGTGGGTTCGATTCCCACCCTCGCCATCGTCGCGGAACCCCGTCCTTGAATCGGGCGGGACAGCTGGGCTCATATGGGACGAGGCGAATCGGCTCGTCGGTGATCTGCCGGCCGCCGGGGTTCGCTTGGACCCTTCTCGAGATGCCCGGCCTTGCGACTGTAGTCCCCGGCGGCCGTGAACTCGATCAGCTCGGAGTCTTCCAGCGCATCCGCCCGGCGAACGCTTCCGCGAGCCCGTCGGCAAGCGCCTGCGCGTCTTCCGGCGCCGCTATCGAGAGGACCAGCTCGCCACCCCTTTCGCTCAGTTTCAGATCGAGGAAGGCGCAGCACTCGCCCTCGGCGACAACGATCTCCTCCAGCCGCCGCCGCGTGTCCGCGTCGGCCCGGAAACGCAGCAGCTGGCTGTCGCCGCCGGCCTCGCGCGAGATCAGGCTGCCGGCGCCGATTTCGGCTATCGCGGCCAGCCGCCGTTCGAGCTCGCCCGCGCCTAGCGAGCAGGCGACAGGGGTGTCGTTCTCCATCGTCGTCTCCTCCGGTTCAGGGTTCGTCGCTAGTGTTGATCCTGAACTCAGGTTCAGGTCAAGGAGGAACTTCATGGCCGAAGCAACGCTCAGCATCGGCGAAGTCGCCGGTCGGGCCGGCGTCAACGTCTCCGCGATCCGCTTCTACGAGCGGCGGGGGCTCCTGCCCGAGCCGGAGCGCGTCGGCGGCCGGCGTCGCTACACGACCGCCACCGTCCGGCGTCTCGGGATCATCGACGCCGCGAAGCAGGCCGGGTTCTCGCTCGACGAGGTCGGCGTCTTGCTGGCCTCGGCCGATCGGGGCGCGCCCGCCCATGAGCAGTTGCGTGTGCTGGCGGCCCGCAAGCTGCCGGAGGTCGATGCCTTGATCGAGCGCGCGGAGGCGATGCGCGCGTGGCTCACCGCCGCCCGTGAGTGCGGGTGCGAGTCATTCGACGCCTGCGGCCTCTTCTCCCCGCCCCCGCAAGCGGTCGAGTCGACCTCGTAGCATCTTCGCGATGCTGATCGACGGCGCACCGCTCGACGCTCCGGCTGCGCCGCTGCATGACCTCTTGGCCACCGGTTTGGCGGCGGCTCCGGACGAGGACGCGATGGTCTCGGCGGAGCGGCGGATCTCCTGGCGCGAGCTCGAGGAGGCGAGCGTCGTGCTTGCCGGCGGCTACCGGGAGCTCGGGCTGGAGGCCGGCGATCGGGTCGCCTCGTTGATGCCCAACCGCATCGGCCTGGCGATCCACTACCTCGCCTGCTTCAAGGCCGGCCTGGTCGTCACCCCGCTCAACTACCGCTACACCTACCGCGAGATCGACCACGCGCTCGAGGTCAGTGGCGCAGTGGCGCTGCTTGCCCACGCGGAGCGGGCCGACGATCTCGCCGCCAGCCGGCTCGTCGCCGAGCTGCCCCATGGCACGATCTCCTACGGTGGATCCGCGGGGGCCGGGGGACGGCGCTTCGAGGTGCTCTTGGAAGGCGAGCCGAGCGCAGCCGATCTGCCCCCGCCGCAGCGGTCGAGCCCGGCGGCGATCTTCTTCACCTCGGGTAGCACCGGACCGGCGAAGGGCGTCACCCACTCGCACGAGACGCTGCGCTGGATGATGGCCAGCGCGATCGCCGCCTTCGAGCTGAGCGCCGCTGACGTCTTCCTGCCCGGCTCCTCGATGTCGCACATCGGCTCCTTCCTGTGGACCCTCTCCACCCTCTCGGTCGGCGGCCAGGTGGTCGTCGCGAGGAGCTACGACAGCCATGAGCTGCTGCCGCTCCTGCGCGAGCACCAGCCGACTGTGCTGGCGATGATCCCGGCTGCGCTCGCCGCGCTGATCCGCGATCACGAGCTGACTCCGGAGGACTTCGCCTGCCTGCGCATCTGCCGGGCCGGCGCCGACAAGGTCTCGACCGAGCTGTTGACCGAGTTCGCCTCCCTCGCCGGCTTTCCGATCGACGAGGGCTACGGCATGACCGAGGTCGGCCTGGCCACGCTCAACCCTCCCTCGGGCCCGATCAAGCAGGGTTCGATCGGGCCGCCGATCGGCGGCTTCAGCGTCTCCCTCCGCGACGAGCAGGGCGGTCCGCTGGAGCCGGGGACCGTCGGTCGCGTCTGGATCAAGTCGCGCAGTCGCATGGTCGGTTACTGGGAGGCGCCCGAGGCGACCGCCGACGTTCTGAGCGAAGAATGGCTGGACTCCGGCGACCTCGCCCGCGCGGACGAGGACGGTTACCTCTGGTTCTTCGGTCGCAAGAAGCAGGTGATCGTTCACGACGGCTCCAACATCAGCCCGCTCGAGGTCGAGGGCGCGCTGGCGGAGCACCCCACGGTCGACCTCGCCGGCGTCGTCGGTGTCCACGACACGGTCCACGGCGAGAACGTGCGTGCCTACGTGACCCTCCGCCCCGGTGCGGACCGCCCCTCGAGCGCCGACCTGATCGTCTTCTGCCGCGACCGCGTCGGCTATAAGGCGCCCGAGGAGGTCGTCTTCCTCGACGAGATGCCGCTCAACCCCACCGGCAAGATCGACCGCGTCGGGCTCAAGCGCATGGCGGAGGACCATCTCCACCCGCACGGCCTCGCCTGAAGGTTCAGGGCGTCGTCAGCAGCTGGTCGGCCGGGGCGTAGTCGTCGCGCAGGATCTGGCCGTCGGCCGCAAACGATTCGATCTCCTTTGAGCTCAGGGTGGTCGCGATCTTGTTTTCCGTGCCGGCTCCGTCTGGGATCGTCCGGTCCGAGGCGAGCAGGACGGCATTGCCTCCGAACGGGTGTTCCTCCGCACCGAAGGTAACCATGCGGACGTCGTCGAAGGCGTCGAGCAGGGTCGCCGCCTCGGCTCGCTGCAGGTCGAGGGGCGGCAGGTCGATCATGTTGAGCGCGTAGAGGCCATCGGGTTTGAGCACCCGCTTCACTTCTTCGATCCACTCCAAGGTCGTCAGGTGCCAGGGCACGGCCAGGTTCCCGAAGGCGTCGCCGACGACGACATCGGCGCTGTCGCTGGCCTGGTCGAGGATGCCGATGCGCGCGTCCCCGACCGAGACCTGGAGCGCGGGCGACGTCTTCAGGTCAAGGTGCTCCCGGTCGAAGTCCACGAGTTCTCCGTCGACCTCGAGGACTTCGGCCTGCGAGCCCGGCCGCGTCTGCAGCAGCCAGCGCGGGAGCGTGAAGCCCCCGCCACCGACAAAGACGGCGTCGAGCGGCGTCCTCCGGGCGTACATCGCGTCGATCGCCTTGGCGATCCATTGCACGTAGTCGAATTCGAGGTGGGTCGGATCGCGCAGGTCGACATAGGAGTTGGCCTGATCGTCGAGCACCAGGATGTAGCCGTCCGGGTTGGCGGGGTCGGCTTCGAGGTTCACGCAGTGGTACTTGGTCTCTGCGTCGCAGGGAGAGTCGAGCCCACCCGACCAGGCGCCGAGCACGACGACGGAGAGCATCACGCCGGCGATGCCCACCAGCGAGAGCAGACGCGAGGAGGCGCCGAGGGCGAGGCCGGCGAGGACCAGCACGACGCCGGTGATCAACACCGCGGTGCTGACCGGCATCAGCGGGACGAGCACGAAGCCGCTGCCGAAGGTGCCGAGAAGCGCACCCGCGGTCGCCCAGCCCGAGAGTCCGCCGACGATCGTTCCGCTTGCACGCAGGTCGTGGAGCTGGAGGTGCGCGACGGCGGGGGAGACGGCGCTGAGAACCGTCGCCGCCGGCACCAGAGCGATGATCGTGATGCCCAGCGCGGCAAGATCGCCGTCCCCTCGCGCCCCCGGCCCCAGCCAGTGCACCGCCGGCACGATCAGCAGCGCAAGCAAGCCGCCGCCGATCAACAGCCCGACGATCAGCCGCCGGGTGTCGGTGCGGTCCGCGATCCGCCCTCCGAGCGCGGCCCCGATGGCGATTCCGGCCAGCGCGGCACCGATGATCGCCGTCGTCGTCTCCAGCGTCAGACCGACATACGGCGCCAGCAGCCGCACGGCGAGGATCTCCAGCACCAGCACCGCGCCGGCCGCGAGGAAGACGAGAGCGGCGGCGCCCAATGGCGGCAGGGCGCTGGGTAGCGACGCCGCGTCGTGCTTGACAGGTGCCGCCCGGCCCTTGCCACGCGGCCTCCCTCCCTTCGCCCGCGTCTTCGTCGCCATCGGCCTAGCGTACTAGGACTATATTGACTAGTACAAGTTGTCTGTGTCTTTTAAGGACCCGCCGAGGCGCGTTCGAGTGCGAGCCGGAGCGCGCCATCTACCAGCTCGGGCTGTTCGACCTGCGGGTAGTGGCCGGCGTCGGGCAGCTCGATCGCCTCGACTCCGGGGCGCAGCTCACGCAGGCCGTCGAGCACCGCCGTCCGCGCCACCGGGTCGTGCATCCCCCAGGCCAGGGTCAGCGCGCCCGGCCAGTCGCGGATCGCGCCGTGCCAGCGCTCGGTGAAGCGTTCGCGCTCGGCCATGTAGTGGATCGTCTTGTGGGCGATGCGCTGACCGCCGTTGTGGACGAGCAACGACCACTGGTCGGCGGCCTCCTCGGGGCTGAGCGGGTGCTGTGGGGAGAAGATGCGCGCGAACTGGGCGCGGAAGCTGCGCTCGTTGGTCAGCCGCGCGAAGACCGGGCCGAGCGGGCTGCGCAGCAATCGCTGGCCGACCGTCGGCTTGGCCAGATGCAGAAGCATGCTGCCATTGAAGAGCAGCGCGCCCGTCATCTCGATGCCGAGCTCGCCGCGCAGGTCGCGCGCCATCAGCTCGGTGGCGACCGAGGTGCCCATGTCGTGGCCGACGACGAAGACCGGCGGCGAGCCGGCGCGCCGCACCAGCTCCTCGGCGGCGTCGGCCTGCCAGGCGAGCGTGTAGGTGTGGTCGCGCGGCTTCTCGGAGAGGCCGAAGCCGAGGAAGTCGAAGGCGAGCGTCGCCTCGCCCCGCGGGCGCAGCGCGAACAGCTCGTGCCAGTCATAGGAGCTGGAGGGGAAGCCATGCAGAAAGAGCAGCAGGACCTCGCCGCCGCCGCGCCGGCGGACGAACAGCTTGCGGCCGTGGACCTGCTCGAGCGCCCCGCCGTCCCGCCAGCTCTGCACCCGATCGGTCAGCATGGCCCGAAATGGCGGGCGAGCCGCCGGTGGCGGTGGCGGAAGAACCAGGCGAAGACAGGGCGCAGGGGCGAGGCCAGGAGGCCGAGCCGGGGTTCCCAGCGAACCCGATCGGTGACCTTGCAGCCGCCCTCGATCTGCTCGAGGGTCCGTTCGTGTTCCCACAGACGCTGGCTCAGCATCGTCGAGCGCTCGAGGAAGCCCTCGCCGGGATCGAGGCGGGCGAGGCTGAGATCGTCGTAGTCGAACGGCAGCAGGCCGAACAAGAGGATCCAGCTGCGGCCGAGCCGCTTGCCGATCTCGATTTCGGCGGGATCGATGCGCTCCAGGCCGCGCGGCAGCGTCATCCGCAGGTACGGCCACATCTCGTCGTTGATCCCCGCCGGCGTGGTCACCCGGTCCCAGATCACGGTGGGGCTCGCATCGAGGCAGGAGGAAACGGTTATTTCGGCGGAGCGACGAATCCCTCGGGCTCCTCGGTCACCGGGTTGACCAGCTCGCCGATTCCCTCGATCTCGACCCGGACCGTGTCGCCGACGTGAAGCAGGTTCTCGCGCACCGGCTGGCGACCGAGGCCGACGCCGGACGGGGTGCCGGTGGCGATCGTGTCGCCGGGCTCCAGCGTGAAGGCTTCGGAGAGGTGAGAGACCTGCTGGAAGCAGTCGAAGACCATCTCGCTCGTGCGCGCGTCCTGGCGCAGCTCGTCGTTGACGAAGCAGCGGATTGCCAGGTCCTGCGGATCGCCGAGCTCGTCGCCGGTTACCAGCCAGGGCCCCAGCGGTCCGTGCGTGTCGAAGGACTTGCCGATCGTCATCGTCTGCGCCCGCCCCTGCCAGTCGCGCACGCTGACGTCGTTGGCGCAGGTGTAGCCGGCGATGACCTCGTGCGCCCGCTCGACCGGGACGTGGCGGCAGCGCTTGCCGATCACGACCGCCAGCTCGGCCTCGTAGTCGAGGAAGGTCGACACCTTCGGCATGTGGACGTCGGCGCCGGGCCCCACGACGCAGGTCACCTGCTTGTTGAAGAAGACGGGCACCTCGGGCGCCTCCATCCCCATCTCGGCGATGTGGTCGGCGTAGTTGAGCGCGATCGCCAGGTACTTGCGCGGCACCGCCGGCGCCAGCAGCTGGACGTCGGAGAGTGGGCGGCGCGGCGCCCCCTCGGCCAGCTTTTCCAGGCCGTCCTGGCCGACCTGGTCGAGGGCGGCGGCGGGTTCGGCGGGAGGGTCTGCGGCGGAGAGGTCTACGACCTCCTCGTTCTCAACCAAGCCCAGCGCGGGGGCGGCGTCGGCGGTGGCAAATCGGCAGAGCCTCATCGCGCCGGACTCTCGCAGATCGCCGCGGGTGAGGCTAGGACTCGTCGAGTTCCTCGCCGAGCGCCGCGACCCGGCGCTCGATCTCCTCGCGGATCGCGCGCACCTCGCTGAGCGGGCGCCCCTTGGGGTCGGGCAGGTCCCAGTCGAGGTAGCGCTTGCCGGGGATGTAGGGGCACTCGTCGCCGCAGCCCATCGTCACCACCACGTCGGCCCACGCGGCGTCCTCGCGGTCGAGCTTGCGGGGGACGAGTCCGGACAGGTCGATGCCGAGCTCGGCCATCGCCGCGACCACCTCGGGGTGGACGCGGTCGCCCGGCGTCGTCCCCGCCGAGCGGGCTTCGTGCCGGTCGTCGGCGGCGCGGAGGAAGAGCGCCTCGCTCATCTGCGAGCGCCCCGCGTTGTGCAGGCAGACGAAGAGGACGCGGGCCATCAGCCCGGATCCATAGCCGACGGGCCGGCCGCGGTGGGTAAGCGGCCGCTTTCGGTCAGACGGCCGGTGGCCGGCGCGCCGCGGACGAGCTGGTAGGCGAGGGCGCCCAGGGCAGCGCCCGCGATCGGGGCGACGATGTAGATCCAGAGGTCGTGCAGTTCGCCTGAGACCAGGCCGGGGCCGAGCGAGCGCGCCGGGTTCATCGAAGCGCCGGTTATCGCCCCGCCGAAGAGGGCGTCGAGGCCGACCGTGCCGCCGATCGCGATCGCCGCGCCGGCGCCGACGGCGCGGGTATCGGTCGCCACGGCCATGATCACGAACATCAGGAAGGCGGTCAGCACCGCCTCGTAGACGAGGGCGCTGCCGGCGCCGACGCTGGGCACGGTGGCGCCGAGCGAGGCCGGCTTGCTTGGCCAGACGGCGAGCAGCAGCGCCGCCGCGGCGAGCGCGCCGACGAGCTGCGCGCCGATATAGGCGAGCGCCTCGCGGCGGGGGAAGTGGCGGGTGAGGGCGAAGGCAATGGTCACGGCCGGGTTGAGATGGGCACCGGAGAGGTGGCCGGTCGCGTAGACCATCGCCATGATCACGAGGCCGAAGACGAGCGAGACCCCGACCGCGCCGAGCACGCCTTGATGAACCGCGTCGGTGACGATCGCGCCGCAGCCGGCGAAGACCAGGGCGAACGCGCCGATCGCCTCGGCGGCGGAGCGGCGCAGAAGATCCGGGCGCTCGCTCATCCCGACCCGGCCCGCGCTGGGAACACCTCGCGCACAGCGTCGAGCGCCCCGGGGACGAGGCGGAAGTAGCTGTAGGTGCCCCGGGTCTCGCGGGATACGATCCCGGCCTCGACCAGCTGCTTGAGGTGGTGGCTGACCGTCCCCTGCGAGAGGCCGAGCAGCGGTTGCACCTCGCAGACGCAGACCGGCTCGCCCCTCGCCCGCAGCAGCAGGTTGACGATCCGCAGCCGGTGGCGGTCGGCAAGCGCCTTGATCACCGTCTCCAGTTCCGCCGCGCGCTCATCGGAGAGCGAAGAGCCGGCAAGCGGGGTGCAGCACTCGATCGCGGGCAGCTCGGCGACAGGCATCGATCGGAATCTATCCAATTCATCGATCATTATCAATGAATAACCCCGGTTTCTCAGCACGTGTCCGAGTTTTCGCTGCCATAGCGATGCAAAACCTCGGACACGTCAGCGAGCGGCTCCCTACAATCGGGCGTCGAGCGATGGGGCTCGCTCCCTCATAAGTGCGGTTTCGAGCCGCTGACGGTCCCTACCACGTCCATCGACGCCGATAGGAGACCACCACGATGCGAGTGACCGGATTCGACCTTCGCCGCTTGGCGGCCATCTACGTCGGCGGCGTGCTCGGGGCGCTTGCCCGGGTGGGGCTTTCCGAGGCGGCGCCGCATGGCCCAGGCGGGTGGCCGTGGGCGACCTTCGCCGTCAACATGGTCGGCGCTTTTTTGCTCGGTTACTTCGTCGCCCGCCTGCGCGACCATCCCGAGGACAGCCTCGTCCACCCCTTCCTCACCACCGGGATCTGCGGCACGCTGACCACCTTCTCGACCCTGCAGCTCGAGCTGTTCGAAATGGTTGACGGTGGACATCTGGGCCTGGCAGCGGCATACGTCGGCGCCACCCTTCTCGCCGGCTTCGCCTTCGTCCGCCTCGGCATCGCCCGCGAGCGGCGGGGCGACCTACTCGACGTATACGCCAGTAAGTCGCCCCGGAGGCCGTCATGAGCGCGCCTGCCTGGGTCGCCGTCGGCCTGCTCGGCGGGGCCGCGGCCGCGGCCCGCTACCTGATCGACACGGCCGTCACCGCGCGCACCGACCACCCCTTTCCACACGGCATCCTCGCGATCAACATCGCCGGCGCGCTGGCACTTGGTTTGGTCGCCGGCGTCGCGCTCGAAGGCCAGGCGCTGGCGATCGTCGCCGGCGGCGGCATCGGCTCTTTCACCACCTTCTCCACCTGGATCCTCGATTCGCACCGCCTCGCCGATGCCGGCCATACCCACCTCGTCTGGCTCAACCTCGGTCTCTCGCTGCTGGCCGGCTTCGCCGCCGTCGCCCTCGGCCACTGGCTCGGCGGCACGCTCTAGGCGAGGCAGCTGTCGCTGTCGCACTTGTGTAACCGGATGGCGGAAACAAGTGCGACATCGCGTCTGCGCCGTCCGCCGTTCTCTCTAACTTGACTTCAAATGGAGCAGCTCGATCCACAGATGTTCCAAGATGCCCTGATCGACACCTCGGGCGGGGCGCCGGCCCCGGCCGCCGAGCCCGCCGCAGCGCCGGCCCGGGTGCCCCTGCGGGAGCTTGAGGACGGCCAGCGGGTGAGAGGCGTCTACGCCGTGCGCGAGCGCGAGCTGCGCCGCAAGCGCAACGGCGAGCCCTGGCTACGGCTGCTGCTCGGCGACGCCGGCGGCAGCGCCGAGGCGGTCGCCTGGGAGGACGCCGAGGCGCTCTACGCGCTCGCCGCGCCGGGGACCCCGGTCGAGGTCGGCGGGATCTTCGAGATGAGCGAGCGCTGGGGGCCGAAGATCAAGCTCTCCGGCCTGCGCCAAGTCGCTCCGGACGAATACGACCCGGCCGACCTGGCAGCAGAGTCGGATGTCTCCTTCGAGGATCTGGAGGGCAAGCTGCGCCAGCTTCTGGAGACCGTGCAGGAGCCGCAGCTGCGCGATCTGCTCGGCCGCTTCTTCGGCGAGCGCTCAAAGATCTGGGTGCGCTTCCGCGACGCCCCGGCGGCGAAGGTCTATCACCAGGCCTACCGTCACGGCCTGCTCGAGCACACTGTCTCGGTAGCCCAGGCGGTCAGCGCCGCGGCAAACTTCTTCCCCGGCATCGACCGCGAGGTCGCCGTTGCCGGCGCCCTCCTGCACGACATCGGCAAGACCGTCGCCTATAACGACGACCCGCTGGCGATCGACCTCACCGACGCCGGCCGGCTACAGGGTGAGATTCCACTCGGCTACTACACGGTGCGCCGTGAGATCGAGGAGATCCCCGACTTCGACCCCTCGCTTGCGCAGGCGGTCCTTCACATCATCCTCAGTCATCACGGTTCGCTCGAACACGGTTCGCCGGTCGTCCCCGCCACCCGCGAGGCCGTCCTCGTCCACATGATCGACAACCTCGGCGGTCGCCTCGGCAGCTTCGACCGGCTCGAGCGCCAGCTGCCCGCGGGGGAGTCATGGTCGGGGTTCGACCGGGCCCTATCTGGCTCCGCATTTTTCGGGACGCGCGCTGCTGCCTGACGTGGTCCAGGGGTCGCCAGGCAAAGACGCAGGGAGGCCGGCGAGGGGAGCGCACTTTGTGCGTGACCCGAAGGCGGCCGACTGAGGACGCCGCATGGCGACCCCTGGGGCCGTCAGGTCAGAAGCGGCGCGTGCAGCGTTCTACTTTGCTCACGTCCTGGTGCGCGTGCTTGATGCACTTGATCAGCTTCTGCGGGTTGCCGCCCTGGGTCTTGGTCACTTTGAACGAGCGGCGAATCTGGCGCTGGACTTGGACGTTCACCGTGTTCAGCGTCTTGCCGATCTGGTCGAGGCCAGATGAGTGAAACGCCTCCTCGGTCGTGTTGAGCACCGGCTTGACGATGAACAGGTAGGCGCAGAAGAGGATGCCGGCGGCGACCGCCAAGCGGATGATCCCGTTGGTCAGGTTGCCGAAGAGGTTGCGAAGGATGTCCATGTCGGGAGCACTCTATCCCGCTCGAATGAGCCAAAATGCGGCTTTCCGGCGGTCCGGGCGGGGGGCTGGCCAGGCTGCCCTCACTATCCTGGGCTCGTGGCAAAGGACACCGAGAAGCTGATCCGCCAGCTCTCGCTGATCTCCTTCCTGATGGCGCAGGGCAGGCCGGTCTCGGCGCTGGAGATCAAGCGCGAGGTGGAGGGCTATAGCGATATGAACGACGACGCCTTTGCGCGCCGCTTCTACGCCGATCGCGCCGAGCTGGAGAGCCTCGGTATCCAGCTCGGGGTGGAGAAACCGGGCGAGGGCTTCTTCGAGGCCGAGCTCTACTCGCTGCCGCCGGAGAACTTCTACCTCGACCCGATCAAGTTCGAGGACGAGGAGCTGGCTGCCCTCAGCACCGCTCTCTCGCTGCTGACCGACGGCGGCTTCGCCTACGCCGAGCCGCTGCGCCTCGCTCTGCAGCAGGTTGCCTGGGGCCACCCGAACCCGATCAGCGAGGGCGAGCGGGCGCCGGTCGAGATGGCGATGACGGCCTCCGCCGGGGGGCGCGATCTCTCCCAGCGCCTCTCCAAGATCGAGACGGCGATCTCGCGTCGCAAGACGATCGAGTTCACCTACTACACGATGGAGCGAGACGAGACCGAGAAGCGCAAGGTCGACCCCTTTCACCTGGTCTTTCGTTCGGGCCAGTTCTATTTGATCGGCCACTCGCATGAGCGCGACGCGGTGCGCGTCTTCCGCCTCTCCCGTATCCAGGGCAAGGTCGGTTACGCCTCCAAGGCCGAGCACGACTTCTCGCCGCCGGAGAACTTCGATCGCCGCGACTACGGCCAGCGCGCCGACTGGCAGCTGGGGGAGATCCGCGGCACGGCGAAGATCTTCGTCCGCGACCGGATCTCCTGGCTGATCGAGCGCGACTTCGGCGCTTACGGCGAGCTGCGCCCGGCGCGCAAGGCTGACGAAGCGCCCGGCAAGGGCTCGGTCTTCGAGACCGACTACGCCTCGCCGCGCGAGTTGATCGCCTGGGTTCTGCGCTGGCGCCAGAACGCCGAGGTGCTGGAGCCCGACGAGCTGCGCACGGAAGCCCGCGAGCGTCTCGACCTGCTCCACGACCGTCACCGCAGCGACTTCGAGCCGGCCGAGGTGGTGGATCGCCCACTGCGCGAGTCGCCGCCGCGCACCCGCAGCAACGGCCGTGGCGAGGCGGCGATCCGGCCAGAGCGCTTCGCCCGCCTGGTCACCCTCGCCGGCCTCCTGATCGACTCCGCCAAGAGAGGCGAGCGACTGCAGGTATCCGAGTTGCGCCGGCGGCTCGAACTGACCGGTGAGGAGCTGCAGGAGGACATCGACCTGCTCAACGTCGTCAACTTCGGCGGTGGCACCTACGTCCTCTACGCCGAAGTCCTCGGCGATGAGATCGAGGTCGACTCCGAGCCCTACGGCGACAATTTCGCTCGCCCGGCGCGGCTGCTGCCGCTGGAGGCGAAGGCGCTGATCGCGGCAATCGACCTTTTCGGCGACCACCTGCCGCAGGGCGGTCTGCAGAGCGCCCGTAAGAAGATCGTCGACGCGCTTGGCCACGACCCCTCCGAGGAGGGCCTGGAGATCGCATCTGGCAGCGGCGGCGACACCGAGGTCGCGCGGGTGGTCAACGAAGCGATAGCCGGACGCCGTGTGATGGAGATCCAGTACTACAAGGAGAACGAGGACCAGTTCACCAAACGCCGCGTGGAGCCCTACAGGCTGGAGAACGGGCGCGAGGGCTGGTACGTCGAGTGCTTCGACCTGACCAAAGAGGGGATCCGCCACTTCAAGCTCGACCGGGTGAAGGAGGCGGAGGCGAGCAGTGAGACCTACGAGCCGCGGCAGGAGGTCGAAGAGCTGGCCGGGGTCGAGGGTTGGATGACCGACGGCGAGGTGCCGACCGCGCAGGTCGCCCGCGTCTGGGTCTCGCCGGAGCGAGCCCGCTGGCTGCGCGAGGAGCGCACCGTGGTCGAGGAGTTGGCCGACGGCGCCGTCGTCGTGGAGCTGCCTTACGCGGGCACCTCGTGGCTGGTGCGCGAGATCCTCCGTGGCGCCGGCGACCTGGTCGTGCTCGAACCAGAGGAGGCGCGCGAGGCGATCGCGGCGGAAGTCGCGGCTAGTGTTGCGTGACCCCAGAGCCCATTCCGGTAGGGCTTCCACTTAACTTTTTCGGTGATTCGCGGTTGAGCTGTCGCCCGATGCCCTCGACGAAAAAGTACAAGACGTTCCAGCCCTACCGGAATGGGCTCTGACGTGACCCAGGCGCCGGGACACGCAGAGATTCTGAGAATTGTGGCCCCGAACCCGGGGCCGATGACGCTGGCGGGGACCAACACCTATCTCTATGGGTCCGATCCGTGTGTGGCGATTGATCCCGGGCCCGATGACCCGGGTCATTTAGAAGCGGTGCGCGCCGCCGCTGAGGAGCGGGGCGGCATCGGCCTTGTCCTGCTCACTCACAGCCATGGCGACCATGCTGCCGGGGCGGAGCAGCTTGGCCCGGAGCCGGTGCGGCCCGGGGGCGGGGAGGGGTACGACGGGCTGCGTGCCGTCGCCACCCCCGGCCACGCCCCCGACCACGTCTGCTTCCTGACGGACGACGGCGTCTGCTTCAGCGGCGATCTGGTGCTCGGCGAGGGCTCGACCTTCGTCCCGCCCGACGGCGGTTCCCTCGCCGCCTACATGGACTCGCTGCGCCTGCTCCAAGCCGAGACGATCGAGTTGATCTGTCCCGGTCACGGTCCCTGGATAACCGACCCGGCGGCGAAGCTGGCCGAGTACGTCGAGCACCGTGAGATGCGCGAGCGCCGCCTGATCGCCGCCCTGGACCGCGGCGAGCGCTCAAAGGAAGCGCTGCTGGCCGAGGCCTGGGACGACGTCCCCGAGCAGCTCCGCCCCGCCGCCGCCCTGGTGATGGAGGCTCACCTGCAAAAGCTCGAGACGGAAGGCCTGCTACCCGCCGACATCTGGGAGTGACCCAAGCTTCCGGTGCGCCTTTCCCACCTGATGAGTGGGAAAGGTGCACCGGAGCGACCTTGGCCAGCCGGCCAGTAATGTGGTCGGATGAAGCGGAAGCGCGCGGTACGGATGGGACTGGTGGCCGGGGCTGCGGGTACCGGCCTGGCCGCGGCATCGACGGCAGCGCTATGGCACTGGCTGGCGCGGCGGCCGTTGCCGAAGCAGAGGGGGACGATCAAGCTGGCCGGCCTCGAAGGGCCGGTGCGGGTGCGGCGCGATCGCTGGGGCGTGCCCCACGTCGAGGCCGCGAGCGCCGCCGACCTCTGGTTCGCCGAGGGCTTCTGCCACGGTCAGGATCGCCTTTGGCAGATGGACTTCTACCGGCGCGCCCTCTCCGGCCGGGTCTCCGAGTTCGCCGGTGAGGAGGGGCTGCCGGTCGACCGCCTGATGCGCACCCTCGGCATGCGACGAGCGGCGGAGCGCGAGGCGGAGTCGCTCGACCCGGAGCTGCTCGCCCTGCTCGAGCGCTTCTGCGCGGGCGTCAACGCCGCCGCGGCGAGCGCCAAGGCGCCGCCGTTCGAGATGCAGCTGCTGCGGCTTGAGTTTGAGCCCTGGCGTCCCGTTGACATCCTCGGCCTCGGCAAGTTGCTCGCCTTCGGTCTCTCGACCAACTGGGAGAAGGAGCTGCTGCGCGCCGATATGACCCGCGAGCTCGGACCGGAGCTTGCCGCCAAGCTCGATCCCGGCTACCCCGCGGACAACCCGGTCGTCACCCAGGAGCCCTGGTCGGGCGATGGCCTCGGCCTGGCCGAGCAGATCGACGCCGTGCGCCGCTCGATCGGCATGGCGGCCGAGGCGAGCGGCTCCAACAACTGGGCGGTCAGCGGGACACTGAGTGCGACCGGTTCGCCGCTGATCGCCGGCGATCCCCACCTGCCGCCGAGCATGCCCGGCATCTGGTACCAGGTCGGGCTCAGCCTCGGCGACCGTTTCGTCCGCGGCGCCTCGCTGCCCGGCATGCCCGGCGTCTACATGGGCCAGAACAACGACGTCTGCTGGACCTTCACCAACGTGATGGCCGACGTGCAGGACCTCTTCGTCGAGCGGATCGAGGGCGACCGCTACCTGTTCCGAGACGAGTGGCGGCCGCTCGAGTTGCGGTCGGAGGAGATTTCCGTGAAGGGGAGGAGC
>DASUZP010000115.1:0-31268 GCA_036376775.1 Solirubrobacterales bacterium | reverse complement strand
GATCGGGACGCCGGTGCGGCCGACCTCGCCGTTGCAGAGCGGGTCGTCGGAGTCGCGGCCGAGCTGGGTCGGCAGGTCGAAGGCCATCGAGAGGCCGGTCGAGCCGTGCTCGATCAGGTAGCGGTAGCGCTCGTTGGTGTCCTCGGGGGAGGCAAAGCCGGCGTACTGGCGCATCGTCCAGAGCCGGTCGCGGTACATCCCGTCGTGGATGCCGCGGGTGAAGGGTGGGGCGCCGGGTTTGCCGAGCCGCTGCTCGAGGCCGGGGGCGACATCCTCCTCGGTGTAGAGGCGGTCGATCTCGATCCCGGAGTCGGTGAAGACACGCTCGTCGTCGGGGCCGACGAGGGGAGCGATCGTCGGGCGCTCCTCGGCCGCGGCTTTTCCGCTTTCGCTGGCCATCGTTCCCGCAGGATATTGGGAGGCGGCGACTTGGCTCAGTCCGAGGCGCCGGCGAGCTGCTCGACGCCGGCCTGCTCGATCGTCTGCCGCAGTCCCTCGCGGAGCTCGACCTTCGGCTCCCAGCCGAGCAGGTCGCGAGCGCGGGAGATGTCGGGCTGGCGCTGCTGCGGGTCGTCGACCGGGAGCGGCTCGAAGACGATCTCCGAGCGCGACTCGGTCACCTCGATCACCGTCTTGGCGAGTTCGAGCAGGGTGAACTCGTCGGGGTTGCCGACGTTGACCGGCGTGTGCACGTCGGACTCGGCGAGGGCGACGATGCCGCGGATCAGGTCGTTGACGTAGCAAAAGCTGCGGGTCTGACTGCCGTCGCCGAAGACGGTGATGTGCTGGTCCTTGAGCGCCTGACGCAGGAAGGTCGGGATCGCGCGCCCGTCGTGGGCCCGCATACGAGGCCCGTAGGTGTTGAAGATGCGCACGATTGCGGTGTCGACGCCCTGCTGGCGGTGGTAGGCCATCGTCAGCGCCTCGGCGTAGCGCTTTGCCTCGTCGTAGACGCCGCGCGGTCCGATCGGGTTGACGTGGCCCCAGTAGTCCTCGGTCTGCGGGTGCACCTGCGGATCGCCGTATACCTCGCTGGTCGAGGCGAGCAGAAAGCGGGCGCGCTTGAACTTGGCCAGGCCGAGCATGTGATGGGTGCCGTGCGAACCGACCTTGAGCGTGTGCAGGGGCAGCCGCAGGTAGTCGATCGGGCTGGCCGGCGAGGCGAGGTGGTAGACGAAATCGACGGCCTCCGGGATCTCGACCCGCTCGGTGATGTCGATGTTGCGGAAGTCGAAGGCGTCGTCGCGGATGTGCTCGATGTTCTGCAGCGACCCCGTCTCCAGGTTGTCGACGCAGATAACCCGGTGGCCCTTGCCAAGCAGGTGCTCGCAGAGGTGGGAGCCGAGGAACCCGGCGCCGCCGGTGATCACGCAGGTGCTCATCGCCCGCAGGATGCTACAGGTGCCCCCTCGGGGGCGTGTCCGAGTTTTTGCACTCATATGGATGAAAAAACTCGGACACGCCCCTTAGAGATAAACGCTTAAGTTCGTAAATTGCGGCGATTTGGCCCGTCCACTCGTCCAGGTGGGGGGCGAACCCCGCCCTGTTCCCCGCTCTACATGGCATGTTCGGACGAGGGAGTTGAATCGGTGCGGGGAGCCATCGCAACAGCCGGGCGCAAGCGCGCCGCCGTCGAGCTGATCGCCCGCGAGGACGCCGAGCTGCGGCGGACCGCGCGTCGCTACTCGCTCTGTGAGGACGACGCCGAAGACGCCTACCAGCGGGCGCTGGAGATCCTCCTGGTCAAAGCGCCGAGCGCGCGGCCGCGCGAGCTGATCCGCTGGATGAAGACGGTGGTCAAGCACGAGGCGCTGGCGGTCCGCGGCAATCGCGAACGGCTGCTGGGGGTCGACGACGACGGCGCGCCCGACCGGATCGCTCGGATTGCCGCCGGCAGTGCCGGGCCGAGCGAGCGCCTCGAGCAGCGTGAGCGGATCGCCCGCAGTCGCGAGGCGCTGCTGGCCCTGAAGCCGGCGGAGCTGCGCTCGCTCACCCTGCTCGCAGCCGGTTACTCCTACGCGGAGATCGGCGAGGTCACCGGCTTCAGTCGGACCAAAGTGAACCGTTGCCTGGCCGAGGGACGAGAGCGTTTCCGCCACCTGCTTACCCGCAGCGAGGACGGCACGCGCTGCACCGAGCTGCTGCCTTTGCTGTCCGCCTTTTGCGACGGCGAGGCGAGCGCCGAGGACGAAGCCGCCGTTCGAGAGCACCTGCGCGCATGCGCCGCCTGCCGCGCCGCCCTGCGTTCCTACCGCACAACCCCTGCCTCGGTGGCCGCCCTGGCGCCGGCGCTGCCGATCTGGCGTTCGCTGCCGGCGCGGGTGCAGGAGTTCTTCGCCGGCCTGCACTCGCGCCTTCCCTGGGCAGGCGGAGCGGATGACAGCGGGTTGGCACAGCTCGCTGCCACGGGCGGGACTCGCGGCGCCGGTATGGCCGCCATCGCCAAGGCGCTGGCGATCTGCGCCGGCACGGTGGGCGGCGCAGCGGCCTGCGTCGCCACCGGGATCGCACCGGCGCCTCTCGGCATCGAACCGCAGCACAACAACGACAACAAGGCGAAGATCGAGCGGACCTCGGAACGCGCGATCGAAGAAGCCCCGCCGCCCGCCGCCGAATACGAGCCCGCACCACCGTCCGAGCCGCAGCCCCAGCAACAACCGGAGCCGCAACCCCAGCCGGAGCCCGAACCGGAGCCGGCTGCGGAAACGACGGAGGCTGGGGCGGTCGAATACGCACCGCCGCCGGAACCGGCTTCGCCGCCACCCGCGGCCGAGTCGTCCAGCACATCCAGCGGCAGCGCCGCAGGGGAGTTCGGGCCATGAGGACGGTGGCATGGGCGGCGGCCATGGCGACGCTCTCAGGAACGCTGCTTGCAAGCGCCGCCCTGGCAATGGCGACCCCGCCGCGTCTGGCGGATCTGAACGTCCGCGGCGGCGCGGATGCCTGGCATGCCGACAACAACCGCTTCGAACTCAACTGGACCATTCCAGCTGACGGCGGTTCGCCCGGTGTCACCACCCACTACCGGATACGCAATCCGCAGGGCGTCGCGGTCGTCGAATCGGTGCTCAGCCGCCTGAGCGACGGAGTCGGCGGGGTGACCGTCCCCAAAATCGCCGGGACCTACGGCTTCGAAATATGGCTCGAGGACAAAAACGGCGAGCAAGGGCCGGCGGCTGCGACGACGCTGCGCTTCGACGACGCGAGGCCGGGAGCGATCGAACCACTGCCCGTCCCCAGCTGGATCGGCCGCACTTCCTTCCCCCTGCGCATCCGCCTCGCCCATCCCGCGGGGCCACCGCTGCTTTCCGGGATTCGCGGCTACGCGATCGCCGTCGACGCCCGGCCGAGCGGCGCTCCCTGTGCCGCTTCCGACCGTTGCAGCGACACCGAGACGACGCTCAGGGGCGGCGTCGGAGAAGACGAGCTCGAGATCGCCGCGCTGCCCGAGGGAACCAGCTACCTGCACGGCGTCGCGGTTTCCGGCGCGGGGATGAAATCGGCGACAACCGGGAGCGCGGTACTCCGGGTCGACACCGCCGATCCGCATACGCAGCTCGCCGGGGTCCCGAGCGGCTGGACGAACCGGACCGCGCAGCTCATCGCGAGGGCGACCGATGCCGGTGCCGGGATGACGTCCGGCAGCGATGGCCGGACGCCCTTTACGGCGATCGAGGTCGACGGGGGGGCACCGACGATCGCGCCGGGTGCGACCGTCGCCACCAGCGTGATCGACGAGGGGGTACATCGGGTCGCCTACTACGCCCGCGACGCCGCGGGGAACGTCAACGACGGGGCGACGAGCAACGGCATCGTCAACCTGGCACCGGGGGTCGCCTGGGTGCGGATAGACCGCACCCCGCCCACGATCGCCTTCGCCAACGCCCAGGATCCGCGCGACCCCGACCTCGTGCGAGCGCGCATCTCCGATTCCCTCTCCGGACCCGACCTCTCGCGCGGCTGGATCGGCGTGCGGCTGGCCGGCAGCGGCGACGGTTTCGAGCCGCTCCCCACAGCAACACCCGGCAACGGCGAGCTGCGTTCCCGCTGGGATTCGGATACCCACGCGGAAGGCGAATACGAATTCAAGGTAATCGGCTACGACGCGGCCGGCAACGTCGCGGCCGCCACCCGCCGCAGGAACGGGGCGCCGATGATCCTCGCCAACCCGCTCAAGACGACGACGAAGCTGAGCTACGGCTTTCAAGACCACGGCCTGAGCCGAACCGTCCCCTACGGTCGCGGCGTCATGCTCCACGGACGCCTCATCGCCGGCCGGAGCTCGCCGCTGGTCGGCATGCCGGTTCGGATCGTCGAACGCTTCTCCGCCGGCGCCGACCCGGCCACCCATGTTTCGACCGTCAGAACCGGGCCGGAAGGCAGCTTCTCGTTCCACGCGGCGCCCGGTCCAAGCCGGACGATCGCGATGGCCTTTGACGGTAGCCCGACCCTCGCCCGCTCGACCGGCAGCGAACTCGACCTCCGGGTGCGAGGTCGAGTGCGTCTGCGAGCCTCGGCGGGCTTTGCCCGGATCGGGGGAAAGGCGCTGGTCTTCGGTGGCCGGGTAGTCACAGCGCCGGGGACGATCCCGCCGACGGGCAGGTCCGTCCAGATGCAGTTCCGCCTGCCCGGTCTACCTTGGGCCGAGTTCCGCACGGTCCAGACCGACCGCCACGGTCGTTTCCGTTACGCCTATCGCTTCAGCGATGACGACAGTCGCGGCGCTCGCTTCCAGTTCCGCGCCTACCTCCCCGCGCAAGACGACTGGCCGTACGAGCCTGCGGGCTCGCGACCAGTCATCGTGCGCGGGCGCTGACCGGTGTCGTTAGCGGAGAGCGGAGAGCTGGTCGCCGACCTGGTCGACGAAATCTTGGGCGCGTGAGGTCGGGACCTCGAACGCCTTGCGGACGCGCTGCTCGACCTCGGTGCGATTGCGCTTGATCGTGGTCTCGACCCGGCGCTGCCGTTTGCGGGCCTCGCGCTCGACCCTGTTGCGAGTCTTGCGAGCTTCGGTCGTCGCCTTGCGACGGGCGCTGGAGCCACGGCGCTCGGTGCGCTTCACCGTGCGGCGCAGCTGCGTCCCATAAGACTTGAGCTGCTTCTCGGCGGCGGTCCGGCCGGTGAAAGGCTCGACCAACTCGGCGACGCGGTCGCTGACCTCGAGCACGGCACCGACGGGAACGTCAACGGCGCTTTCGGCCGCGGCGCGGGCTTGCTCGACGCGGGAGGGGGCAGGCTTGGGGGTGGTGGTTTTGGCCTGCGATTTCCGTTTCGTTTTGCTGCTTGCTTTGGTGGCTTTGGTCGCCAATGAAGATCATCCCTTCGGGGTGGTTTAGGGGCGGGGGAGTCCGCGAGTGTAGCGAACATACGTTCTTCCGAACACCTGTTCTAAACCATCTCCCCCATTGCGTTACGAATCGTGGCCAAACCCCGCTCGCCGGCAGCAGCGGCAATCGGATAGCGGGCATCGAGGCCGAGGTCGACCTCGTCCAGCGCCATCCCGCCGAAGGCGACGGCGCCGCCCGCCTCGCGCGCGATCAGCTGCGCGGCGGCGATATCGACCGACCTGCAGGGCCGCAGGCTGAGCATGCCGTCAAGGCGGCCGGCGGCGACGTAGGAGGCGGTAATCGCGATCGAGCCGATCACCCGGAGGCGAAATACGTGGCCGTCGAGCGCCCGCTCGAGCGGCAGCATGCGCCCGGGAGCCGCCGACTCGACTCCGAGCAGCTCCAGCGTCTCGGCATCGGCGGCGACCGCGACCGGGCGGCCGTCCATTGTCGCCCCCTCCGTCCTGGTGGCGGCGAACTCCTCGCCGGCGCCGAAGTCATAGACGTAGCCGAACTCGACCGCGGCCATCGAGGGACCGGAGGCCAGCGCGATGCTGAGGCTGTGCGAGGGCAGCGTGCGGCGCGCGTTGAGCGAGCCGTCGATCGGGTCGATCACGACCCGGGCCGCGCCGCCCTCGCCGAAGACGACCTCGCCGCGCTCCTCGGAGATCGCGACGAAGGAGGCGCCCGCCGACGCCAGCTGCTCCAGCTCGGCGAAGACGGCGTCCTCGCAGCGACGGTCGATGACCAGGGTGCGATCGCCGCCCTCTCCCATCCCCTCGTACTCGGTCCGGGCCTCGATCCCGGAGGTCCGCTCGAACAGCTCCTTCTGCACGCCGACCACGCGGCGGCAGATTCCCAGCCAGTCTGCGGAGAAAACGTCCATCGAGCTCATCCTATGGACGGCTGCTACTCGGTAGCGTTGGACCATGCTTGCCCTCGCCGAGCCCCAGGAGCGCGCGATCCGCCACCGCACCGGGCCGCTGCTGCTGAGCGGCGAAGCGGGAACCGGCAAGAGCGAGGTCCTGGCCCGCCGCTTCGACAGCCTTGTAGAAGAGGGGACCGCGCCGGAGCGGATCCTGGTCCTCGCCTCCACCCTGGCCACCGCACAGCGACTGCGGCAAAAGGTCGAACAGTTGCTCGACCGCCCACTGGAGGAGCTTTGGATCGGCACCTGGGAGCAGCTCGGCGTGCGCCTGCTGCGTGAGTATGCAGCTGCCGCAAATCTGGACCCTTTCTTCGGCGTCCTCGGCCGGGCGGAGCGCCTCGCCCTCCTCCTCGATCGTCTCGACCAGCTACCCCTCCGCAACCAGCAGATCCGCGGCAACCCAGCGGGTCTCCTCGCACGCCTCCTGGAGCAGGTCGACGAGTTAAAGGCGGGATCGGAGCCCGGCGACCCCGAGTTGGTGGAGCTGGTGGCCGCCCACGACCGAATCCTCGCCGACGCCTGCAGCCTCGACCGCAACGATGTCTATCTCACCCTCAACAAGCTCTTCGCTGAGCGCCCAGATGTCCGCGCCAACGTCGCCCACCGCTTCGAACACCTGATGGTCGACGAGCTCGAGGACACGACTGCGGCTCAGCGGGCAATCCTTGACTCCCTGGGCAATGAGAACCCGAACCACCTCTACGCGCTGGAGCCTGGCGGGGAGGAGGGGGTGTCCACCTGGGCGCGGCGTCCTCTTTTTCGCCCCACCCACTCAGCGAGAGAGGCACAGTCATCTGGCGAAAAACCCAGCACCCAGGTGGACACCCCCTCCTCCCCGCCCACGCCCACCATCGAGTTGACCCGCCAGTTCCGCGAACCGCCCGTACGTTTCTGGCGCTGTACGAACGAGCGTGCACAGGCACAAGCTGTCGCACGCGAGGCGGAGCACCTGCTGGCAGGGGGGACGAAGCCCGAAGACATCTGTGTTCTGGTCGATGACCCGGCCCGGGGCGGGCCGGTGGCAGCGGCGATGGAAGAGCGGGGGATCCCGTTCCATCTTTCCGGACCGGCGGCGCTGTTCCAGCGCCCCGAGGTGCGCGATGCGATCGCTTGGCTGCGGATCCTTGCCGACCCCGACGACTCGGCGGCGGCGGCGCGGGCGTTGACCCGGCCGCCGATCGAGCTGCGCTCGGCCGATCTGGCGCGGCTGACGACGATCGCCCGCCGCCGCAAGCTGGACCTGGTCTCCGCCTGCGAGGCGGCGCTCGAGAGTCCCCAGATCCCGCCCGAGGCCCGCGAGCGGATCCAGTCCTTCCTCAAGCTCTACGGGGCGGCTTCGGCTGCCCTGGAGGAGCGCCGCGCCGACGTCTTCGTGCGTCGCCTGATCGAGGCCGTCGGCCTGCGCCGCCAGCGCCTCTTCGCCGCCCAACCCGAGGTCGCCGAGCGCCTGCTGGGCCTCTCCCGCCTGGCCGAGCTGGCCGCCGCCTGGGCGCGGCGCGAGCCCAACGGCTCGACCCGCGACTTCGTCCGCCATCTCAGCGCCGTCGCCGACGCCGGGGTCGAGCCGGCCGGCGTGGTCGAGCCACCGGCGCGCGGCGCCGTGCAGGGACACGCTCGCGACGCGGTCAAGGGGATGGAGTTCGAGCACGTCTTCGTGCTCGGGCTCGAGCGCGGTGAGGGAGCCGAGCGGATCGGCCGCCCTGCCCGCTCCGGCCTCGTGCTTGCCCGGATCGAGCGCGGCGACGACGGCGAGGCCCGCCCCTCGGACTTCTACGCGGCGGCCCTGGCCGCGGGCGGCGGCGAGGAGGAGAGCCACGAGGAGGAGCTCTTCGGCCCGGCCGAGGGACTGCACGCGACCTACCGGATGCTGCGCGAGGAGATGCTGGCGGCTTCCTGGAAGGCGGGACGGGAGCTGTCGGAGCCGCGCCTCGACACCGCGATCGACGTCAACCGGGCGATCGCCCGCTATCTGGAGCTGCTCAAGCTGGCGGCCCTCGCCCAGCGACCCGGCGACGAGGCGACCGCGGAGGCGATCGACGCGGTCAACGGGCTGCTGCGCCAGGTCGCCACGCCCGAGCAGCAGGCCGAGCTCGACGCCTCCTCGCTCGATTCCTACCTGCTCGGCTCCGAGCGGGAGCGCGAGGGCCGCCGCAAGCTGATCGGCGCCCGCCAGGAGCCCTCGCTGGAGGCGTTCCTGCCGCGCCGCGGCGACGGTGGGCTCAGCCTCTCGGCCTCCGATCTCGACCTCTACCTGACCTGCCCGCTGAAGTACAAGTTCCGGCGGGTCTTCGGCATCCCGCAGGAGCCGACGATCAACCAGCGCTTCGGCATCCTCATCCACAACGTCCTCGAGCGCTTCCACAAAGACGAGGGGGACGGGACGGAGGAGGGCCTGCAGCGGCTGATGGACCTCTTCGAGACGGGCTGGCGCCGCACCGGATTCGGCAGCAGCGACGACGAGCTGCAGTTCCGCGACCGGGCGCGTGAGGCGATGCGCCTCTACTGGGAGCGGGAGGGCGAGTCGGAGGGCGAGCCGGTCTGGCTCGAGCGCAAGTTCGACTTCCGCATCGGCGAACACCACGTACGCGGTCGCGTCGACCGGGTTGACCGCCTGCCCGGCGGCGGCCACGAGCTGATCGATTACAAGACCGGCGAGCGCAAGAGCGAGGCCGACCTGGAGAGCGACCTGCAGCTGGCCCTCTACCGGCTCGCCGCGCGCGAGGCCTGGGACCTCGAGGCCAACAGCGGCAGCTACTACTACGTGCTCGACGCGGAGAAGGTCGCCGCGCCGGTCAGGCCCGACGACGCCGAACGAGTCGAGCGCACCGTCTTCGAGGTCGGCGAGGGCGTGCTCGGCCAGGACTTCGAGCCACGCCCCTCGCCGACCGTCTGCAGCTGGTGCGACTACAAGCTGATCTGTCCGGCGGCAGAGAGTTGAGGCCAGCAATAGGAGGTCCGGTCGTGCTGCGGATGAATTGATGTCGCACGCGCTTCGCGCTTAGCGACTGAGGTCGAGCGCGGCTGCGCCGCGCCGAAAACAGATTGCATTTCGCGGCCTTCGGCCACATTCACCCGCAGCACGACCGGACCTCCTATCGACGCCGCGAGCTCTCTTTCAAGCTCGAATCGCAAAGCGAGTTGAGCTGTCACGAGCTGAACCGGAAGCTGACCAGGTCGGTACGGCTTCGAGTGGACGGGTGGCGATTCCCTCTCGTGGGAATGTCGCAAAGCGGCGATATGCAATCTGGTTACCGCGCGGCGTAGCCGCGCTCCAACATCGTCGCTAAGCGCGCAGCGCGTGCGACATCAATTCCCATGAGAGGGAATCGCCGCCCGTCCCCACGCGAGCAGGCCGCCGCACTCAGTTCGACTCGCCGCGGCGCTGCTGGAGGAACTGCTGGAACTCGCGGGCGATCGTGTCGGCCGAGGGCAGGTCTTCGTCGCCCTCGCCCAGCTGCTCGGCCTGCTCGGCCTCGATCCGCTCCACCAGTTCGGCGATTTCAGGGTTGGCGGCGACGGCGCGGCCGATCTGCTCCTCGTAGTTGGCGGTTTCCTCTTCCAGCTCGGTCGCGTCGACGGCGATCCCGGTCAAGCCCTCGAGCCGGCGCAACAGGGCCAGCGCCGCCTTTGGGTTGGGGACCGCCGCGACGTAGTGCGGCACCGCCGCCCAGAGCGATGCCGAGGTCATGCCGATCTGGCGACAGCAGTCGTGGACGACGCCGACGATTCCGGTCGGGCCCTCGTAGCTGGAGCGCTGCAGGTCGAGCTCCTCGACCAGATCCTCATCCGAGGCGAGGCCGGTGATCGGCACCGGCAGGGTGTGCGAGACCTCGGCCACCAGGGCGCCGAGAGTGACGACCATCTCGACCCCGAGCGCGTCGGCTGCGGTGGCCACCGTTTCCGAGAAGGTGCGCCAGCGCAGGTTGGGCTCGGTGCCGTCGAAGAGGACCAGGTCGCGGTCGGCACCCGGAATGCGGATCGCGATCAGATCGTTCTGCGGCCACTCGATGCTGCGGGTCTGGCCCTCGGAGAGCACGATCGTCGGCCGCGTCGCCTGGAAGTCGAAGTAGTCCTCCGGGTCGATCTCGGCGATCGGCTCGGCGTCGAAGGAATCGGCTACCGCTCCCAGGGCCGCCGAGGCAGCGTTGGCGGCATCGTTCCAGCCGCGGAAGGCGCAGACGAGGACGGGGGAGCGCAGCTGCGGCACGTCGGCGTGCCAGTTGAGGGAATCCACGCTTTTGAGCGTAGCGCGCCGCCGCTGCGCCTCTATGTCTGTGGCGAGAGGGCCTTGCGGACGAGGCCGTAGGCGACGAAGAGAACCAGAGCGGCAAAAGAGAGTTCGAGGGCACGTTGGGGGACCTCGTTGGCGACGACCACCCCGATCAGGACGCCGAGCGGGGACAGCACGCCGATCACAATCGCGTCGCGCAGGTTGAGGTTGCCGTAAGAGTTCTGGCGATAGGCGCCGACGAGGGCGACGATGACGATCATCAGCAGCGAGGTCGACTCGCCCTCGACCTGCGAGAGGCCGAGGAAGATCGTCAGCGCGGGGACGAAGAGGACGCCGCCGCCGACCCCGACCAGGCCGCCGGCGAGGCCGCCGGCGACGGCAATCAGGGCCGCGAAGAGCACGTCGGCGCTCACCGGACGATCAGCTCGATCGCGACGCCGACGAGCAGTGTGGCGAAGAGGAGGGAGACGGCCCGCTGCGGGATCCGCTGCTGGATCGCGGTGCCCATGACGACGCCGAGGACCGCCGGGATCGAGAGCAGCAGGCCGGTGCCGACGTGGACGTTGCCGTAGAAACCGCCCTGGGCGACGGCGCCGAGCAGGCCGATCAGGACAATCGCCCCAAGGCTGGTTCCGGTTGCCAACCGCTCCCCGTAGCCGAACCAGAAGATCAGCAGGGGGACGATCACGGTGCCCCCGCCGACGCCGAAGATGCCGCTGAAAATCCCGGCCAGGGTGCCTACTACGGCAAGCTTCAACGTGCGCTCCGATGGCATCGCGCGATACTAGTGCGGTGTCTCCCGAATCCGGCAGCGGGGAGCGCGAGGCGGAACTCGGCCCTCTTGCGCGCCTCCGAGACGACCCCGCCCGCGCGGCAATCCTCACCGACGTCGACGGGACCCTGGCGCCGATCGTACCCCGACCCGACGAAGCCACGGTGCCGGAGCGGGCGAGCGAGCTGCTGGGCCGCTTGAACGAGCGCTTTGGCCTGATCGCCTGCGTCTCCGGCCGGCGGGCGGAGGAGGCACGGTGTCTGGTCGGCGTCGAGGACATCGCCTACGCGGGCAACCACGGCCTCGAGTTGCTCTTGCCTGGCGACGAGACGCCCCGCCTCGATCCTTCGCTACAGGGCCGCGAGCGGCAGGCCGCGGACTTCGTCGCTTCGCTTGCCGGCGGGACCCTGGCCGAAGCCGAGCTGCGACTGGAGGACAAGGGACCGATCCAGGCGCTGCACTGGCGCGGCGCCGGGGACGATCGCGGCGCCGAGGCCCGGGCGCATGAGATCGCCACGGCGGCGGGCCACGCAGGACTGGAGCTGCGCTGGGGGCGCAAGGTGCTGGAGCTGCGCCCGCCCGGCGGCGGCGGCAAGGACGCCGCGGTCGCGGCCCTCCTCGCCGGCAACCGGATCGAGGCGGCGGCCTACGCCGGCGACGACCGCACCGACCTCGACGCCTTCCGGCGGCTGCGCGAGCTGGAGAGCCGGGGCGCACTCGAGACCGTCGTCTGCGTCGGGATCGTCTCGACGGAGGGCCCACCCGAGATCGCCGAGGAGGCAGACCTGACCGTGGACGGCCCAGCGGGCTGGCTGGCGCTGCTCGAGGCGCTGGCAGAGTAAGGAGCACGATGCCCTACACCGACCTGCTGCGGATCACCGTCTTTCTCACCGGCGCCGAGGCAACCGTGCTGGGGGCGATAGCGGCAATCGCCGGCAGCCGCGAGGGCGACGCGACCATCGCCCTCGTCGCCGCCGCCTGGTGGCTGATCGCGCTCCTCCTCGGCCTATACCTGGGGCGACCCGCACGCGCCGCCGACGGCGTCCGCGAAGCCCTCGCCGGCGCCCGCACGGCAACCTCGCTCCCCGAGGAGTCGCCGGCCAGGATCGCCGCGATCCGCCTCTGGCCGATCGCCCTCACCGCCCTCGCCGCCGGCATCCTCGCCGCCATCTACCCCGGAGTGGCGGCGGTCGGCGCCGGCTACGCGCTCCTCGTAGCCCTGGCGATGCGTACCCGCGAGGCGGCGGTACTCGGCATCGAGCACCGCGACGGCGTCAAGTTCTACGTGGTCCCCAACTCCGCCCTGCGGCCGATCGAGCTGGTCCGCACCCCGGGCCTGCGCAGCGACCGCCTGCGCGCCCAC
The DNA here is from genome assembly GCA_036376775.1 of Solirubrobacterales bacterium. Taxonomy (GTDB): domain Bacteria; phylum Actinomycetota; class Thermoleophilia; order Solirubrobacterales; family 70-9; genus VRUE01. Next base: position 18,647 of record DASUZP010000115.1, on the reverse strand, counting down.
TGAAAGCAGACGACCCGCCGAAGCGGGTCGTCTGCAAAGCCGGGAAGCCGATGTTTGCCATTGGCCCCTGGTGTCGCAGTTCAATGTTAGCGCCCCCGGAGGGAATCGAACCCTCTCTTCCCGGGTTGCGACACCAGGGGCCGGCGTCCACCGGCGGGGGCGTCGTCGCTCTCGCGACCTCTGAAGCCTATCGTCTGCGCAGACGGATGTCTAACAGACGATACACGCCAGTTCAGCGAAGCAGTCTTTTGAACTCGCGCCAACCCCGCGTATTGGCTATGTCGGCGGCGGTCAGCCAGGCCCGGCGGGCGGTCGCCACCGCGTAGACCATGTTGCCGAGCGTGTCGACGCCGTGGGCGTCGGTGTTGAGGACGATCGTCGCGCCAGCTTCCTTGGCGAGGCGGGCGTGGTGCTCGGAGAGGTCGCGGCGGTTGGGGTTGCCGTTGATCTCCAGCATCGTCTCGGTGCGAGTCGCCGCCTCGACGACCGTCTCGACGTCGATGCCGTAGGGCTCGCGGCGGCCGATCAGACGACCGGTGAGGTGGCCGATGCAGTTGACATAGGGGTTCTCGATCGCAGTGAGGACCCGCTCGGTCATCGCCGCTTCCGAGATCGAGAAGGAGGTGTGGACGCTGGCGACGACCCAGTCGAGCGCGTCGAGCAGATCGTCGGGGTAGTCGAGCGAACCGTCGAGGCCGATGTTCACCTCCGAGCCGGCGAGCAGGCGGAAGCCGCGTTTGCCCTTGTTCCACGCCGCGACCTCCTCGACCCGCTGCCAGAGCCGCTCGGCCGTGACATGGTCGCCGAAGCCGTGGCTGGCCGAGTGGTCGGTGATCGCCATGTAGGCGTAACCGCGCTCGCGGCCGGCCGCCGCCATCTCCTCCAGCGTGTTGCGCCCGTCGGAAAGCGTGGTGTGCGAGTGCAAGTCGCCGCGGATGTCCTCGACCGAGACCAGATCCGGCAGACTGCCTTCGCGCGCCGCCTTCAACTCGCCCCGGCCCTCGCGCAGCTCGGGCTCGATGTAGGCGTAACCGAGGCGTTCGTAGACCTCCTCCTCGCTCGCGCAGAGCGTCGTCTCGCCGCTCTCGGTATCGGCGATCCCGTGCTCGGACACCGAGAGGCCGCGTGCCACCGCCGCTTCGCGCAGCTTCACGTTGTGGGCGGCCGAGCCGGTGAAGTGCTGCAGCAGGTTGCCGAAGGCCAGCGGCGAAACGATCCGCAGGTCGACCGAGATCCCGTTGTGGGTCTGCGCCCTGACCCCGTTCGGGCCGGGTTTGCCGGCGGCGGCGATCAGCTCGTGGCCGACCAGGTGCTCGGCAAGCGCGGCCGGCTCCTCGGCAGTGGCGATCAGGTCGATGTCCTTGCAGGTCTCCGCCCAGCGCCGGGCCGAGCCGGCCACCTCGACCCGCTTGGCGGCCGGGTGCTCGCGCAGCGCCGCCGCCAGCTCCTCGGCGATCGGCCGCACCGCCGAGAGCAGCACCCGCCCCGGGCCCTCGCCCGGCTCGCCGAGCCGCTCCAACGCCGCCAGCACATTCTCCTCGGCTTTCGGCCCGAGGCCTTTCACCTCGCGGATCTCTTCCGCCTCCGCCGCCGCCTTCAGATCGTCGAGCGAGGCGACGTCGAGCTGCTCGAAAAGCAGCCGCGCGGTTTTGGCGCCGACGCCGGGGACCCGCGTCACCTCGATCAAGGTCGGCGGGAACTTCGCCTTCAGCTTCACCGCGGCGGGGATCTCGCCGCTCTCCAGCAGGGCTTCGATCTTTTCCGCCAGCGTCTTGCCGACGCCGGGGATCTCCGTGGCGCGCCCGGCCGCGGACAGCTCGGCGACCGAGACCGGGCTTTCGCGGATCGCCTTGGCCGCGGTCGAGTAGGCGAGCACCCGGTATTTCACTGCGCCGTCGAGCTCGTACAGCACTCCCAGCTCCTCGAGGGCGGCGGCGATCTCGGCGTTCGTCATACTCGGCAAAATAGGGATGGTTGGCGGCAGCTGCATACCCTCGCTATACTTTCTGAAGTATTGAGCGCTGAACCTCGACTCACGGGAGACCGATAACCAGTGACTGGCAAGCTCACCGACGTGACCGACGGCAACTTCAAGTCCGACGTCCTCGAGGCCGAAGGCCCTGTGCTCGTCGACTTCTGGGCGCCCTGGTGCGGACCCTGCCGCGTCGTCCACCCGGTGCTCGAGGAGATCGACGCCGAGCGCGACGATCTCACGATCGTCAGCCTCAACGTCGACGAGAACCAGCAGACGGCCGCCGAGTACGAAGTCCTCTCGATCCCCACCCTGCTCCTCTTCAGGGACGGGGCGATCGCGAAGAAAATCGTCGGGGCGATGCCGAAGCGGCGCCTCGAGGCCGAGCTCGAGCCGGCGCTCGCCTAGCGAGCGGGCCCGCAGCGATGCCGTTCGTCCAGATCCACTGGTTCGAGGGACGGACCGACGAGCAGAAGGCCGAGATCGCCAAGCGGATCGAGGCGGCGCTGGTCGAGGTGGCCGGCGCCGCTCCCGAGCACTGCTGGGTGAAGTTCTCCGACTCGCCGAAAACCGACTTCATCATCGGCGAGCCCGACGAGGAGTAGGGCGAACCGGGCTAAGCCGGCCCGTCCAGACCCGCCTTTTTCAGGCCCCGCTCGATGCTGGGGGCGAGGGTGCGGGCGTAGGTGGCGGTGAGGTGACTTTTGTCGCGGTAGACGAGGGCGTTGCCGATCACCGCCCGGCAGAGGTTGTGGGGGCAGATCTCCGGGGTGATGTCGATCAGGTGGGCGGCCGGTGCTGTCTTGGCGGCGCGGGCGTCGAATTCGGTGTTCTTGTCGCGAACCCAGGGGAAGGCGCAGGATTCGAGGTGCTGGAGCTTTTCGGAGACGCAGCTCGGGACGTCGCTGGTCGAGACCGGCGTGTCTTTGATCACCACCGTCCGCAGGCCGGCCCGGTGGATCCGGGTCAGGGTCGCGAGGTAGCCGGCTTCCATCTCGGCAGAGGCGGCAGCGCCGCCGAGTTCTTCGCCGTCCTTCCCATAGGGGGTGTAGACGGTGTCGCCGCTGATGACCACGACAGTCGAACGGGCGCCCATTTCGATCCGCCGCAGCTCCTCTTCCCGCCAGGCATCGCACTGCGAGTACTCGCGCTGGGCGACCATGCTGCGGATCTTCACTTCGCCCGGGGTGCATTCGGCCTTGGTCAGGACGATCAGGCGCCAGTCATGCGTTTCGGCCAGCGCTTCGAGGGCGGGGGCGTACTGCAGCGCGTGCGAGTCGCCGAAGAGGATCAGCGTGTGCTTGCCACCCGGATCGCCGTAGAGACAACGGTTCGAGTTGGTGCCGTCGATCCCCACCAGGCAGCCTTCGTAATACATGCGGGAGCGATCGGCCTGGGCTCGCAGTGGGTTGGGGCGAAGGGCGGCGGCCCGCTGCTGGGGACGAGGTTGATCGGGCAGCGCGGCGGCCCCCGGAACGCTGGAGAGGGGCGCCGTATGCAGGGTCGGCTGCAGGTCGGTGAGCAGGACGCCGGCGGAGACCCCGATCGCCATGCAGCCGAGACCGAGGGCAAGAGCGCGGTTGGGCCGCAGAGCGAGCACCTTGGAGAGGCGGACCGGATCCTCGATCCAGCGATGGGTCGCGGCGGTCGGGATCCAGGAGGCGGCGACGACCGCGACGCCGGCGGCGACGGACAGCGGACCCCAGATCACGGCGGCGAAGATCAGCGCCGGCCAGTGCCAGAGGTACCAGGAATAGGAGATGCGGCCGACGTAGCGGACCGGCGCGAGCGAGAGCAGGCCTGCCGGAGCGGCCTTTGCCTGGCTGTGGATGGAGGAGCCGGCAAGGATCACGCAGGCAGTGCCGACGGTGGGCAGGAGGGCCGCGACTCCTGGGAACGGGGTGCTCGCCTCGAAGGCGAAGGCCGAGTAGACGATCGCCCCGAGGCCGCCCCAGCCGATCGCCGCCGCCACCGTCCGCGGGATGCGCACCGCTCCGATCAGCGCCAGCGCGGCGCCCAAGGCGAGCTCCCAGGCCCGCCCGAAGGTCGAGAAGTAGGCGGCGGCGGGCTGCTCGTCGGTGAGATGGATGCCGAGGGCGAGCGAGCCCACCCCGACGATCGCCAGCGTCGCCCAGATCGCCGGACGGACAGAGCCGCCGCGACGGCGCCAGAGCCAGGTGACCGCCAGCAGCAGGGTCGGCCAGACGAGGTAGAACTGCTCCTCGATCGCCAGCGACCACAGATGCAGCACCGGGCTCGGTTCGATGTCCTGGGCGAAGTAGTCGACCGACTGGCCGGCGAAATGCCAGTTGGCGGTGTAGACAGCCGAGCTGACGATGTCGCCCGAGACTTCGACCGCGCGCACGGGGGAGAGGAGCAGCAGCGAGAGGGCGCCGACGGAGGCGAGCAGAACCGCCGAGAGCGGCAGCAGCCGCCGGGCCCGGCGGGCGTAGAAACGGCGTAGCGATATGCCGCCGGTCCGGTCGAGCTCGCCGAGCAGAAGCCGGGTGATGAGGAAGCCGGAGACGACGAAGAAGACGTCGACGCCGACATAGCCGCCGGCTAGGAAAGGCAGGCCCGCGTGGCAGAGGAGGACCCCTGCGATCGCGACGGCCCGCAGGCCCTCGATGTCCGGTCGAAAGCCGTTTCTGGTCGAATCTTGTTGAGGGGAGATAGGTTCAGCTTAGGGAGATGCGCAGCTCGCGACCGTCGAGTTCGGCGGTCACGCCGTCGCCCGTGCCGTAGGCGACCGAGGTCGCGAGGACCTCGCCGGCGATGTAGGGCTGGTGCTCCCGGGCGGCGGCCAGCAGCTCCTCGTCGCCGCCCAGATTGAGCTCGATCCGGTCGGTGATCTCGAGACCGGCCTCTTTGCGCGCGTTCTGGACCGCGTGGACGATCTCGCGGGCGAGGCCCTCGCGGCGCAACTCGTCGTCGAGCTCGAGCTGCAGGGCGACGGCGTGGCCGGCCTCTGCCTCGACCTCGTAGCCATCCAAAGGTTGCAGCGAGAGGGTGACCTCGTCGGGACCGAGCGCGTGCTCATCGCCGTCGATGTTGATCCCGACCTCGCCGCCGTCGGCCATCACCGCGGCGACGTGGACGGGGTCGAGCGCCGCCACCGCCGCCGCCACTTGCGGCATGCGCTTGCCGAAGCGGGGACCGAGCGAGCGGTAGTTGGGCTTGACCGCGTAACTGACCAGCTCCGACTCCTCCTCGACGAAATCGAGCTCCTTGACATTGAGCTCGGCCTTGACCAGCTCGGCGTGAAACTCGATCGCTTCCCGCTCCGCCTCGTTGGCGACGACCACCGCGCGGCGCAGCGGCTGACGAATTTTGGCCTTGGCCTGGGCACGGGCCGCGCGACCGAGTTCGACCGTGCGACGCACCGCGGCCATCGCCGCCTCCAATGGGAGTTCCAGCAGACGCTCGTTCACCTCCGGAAAGTCGCGCAGGTGGACGGAGTCCGGCGATCCGCCGAACTCGCCGGCGCTGCCGCCCGCCAGATTGACGTGGATCTCTTCGGCGAGGAACGGGATGAACGGGGCAACCAGCGCGGCGGTCTCCAGCAGGCAGTGGCGAAGGGTGGCGAAGGCCATCCGGTCGCCACCCCAAAAACGACGCCGCGAGAGCCGCACATACCAGTTGGAGAGCTCCTCGACATAGTCGGCAATCGCCCGTCCGGCACCGGTGCAGTCGAAGGTGTCCATGCGGTCGCGCACCTCGGCGACGGTTCGCTGCAGCCGGGCGAGGGCCCAGCGATCGAGATCCTCGGCGGCGTTCCAATCGGGCTCGGCGAACTCCTCCACCCCGAAATCCTCCGCATTCGCATAGAGCACCCAGAACGAGTAGGTGTTCCAGAGCGTCAGCAGGAACTGGCGCACCGACTCGCCCACGGTGTCGATCGAGAACCGGTAACCCGACCAGGGCTGCTGCGCGGTCAGGTAGTACCAGCGGAAGGCGTCGGCGCCGTGGGTCGAGATCACATCCCAGGGCTCGACCACGTTGCCCTTGCTCTTCGACATCTTCTGCCCCTCGGGATCGAGGATCAGGCCGAGGCAGACGCAGTTGCGGTAGCTGGAGGTGTCGAAGAGCAGCGTCGACTCGGCGAGCAGGGTGTAGAACCAGCCGCGCGTCTGGTCGATCGCCTCGCAGACGAAGTCAGCGGGGAAGCGCTCCGCGAACAGCTCCTCGTTCTCGAACGGGTAATGGAACTGGGCGAAGGGCATCGCGCCGCTGTCGTACCAGGTGTCGATCACCGACTCGACCCGCCGCATCTCGCCACCGCACTGCTCGCACTCGACCGTCACCTCGTCGATGTAGGGGCGGTGCAGGTCGTCGGGGACGTCGCCGCCGGAGCGCTCGCGCAGCTCGGCGACCGAGCCGGCGCAGAAACGCCCGTCGCAGTCCTCGCCGGTGCACTCCCAGATCGGCAACGGCGTTCCCCAGTAGCGGTCGCGCGAGAGCGCCCAATCGACGTTGTTCTCGAGCCATTTGCCGAAGCGCCCGTGCTTGATGTGCTCCGGGTGCCAACCGATCTCCTCATTGTTGGCAAGCAGCTCCTCGCGGGCCGCCGACGTGGCGACGTACCAGCTCGACTTGGCGTAGTAGAGCAGCGGCGTGCCGCAGCGCCAGCAGTGCGGGTAGGAGTGCTCGTAGACCTGCTCGCGGAAGAGCAGGCCGCGGTCGGCGAGGTCGTCGATCAGGGCGCGGGTCACCTCTGGGTCCTTGACAAACCTGTCCTCGAAGCCGACCACGCGCGAGTCGAACCTGCCATCCGGCTTGACCGGGTTGTAGAGGGTGCCATGGCTGGTCGGGTCGAACAGCTCGTTCTCCGCGGCGACCGCGTAGTCGTCTTCGCCGAAGGCCGGCGCGATGTGGACGAGTCCGGTGCCGTCCTCGGTGGTGACGAAGTCGCCCGCGATCACGGGGAAGCCGCCCAGCTCGCGGTCGTTGAGGGCGAAGACCGGGCCTTTGTAGTGACGGCCGACGAGCTCGTCGCCGCGGAGCGTGTCGACTACGTCGACGTCCTCGCCCAGGACCCGCTCCACCAGCGGCTCGGCGAGGATCAGAATCTCGCCTTTGACCCTTGCCTTGACGTAGGTGACGCCGGGTGCCACAGCGACCGCCTCGTTCCCAGGCAGCGTCCAGGGCGTCGTCGTCCAGACGAGAAGCGATTCGCCCGTTTCGCTGCCGTCGTCGGCAAGCAACGGGAAGCGCACATATATGGAGGGGTCCTCGACGTCCTTGTAGCCGAGCGCGACCTCGTGCGAGGAGAGCGCGGTGCCGCAGCGCGGGCAGTAGGGCACCACCTTGTGTCCCTCGTAGAGGCGCCCGTCGTCCCAGAGCCTGCGCAGCGACCACCAGACCGACTCGATGTAGTCGTCCTCGAGCGTTACGTAGGGATCGTCGAGGTCGATCCAGAAGCCGATCCGCTCGGTCAGCCGGTTCCACTCCTCGACGTACTCGAAGACCGACTCCCGGCAGCGTGCGTTGAACCTGCCGATCCCGTACTCCTCGACCTCCTGCTTGGAGCCGATCCCCAGCTCCTTTTCGACCTCGAGCTCGACCGGCAGCCCGTGGCAGTCCCAGCCGGCTTTGCGCGGGACCCGATAGCCGCGCATCGTCCTGTAGCGGGGGTAGACGTCCTTGAAGACACGGGAGAGGACGTGGTGAGAGCCGGGGCGGCCGTTCGCGGTCGGCGGCCCCTCGTAGAAGCTCCAGACCTCCGCTCCTTCGCGGTTGGCAAGCGAGCGCTTGAAGACGTCGCGCTCGCGCCAGCGCGCCAGCACCCGCTCCTCGAGCTCGGGGAAAGACTGCCTCGGATCGACTGGATTAAAACCCGGCATGGGCAGGTGATTCTAGGAGTGAGTAGCCTCCGCGCCCATGCCGCCCATCTACGACCTGAACGGAAAGGTCGCGCTGGTGACCGGCGCCGCCCGCGGCATCGGCTTCGAGACCGCCCGCCAGCTGCACATGCGCGGCGCCTCGGTCGCGGTCGTCGACCTCGACCCCGAGCAGGCGCGCGAGGCGGCCGAGCGGATCGGCGGGCGGGCAATCGGCATCGGCGCCGACGTCGCCGACCGCGCCGCGATCATGCAGGCGGTGACCGAGACGGTCGAGCGCTTCGGCGGCCTCGACGTCGCGGTCGCCAACGCCGGTATCGCCCAGTCGACCGTGGCGACCGTGCGCGGCATCGGCAGCGAGGAGTGGGAGCGCGTCTTCGAGGTCGACATGCTTGGCGTCTGGCGCACGGTTCGCGCCGCGCTTCCCCAGATCGTCGCGCGACAGGGGCACATCGTCGTCACCGGATCCGTCTACTCCTTCGTCAACGGCGTCCTCAACAGCCCGTACGCGGTGGCCAAGGCCGGAGTCGAGGCACTTGGCCGCGGGCTGCGCACCGAGCTGATGCCGCTCGGCGCCAGCGCCGGCGTCGCCTACTTCGGCTGGGTCGACACGCGACTGGTGCAGGATGCGGTCGCGCGGCACAACTCCGATCTCATGCAGGGAAACCTGCCCCCTCGCCTGCGCAAGCGGATCGGGCCCGACGAGGCAGGCGCGGCGATCGTGCGCGGGATCGAAGAACGGGCGCCGCGCATCTTCGCGCCGAAGTGGTGGCGCTACGCCTCGGCCCTGCGCGGCATTCTCAACCCGCTCCTCGACCGTCGCTTAGACCGCAACCTGAAGATGACCGCGACCGTGCGCAAGATCGAGGCCGACGCCGACGAGCAGGGCGCCGCGGCGGTCTCAGCCGTCTCGCGTTAGCTGCTCGAGCAGGAAGACAAAGGACTCGTAGGACTCGCCGGTGGCGCGGCTGAGGCCGATCTCGCAGGTGCGATTGCTGGAGAGGCGTGCGTCGAAACGTCGGCCGGACAGCTCGGCCGCCTGCTCTGCGGTCGCCGCCGCGGTCAACTCCGGGTGGGAGATGCCGCGGTCGCCGGCAAAGCCGCAGCAGGTCGCCGAGGGGGCGACGTAGACCTCCTCGGCGAGGGCGCCGGCCAGCGAGCGCAGTCGCGGAGCGAGGCCCATCTGACGCGTCGCGCAGGTCGGATGGACGGTCGCCGAGCCGACCTTGCGGGCGACCCGCAGCTGCGGCAGCAGCCGATCGTGCGCCCAGGCGACCGAGTCGAGGATCTGCAGCTCGCCGAGGCGCCTGGCGTTCTCCTCGTCCAGCACCCCCTCGCCCGGCTCGGCGATCGCGTGGGTGCACGAGGCGGCGTCGATCACGACCGGAAGCTCGCCACCGTCGCTCCAGTGCCAGAGCCGCGCGACCATCTCGTTCGCCTTGTGCCGGTGGGCGTCGCCGAATCCTTTCGAGCTCCAGGGCAACCCGCAGCAAGACCCCGCCACGTCCTCCGGAATCCACACCGGCAACCCGGCCCGCGCCGACACCTCCACCATCGCCTCCGCCAAACTCCGCCGACGGGCCGTATCCGGTCGATATGCGTCCGCTTTCGGCCCATCGGCGGGGGTGGTGGGGCCGAAGATGCGGTTGGTGCAGGAGGGGATGTAGATGGCGGCGGCGCCCTGGCGGGTCGTCGTCGGCAATCGAGCCGGGGCCGCCCCTGGCAGGCCGGCGCCGCGCTCGGTGCGGCGCGCCAGGGGAGCGCCAATCCGTAGCGCCGTGCGCGAGGCCTTTTCCACCGCGCCCCAGTGCTTCGCACCGCGCAGCGCCAGCTTTTCGGCGCGGGGGGCGCGGCGCTCGCTGCGCAGTTCCTTGACCAGGGCGCCGGTGTCGATCCCGAGCGGGCAGGCGAGGCGGCAGGAGCCGTCGGCGGCGCAGGTGTCGAGCCCGTCGTACTCGTACTCCTCCTCCAGCGTGCGGCGCAGCGGCGAGCCCTCGTCCTGACGGGCGATCTCACGGCGCAGGACGATCCGCTGCCGCGGCGTCGTCGTCAGGTTGCGGCTGGGGCAGACCGGCTCGCAGAAGCCGCACTCGACGCAGGTCGTCGCCGACGCCTCGATCTCCGGCGTCGTTTTCAGATTGCGCAGGTGAACGGCGGGGTCGCGATTGAGCACGACTCCCGGGGCGAGCACGCCGTCGGGGTCGGCGAGCTGCTTCACCCTCCACATCAGCTCGGTCGCCTTCGCCCCCCACTCGCGTTCGACGTAGGGCGCCATGTTGATCCCGGTTCCGTGCTCGGCCTTGAGCGAGCCGTCGTACTTGCCGACGATCAACTCGACCAGCTTTGCCATGAAGGACTCGTAGCGATCCAGGTCCTCCTGCTTGCCGAAGTCCGGGGTGAGCATGAAGTGCAGGTTGCCGGCGGAGGCGTGGCCGGCGACGCCGGGGAGGAAGCCGTGCTCGCCGAGCAGCGCCTGCAGGTCGCGGGCGCCCTCGGCGATCCGCTCCGGCGGCACGCAGACGTCCTCGACGATCAGCGCCGTACCCGGTGGCCGCACCCGCCCGACCAGACCGTGCAGCCCCTCGCGCACCCGCCAGGCGAGCTCGATCGCCTCGGCGTCGCGGCTGAAATCGATCGGCCGGATCGTCTCGTGCGCGGCGAGGATCTCCCCCGCCCGGGCGACATAGGAGTCCAGCTCTGCGTCGGTCTCGGCGCCGAACTCGACCAGCAGCACCGCCGACTCCGGCGGCAGCTCCTTCCACTCCTCCGGCGCGCCGACCATGTTGTAGGCGGCGACGATCAGCGCCGGGGCGACCATCAGCTCGACCGCGGTGGCGCCGCTCGCGACCAGGTCGCGTACGGGGGCGATTGCGGCGTCGATGCCGGGGAAGTGGATCCAGGCGGTGGTCGTGCGGGCGGGCTGCAGGACGGTCTCGAAGACCGCCTCGGCGACAAAGGCAAGCGTCCCCTCGGAGCCGACGAGAAGGCGGCGGAAGATCTCCAGCGGCTCGTCGGCGTCGAGGAAGGCGCAGAGCCGGTAGCCGGTGGTGTTCTTGATCTCGAACTTGCGCCGGATGCGCTCGCTCAACTCGGGGTCGGCGCGGATCTCGTCGCGGATCGCGGCGAGGCCCGCGGCCAGCTCGGGCTCCGCGGCGGCAAAGCGCTCGGCGGCGCCGGCAGCTGCGCTGTCGATCGTCGTCCCCGAGGGCAGGACGAAGGTCAGCGAGCGCACGGTCGAGTAGGAGTCCTTGGTCGTGCCGCAGCGCATCCCGCCCGAGTTGTTGGCGATCACGCCGCCAACGGTGGCGATGTCGGTGCTGGCCGGGTCGGGGCCGAGCTTGCGCCCGTGGGGGGCGAGGACGCGGTTGGCGTGACCGAGGACGGTGCCGGGTTTGACCCGCGCTCGGGCGCCGCCGTCCTCGACCGCGACCCCGCCGAAATGGCGCCGCACGTCGACCAGGATGCCGTCGCTCTGGCCCTGGCCGTTGAGACTGGTCCCACCGCCGCGGAAGACGACCGGGACGTCGTTGGCGCGGCCGTAGGCGAGGGTCTTGGCGACGTCGCCGGCGTCGCGCGCCATCACCACCGCCTGCGGCAGCAGCCGGTATGGGCTGGCGTCTGAGGCGTAGCGGACGATGTCGCTGGCCCGAGCGAGCACCCGGTCCGCTCCGAGCAGCGCTTCGAGCTCGCCGCGCAGCGGCTGCGCCGCTCCGCCCGCCAGCGAGTCGGGGGCACGATCGGGAGCAGCGACGGTCATTTCCCTTAAAACAGTGACATTCCCGGCTGAACCGGGACTTCGACCAGCTCGGGCGCTGAGGAGGCGAGCGCCCTGGCGAGCGCGTCGCGCACCTCGTCGCGCCCGCCGGCGACCTGCGTCGAGACGCCATAGCCGGCGGCGACCGCGGCGACGTCGAGCTCGGGTAGGTCGAGGCCGGGCGCGCCGGTCACCGACTCGACCTCGGCGAACCACTTGAGGATCGCGTACTCGGAGTTGCGCAGGACGAGGAAGGTGACTGGGACGTCGTGGGCGACAGCACTCCAGAAAGCGCTGACCGCGTACTGGACCGAGCCCTCGCCGATCACGCAGACGACCGGGCGGTCGGGCTGGGCGAGCTGCACGCCGACCGCGGCGGGAAGGCCGAAGCCGAGCCCGCCGCCGGCGCTGAAGTAGTAGCTGCCGGGCCGGGAAAGGCGCAGCTGGTTGCGCAGCGCCAGCGTGCTGGAGGGCGACTCGAGCACGACGATGCCGTCCTCGGGGAAGACCTCGGCCAGGGCCGAGTGCACGGTGGAGGAGTTGAGCGGCTCGGACGCCGGGATTTCGCTCGGCCCCGGGTTCGGCTCCGGCACCGGCCGCGAGGACTCGGGCACCGCCTCCAGCAGCGCCTCCAGGGTCAGCTTCACGTCGGCGACGATCGCGTCCCCCATCGGCGCGCGGGCGGCCTCATCGGGATCGCTGGTGATCGCGACCAGCTTCGCCCCCTGCGGCAACAGCGGTCCGGGGATGTACGGGTAGTAGGGGAAGACGGAGCTGCCGACGACCAGGATCAGATCGTGCCCCTCCAGCGTCTGGCCGACCGGGCCGATCGCCGGTGGCAGCACGCCGCGGAAGTTGGGATGGCCCTCGGGGAAACCGAGTTTGCCGCCACCCGGAGCCGGCGTCGCCCAGACCGGCAGGCGCTGACGCTCGGCCAGCCCCACCGCCGCCTCCCAGCCGCCGCTTGCGTCGATGTCGGGGCCGGCGACGAAGACAGGGTTGGCGGCCGACTCGAGCAGCTCGGCCAGGGCCCGCACCGCCTCCGGGTCGGCAACTGCGCGGCCGGTCACCCGGCGGGAGATCGCCTCGCGGGCATCTGCCTCGTCGACCTCGGCATCCCAGTCGTCCATCGGCAGCGAGACGAAGACGGGGCCCTGCGGAGGCAGCGAGGCGAGGTGGGCGCCGTGGGCGAGGGCGAGCGGCACGTCCTCGGCCCGGGGCGGCTCGTAGGCCCACTTGACCAGCGGGTGGGGCATGCGGATCGCGTCGCGGTTGGTCAGGTTCGCCTGCAGGGTCATCTGCGCCCGCGTCTGCTGGCCGGCGGTGACCAGCAGCGGCGTGTGGTTGGCCTGCGCGTTGAAGATCGCCCCCATCGCGTTGCCGACGCCCGGGGCGGTGTGCAGGTTGGCGACCGCGGTACGACCCGAGGCCTGCGCGTAGCCGTCGGCCATCCCGACCACGACCGCCTCGTGCAGGCCGAGGACGAAACGGAAGTCGGCGGGGAAGTCGGCGAGCATCGGCAGCTCGGTCGAGCCGGGGTTGCCGAAGATCGTCGTCATCCCCTGGGTGCGGAAGAAGTCGAAGCTGGCGTCGCGCACGGTCGGCATGCCCGGGACCCTAATCCACCATCTGAATTGCGGCGCTCAAGCGGGGCGGGGGAGCCTGTCGATAAGGGCCGGGACGTGCTAGGGACGATCGACAAACTCCGGCCGACGAGAAGCGCCCGCTTTGCGACGCTCGCGCTTGCCGCGGCAGCGCTTATCGCCTGCTGGGCAGCCGCGCCGGCGGGCGCAGCGCCCCTCTCCACCCAGCTCGTCTACGCACCTGGGCAGATCGTCCCGAGTCCGGCGGCAATCCCACACGAAGAAGGCGACATGGTCGACCGCCGCATCGTGCCGGACCTGCGCTGGATCGCCAAGCGCTTCCCGATCCTCGTCACCGACGGCTACTCGGGGCCGCTTCCCGACGGCGAACACGTCGGCTGCAACAACTGCCACGTCCGGAACTCCGACCACTACAACGGCCTCGCGGTCGACCTCGTGCCGCTTGACGGGACGCCCGGCAAATGCGACGCCAGCTGGGCGCCGATCACCCGCCTTGCCCACTGGGCCGAGCCGGTCCAGAACAAACCCCGCCCGCCGTTCCGCTGGGTCGGCTACGAAGGCGACGCCGGCCACGGCTGCGGCAACCACCTGCACCTCTCCTGGGAACACGCCGCGGCGCCGATGTTCCAGCTGGCCGAATGGGTCGAGGTCTTCCCGGCCGCTGGACAGGAAGTCGTCAAGCAGCCGCCGCCGGGCAATCCACCGGCGGGGGTCAAGCCACCGAAGGGACCGCAGGGCGGCAGCGAGGCCGAACCGCCCGAGGAGACCGGACCGCGCGGGGGCATCTCCGTAGTTCAATCCGGGGGCGTATCGGCGCGGGGAGACTAGAACCCATCCGGTAGGGGTTCCACTTAACTTTTTCTGAAGACAGTTAGAAGCCGTCCGAGATTGCCGCTGCAGAAAAAGTACAAGACGTTCCACCCCTACCGGATGGGTTCTGGACAATGCCGCGGACATAGGATGCGGTGGATGCGCCTGTTGCTGCCGCTTGTCATCGTCAGCTTTATTGCGTTCGCAGGTTGCGGCGGGCTGGACGACTCGACCCCGGTCGCCTGCCTCGAAGGCGCTCCGGCCTACCTTCGTGCGCTCGAGGATGCGCCGGGCGATGTCGAGCTGGCCGGCGGGACGCCGATCTCCGACTGCCTCGCCGAAAACCAGGCAGGTGGCGACCTCGCCACCGTCGGCAGCGCGATGCTGAGCACGGCGACGAAGCTCAACGCCGAGGCGCGCGCCAAGCCCGGCGGCGCTTCGAACCTCCAGCTCGGCTACCTGCTCGGGGCAGCCCAACGGGGAGCCGACGGCACCGAAGGCATCCACGACGAGCTCGTCCGCCGACTCTCCGCCGCCGCCCGCTACAGCCCCGACAACCGGCCTCTCCCCGCGACCTTCCTGGACGCCTACCAGCGCGGCTTCGACGCCGGCCAGGCCAACGGCTGACTCAGCGCGGCGAGACGATCACCAGCCGGCCGTCGGCGAGCCGGTAGGCGGTGCCGACCGGCCTTCCCCTGCCCCGCGCCTTCCGTTCTGCGGCCGGCTCCGGCAGGACGCGGACATGCGCGTCGCCGGCAGCCGAGCGTCGCTGGATCCGGCCGCTGTCGGGATTGACGCTGAGGGTCAGACCGGCGATCAGGAAGGCGACCGCGAGGACGATCCCGATGTCGAACAGGTTGACCAACCCGTCGAGGGGATCGCCGGCGTTCTCGGCGATCTTGCCGTGGCGACCGAGTCCGATCCTGCTCACGTCAGCGGCTCCAATTCTGGGCCAGAGCCTGACCTTGGACGGCGGGAGGCGGCGGGGTAGGCGGTGGCACGCCGGCGGCCTGCTCGAGCGCCGCAAGATCCTCAGTGTACATCCGGGTGCGGACCAGGGTCAGGGCGAAGGCGACGGTGCCGACGAGCAGCCCGACCACGGTGGCCCCGAAAGCGTCGCGCAGGTTTTCGGCGAGCGAGGCGACATCGCCGTTCCCCAGTGCGGCGAGCCCCGGCGCGAGTGGGATCAGCGTGCCCATCAAGCCGATCGCCGGTCCTGCCCGGACCAGCAGACGGGTGCGGTCGAGCCGTCGCTGCACCGCGAGCTCGTAGCGCGCCAGCGCGCGCTCGGTCGCCGCGGGCCGATCCGCGGCGTGGGCTGCGCCGGCGAGCGCGATCAGCGCCTCGGCGGCGACCGCGCCTGGGGCACTGTAGGCATAGTGCGATGCGTGGCCGGGGTCGGCGATCGCGCGCGCGGTCAGCTCGCTCAGATCGACCCCACGAGCCCGCACCCGCCGGCGCCATAGCTCCACGCCGAAGCGACCGAGCTCGACCGCGCAGAACAGCAGGATCAGCACCGCGGCGATCAGCACCGGCACCCGCAGCGCCGTCGCGATGTCCGCCAGCGCATCGCCGAGATCGATCGCCGCGCTCACGCGAACAGCTCCCCGCGCCGCCGCTCCAGCTGCGTGCCGGCAAAGCCGAACAGCACGACGGCCGCGCCGATCGCAATCGCCGGCCACGGCGTCCCGTCGGAGGACACCCCGGCGCTGTGCAGGCCGGGGGCGCCGAAGGCGAGCGTGCCTTGCGGCGGACTTCCAGCGCTCGCCCCGACCAGCGTTCCGGCGACCTCCCGTCCGTTGCCTTTCCTGCTCGACCGACTTCGCGTGGACAGAGCTTGCGCCGCAGGCGACCCGGCTTCGCCGGAGCCCGCTCCGGCGACCTTCTCGCCGGCGGAGGCGGATGCACTCCCGCCACTCGACCCACCGCCCCCACTCCCCGCGGAGACGGCGGTGATTTCGCCAGCGTCATATTCGCGGTCGGGTTCGGCGCTGGCGGTGTCGGTGGGCTGCTCGGTGTTCTCTCCGCGCCTGGTCTTGCTGTGGTCGATCGGGCGCCCGCTCTGGCCGTGGACGACCCGGGCGCCTCCTGGCGTCTTGCCCTTGCTCTGGGGTTTGGGACGACTGAACAAGGGCGCGCCCCTGCCGCCACCGCCGGCGATCACACCACTGCCCGCCTGACTGCCTTCGCCCTGGCCCGACTGCGACGACGCGGCCCACTGTTCGGGACTGCACGGTGCGCCCGGGATCGGCCAGATCTGGCCGTTGAAGGCCGGGGCTGCATAGGCGGTCATCCAGACGCCGTTCAGGTCCTGACCCGCTTTCCAGCGGATGTGCCCGTCGGGCTGCTGAAGGGAAGCCATGTAGGAGAGCGGCTCGTTCCCTCCGCCCTTGACCCAGGTTTCGGGATCCTGTCCGACCGCCCAGATGCCCTGCACCGCCCAGGCGGTCGAGGCCACGTTCGATTCCGATTCGCCGGGGAACTCGGGGAAGCCGCCGTCGGGGTTCTGCATGTCGCGCAGGTACTGGAGTCCTTTCTGCTCAGCTTCCGTGCCCGGCCTACCGGCCGCCCGCAGTGCCTGGATCGCGGCGCCGGTCATGTCGGCTTCGGTGCGGCCGCCCTTTACTTCGAACGACCAGCCGCCGCTGTCGTCCTGCTCGTCGATCAGCCAGTCCGCGGCGCGCTGGACTGCAGCCTGCGCGGCGGGCTCTTGGACCGGAGCAAGGGCGACGATGGCGAAGATCGTGTCGTTGATTTCGCCGCGACCCCCCGGCACGTAGGGGAAGGAGCCGTTGTCTTCTCGCGCCCGCGCCAGGATTTCGCCGACCAGGTCATAGCCGGCAAAGCTGTGCGGATCGGTTCCGGCGGCATTGACCACCATCAGTTCCCGCTCGAAGGCCGTCGTCGGAATCTGCGGGTAGGAAATCTCTTCTTCGAGTCCTCTGGGGAAGTGGTCGACCAGGAAGCTGTAGGCGTCGGTGCCGCCCGGCTTCGCCTGGCATTGGGGGTTGATGCCGGCTGCCTCTAGGGACAGTGCCACCCAGGCGCTGAAGCCCTGGCCCGATTCTTTGCCCGAGTCGCCACCGAAGCCGCCGTCGAGGTTCTGCGCTTCCTGCAGGTAGCGGACCGTGCGGTCGAGCCGCGCCTGGTTGGCGGGCGTCGGCGCGCCTGCCGCCACCGAACCTGCGGCGAGCAGCGAGCACAGCGCGAGAATCGCGGCCAGGCGGCGCATCGGCTAGCCAGGCACCTGGACCCTGCCGATCGCGGCGGTCGAGCTGCGCCCGAGGACGTCGGTGACGGTGAGCTGGAGCCGATAGGTGGCCCCGTGCGGCAATCGCAGCGTCGCCGAGGTTCCGCTCGTGCCGCTTGCTCTGGTCACGAAGCGGGTGCTCCCGGTGCCGATCCTCTTCGAGGAGATCGTCCACTGCTGTATTCCCACACCCGGGTCGAGCACGCGCCAGCTCACCTTGACCAGGCCGCGGGCGATGCGACTGCGGTCGAGGCGCGGCAGCTGCAGACGGACCTGGCGCGCATCCACCGGCGACGATCCGTTGCCGCTGTCGTGGGCGTCGGATCCCGATGCCCTGGCCTCGCCCCCCGGCCCTTCCGAGCCCAGCTCTTCGGTTTCGGACCCCTCTTCTTCCTCTTCCTCTTCCTTTTCCTCTTCTTCTTCTTCAACCGCCGTCGGCTCCCGGACCAGGTCGTCCGGCGGCGGCGCCCCGCAGTCGAACGCGGGCGGATCGGGGACGCAGACGTCGAGGCGGTTCGAGCGGATAGCGGCTTCCTCTCCTCCCGCGCCGGCCACCGTCGCCTTGATGCGGTGCCAGCCCGGCTCGTCGAAGACGATGCTCGCGCGACCGTCGGCGCCGCTCGTCACCGTCTGGGCGTCAGCGGTGTCGATCCGCTCGAATCCTTTCGCGCTCGCCACGACCGGCGCCACTTCGGCGCCTTCATAAGGGTCGGTGCCGGTCCGCTGCGGAGAGGCCGGCGGGACGTTCTCGGTGTCGTCTTCGTAGACATCGACCTCGACTTCGAAGGGTTGGTGCAGCACAGCCGTCGCGGTGAGCGGCCGGCTCCCGCCCGTGTAGTCGGCGGGGAAGAGCGCCAGGATCGGCCTGACCTTGAAGGCGTCGTAGACCCAGACGACCTCGTCGCCGGCGTCGAGCTCGTACTGGCAGCCGCCGACGTTGGTGAAGACGTTGTTGACGAGGAGGCCCCAGTACTCGCCGTTGCCCTCGTTCTGCCCGTCCGGGCCCCAGCGGGTGAGGAAGTAATCCTCGAACGGTTCCGCGTACCACTTGCCGTCGAAGTCCTCGCCGACGATGCTCATCGCATCGACGGAGGCGGCGGTCGGCGTCGGGCCCGGGGTCGGGTTCTTGCCGTTGTTGAGCCCGTTGCAGCGGCGCCCCGCCGGGGGCGCTTTCGCATCCGAGGAGGCCCTGACGTTGTGGCCGTCGGTCAGGATCGGACCCTCGAAGAGAGTTTCGCTGCGGCCCTCGATGCGGACGTTGACCTCCGTCGGCGCGGCATCCGCCGTGACCGCAGCGAGAGCGTTGAAGAGAAGGGCGACGGTGAACGCCGCGATGGTCGTGCGCATGCCTGGCCCCTTTCCACGAGGGCGATCGACGTCAATGGATCGGAGGGAGGTCTCCTGGCTTCCGAGCCTT
>DASUZP010000114.1:0-4892 GCA_036376775.1 Solirubrobacterales bacterium | reverse complement strand
GTCTTTCGGCGCCCGCAGGACCGAAAGACGTTGCACCCGCTCAGGTGTCGAGTTCGGCCAGCAGCTCGACCCAGTCGCGCAGCAGGCGCGGCGAGAGGAACTCCTTGCGGGCGTGTTCCTTGCCGGCGCGGCCGAGCCGCTTGCCCAGCTCCGGATCGGCGAGGATCTCGACGCAGCGTTGCGCGCACTCCGCCGGCGAGTTGACCAGGTAGCCGCTGGTGCCGTCCTCGATCTGCAGCGGGATGCCGCCGACGTTGCCGGCCACCGTCGGCCGCCCCTTCCAGAGCGCCTCGGTGACGGTGAGGCCGAAGCCCTCGCGGATCGACTTCTGCAGGCAGACGTCGGACTGCGACTGGAAGGCGTTGACCTCGATCGCGCCGACGTTGTTGAGATTGTTGAGGATCTTGATGTCTGGATCGGCGTCCGCGTACTCCACCGTCTCCTGGAAGAAGTCCCAGCCCTCGGGGTCGTCGGTCGCCATCGAGCCGACCAGCGCGAGCTGCACGTCGGGCATCTCCTTGGTCACCTCGCGGTAGGCGTCGATCACCCCGATCGGGTCCTTCCAGGGGTCGAAACGGGAGACCTGGGTTATCAGCGGCCGGTCGACGTCGATCCCGAACTGATTGCAGACGTAGGCGGCGTCGTCGGGCGAGAAGGCCATGTTCTTCGGCGAGAGCGGGTCGATCGCCGGCGGCACGATGCGGATGCCGTCGTTGCCGTTCATGCCGTTGGGCACGTAGGTGGGCATGTGCCAGACGGTCGCGTCGTACTCTTCGATCAGCGGCTGCAGGCGTGCGATCGGCGCCGGGTTGGGCTCGGAGAGGTCGATGTGGCAGCGCCAGACCCAGTTGCGGCTCTTCGCGGTGGCGCCGCGGCGCAGGCCGATCGGCTGCGGGTCGTGGACGATGATCGTGTCCCACTCGCCCTGCAGGCCCTCGGCGTTGATCTGGTTGATCTCGTCGAACAGCTGCCACTGCTCGTCGCTCAGGGTCTCCTCTGCCCCCTGCAGCGAGTTGTGCAGGAGCTTGGTCGCATTGAAGAACTCCTCTTTGCCGAAGATCACGTGCCAGTGGGCGTCGATGCCGGCGTCGCGCATCAGGGGCACGATCGTGTAGAGGATCTCCGAGACGCCGCCGCCGAAAGCGGTGGCGCTGACGTGGAGGACGCGCTGCCCCTCGAGCGGCTTGGCCAGCTCGCGGATCCGTTCGCTCAACTCTTTCCCAGCAATATGGGTGTAGTCGGAGAGGGACTTCTGGCCGAGTGCGACTTCCTGAAGCATCGGCGATTTCTACAGGCAACGCCGGTTGGACGACGGGCAGGCTGCTCAGCCGGTCGGTTCGGCGAGCGGTCGCTTGCTCAGAGTCACGCCGATTTTCTCGCGTTCGCCGTCGCTGTGGAGGACGTCGAGGGCGACTTCGTCGCCCGGCTGGAAGGAAGAGATGTAGCGGGCGAGATCGTCCGGCTGAACCACCTCGTGGCCATCCACGGCGAGAATCGTGTCGCCGCCGGCCTGGTAGGGAAGCCCCTGGAAGCGAAGCTTTTCGTCGCCGCCCTCGAGCCCCGCCTCGTCGGCCGGACCGCCGGGGATGACTTCTGCCAGGAGGCTGCCGTGATCGGTGTCGAGGCCGAGCTTTTCGGCGAGTTGCGGATAGAGCGCCTGGCTGGAGACGCCGATGTACGCGTACTCGGCGCTGCCCTTCTGCTCGAGCTGCGCGAGCGAGCGCTTCACCGCGGAGATCGGCACGGCGAAGCCGACGCCGTCGTTGGCGCCGGAATTGGTCTCGATCTGCTGGTTGATGCCGACGACGCGGGCTCCCGCGTCCAGCAGCGGCCCACCCGAGTTACCGGGATTGATCGAGGCGTCGGTCTGGATCGCTCCGTCGATCTGGAACTGGGTCAGCGAACCGACCGAGCGGTCGGTGGCGGAGACGATCCCGACCGAGAGCGATTGCTGCTCGCCAAACGGGCTGCCGATCGCGGCCACCGGTTGGCCGACCTCGAGTTCGCGATCGTCGCCGAGCTCCAGCGGGTGCAGGCCGAAGCCGTCGGGCTTCACCTTCAACAGGGCGACGTCGGCGAAGGGGTCGAAGCCGACTATCTGCGCCGGGACGACATTGCGGTCCGGGAACTCGACGAAGACCGCCTTTGCCTCCTTGCGGTCGCTGCCCTCGCCATCGGTGACGACGTGCGCGTTGGTGACGATCCGGCCATCGGTGTCGAGCACGAACCCGGAGCCTTCGGCGGCGCTTTCGTCGAAGATCGAGCGGATCGTGACCACACCCGGTGAGGCTTCCCGGTAGACCCTGGCGGCGTCGAAGCCCTCGTCGGCCGCCTGCACGACCACCTGCGTCGTCGTCTTCGTCGCTCCTGCCGCGCCCCCCGCCCCGGAGGTGTCCTCGCTGCTGCCGCCACAGCCGGAGAGCAGGGCCAGGAGCAGTAGCAGCAGCGCTGCCGGCAGGGCGTTCCGCCTGCTCACGCGGTTACTTTTGCCGGGTCGGCGAGAGTTGCGACCGGCGCTCCCGGAGGGGCGAGCGGCAGGTCGAGGGTGAAAGCGGTGAAGCGACGACTGGAGGAGATCGCGATGCGGCCGTCCATCCGCTGCGCCAGCTCGCGGGCGATCGCCAGGCCGAGACCCGATCCGCCGGCGGAGTCGGCGGTGTAGAAGCGCTCGAAGATGCGCTTTTGCACCCGCTGGGGGATCCCGGTGCCGTCATCGGAGACGGTCAGCTCGGCGCGCTGGTTGACGGAGTAGATGGTCACGGTGACGCTGGTGCCCTCTGGCGTGTGGGTGAGGGCGTTGTCGAGCAGGATACGGATGATCTGCCGTACCCGATCCGGGTCGGCGACGGCGACCACCGGCCGATCCGGCGTGCGCAGCTCCAGGCGCGAGCCGCGCAGGTCGGCGCGGGCGCCGAACTCGCGGACGACGTCGCGCGCCAACGAGCTGAGGTCGACGCTGCTCAGCGTCATCACGATGCCCCCGGCGTCGAGCTGGGAGAGGTTGAGCAGGTCGGCGGTGAGCTTGGTCAGCCGCTCGATCTGGCGGCGCATCGTGCGCACGAACTCGGCCCGCTCTTCGGGGCTCGGGTCCTCCTCGTCGAGCAGCTCGACAAAGCCCCCGAGGCTGAAGATCGGCGTGCGCAGCTCGTGCGAGGCGTTGGCGATGAACTGCTTGCGGGCGCTGTCGAGCTCGGCGAGCCGACGCTGCATCTCGTTGAAAGTGCGGGCGAGCTGGTTCAGCAGGCCGAAGGATTCGACCGGGATGCGGGCGGCGAAGTCTCCGTCGGCGACGGCACGCGCCGCATCCTCGATCCGTTTGAGCCGCAACGCCGCGTCCCGGGCCGCGTAGATGCCGACGCCGAGCGCCATCAAGAGCGCTATGAAAGAGCCGATCAGGATTGGGCCCGCGACGGCGTCATGGCCTTCGATCACGACGACCCAGAGGTAGATGATCGCCGCCGTCCCAGCTCCGATCGACAGCGCCGCGGTCGCGATCCTGCTGCCGAGCGGGGTGAAACGGAGGACCTTCATTCGCGGAAGCGGTAGCCGACGCCGCGCACGGTGAACAGGTACTCGGGCTGCTTGGGGTCGGCCTCGATCTTTTCTCGTAGGTGGCGGATATGGACGTCGACGGTGCGAGGGTCGCGGTAGTCGGAGTCCCCCCAGACGTGCTCGAGCAGGGTCTCGCGGCTGAGCACCTTGCCCGGCGAGCGAGCGAGCGCGGTGAGGATCTCGAACTCGACGTAGGTCGCGGCGACCTCCTCGTCGCGCAGGGTCACCGAACGCCGCCCGGGGTTGATCTTCAGCTCGGCGTGCTCGATCGGCTCCTCGTCCGGCGGATCGACCGCCATTCGCGAGCGACGCAGGGCGGCCTTGACGCGACTGCGGAACTCGCGCATCGAGAAGGGCTTGGTGATGTAGTCGTCGGCGCCGACCTCGAGGCCCGCCACCTTGTCGGTCTCGCTGCCCTTCGCGGTCAGCATGATGATCGGCACCTGGCTGTGGCGGCGCAGCTGGCGACAGACTTCGACCCCGTCGAGCTTGGGCAGCATCAGGTCGAGTACGACGAGATCGAAGCGCGCCTCTTTGAAGCGCTCCAGCGCCTCGCGGCCGTCGAGAGCGGAGGTGACGTGGTAGCCGTCCTTGCGCAGCGGATAGCTGAGTAGGGTCTGCAACGACTGCTCGTCGTCGACTAGCAATATCCGCGTAGACCCGTTCGGCATAAACACAAGGGTAATCCGCGCGCGTCGTGCGCCGCGTTGGACGTATGTGCGAGTACCAAGAACTAAGGTTCCCCGTCGCCGCGCCGATAGGAGCAAAGTAATGGAGCAGCAACAGCTCAAGAGCCTCGTCGAGAGCGGCGGCTACCGGCCCCAGCCGGAGCTGGTGGCGCAGGCGATGCTGCGCCGCCGCGGCGTGCGGGCGCTGCTGACCGGGAGCCCGATCAGCTCAGCTGATCGAATCCTCTCGGCTCCAGCAAGCCGCCGCCAGGCAGCCTGATCTCGACCCCCTCGCCGGCGACGACCTCGCCGATCTGAGTCAATCCTGCGCCGCCCTGTTTCGCCATGGCGGCGGTGGCGGCGCCCAGCTGCCCGGCCGGGAGGGTCGCGAGCAGCTCGTAGTCCTCGCCGCCGCTCACTGCCAGCTCGAGCGGGTCGCGTCGGGCGGCCCTTGCGACATCCGCGACGCCGGCAACCAGCGGCAGCGCTGCGGCGTCGATCCGCAGCCCGACCCCGCTCGCCTTCGCGAGATGCCCCGCATCGCCGCCGAGGCCGTCGCTGAGGTCGATCATCGCCGTCGCCCCCGCGGCCGCCAGCGCCTGCCCGGCCTCGAGCCGGGGCGCGGGCTCGAGCTGCCTGACCACCAGGGACGTGCCGGTGGAAAGAGGTCCA
>DASUZP010000113.1:0-8889 GCA_036376775.1 Solirubrobacterales bacterium | reverse complement strand
GAAGAAACGAAGCTCGTTGCCTTCGCGCAACGCATTATGGACCGAGCGCTGCGACTGAAACCAGTCAAAGGCCTCCGGAAAGAGGGTGAAGACGTCGAGCTTCAATGCTCAGTCGAGAATGTCGACGATGACTCGCCGATCGAGGCGCACGGCGGCTGCCTTGGCGACGGTGCGGATCGCGTTGGCAACCCGCCCGCCTTTGCCGATCACCCGACCGAGGTCGCCCTCGGCCACGCTGATCTCGTAGATCAGATCGCCGTCCTCTTCCAGCTCCTCGACCTCGACTGCGTCGGGGTCCTCGACCAATGCCCTGACGAGGAACTCCAGTAGCTCGGTCACGAGAATTAGCTTCCGGAGGCGGCGATGCCCTTGGTCCGCAGCAGCGTGGCGACGGTCTCCGAGGGCTGCGCTCCGTGCTCGAGCCAGTGGCGCGCACGCTCCTCGTCGAACTCGATCGTCGAGGGCTCGGTCTGCGGGTTGTAGCGGCCGATCGTCTCGATCGTCCGACCGTCACGCGGCGAGCGTTTGTCGGCGACGACGATTCGCCACACGGGGTTCTTCTTCGAACCCACCCGTCTGAGTCTGATTCGCACGGCCATTGGGATCGAGCAGATTAGCGCCTGCGGTACTTTGGGCGCGGAGCGCCACCGGCCATCTGGGCCAGCTGCTGCGGATCGGGCGCCTTGCCGGACATCATCTGCCGCATCACCTTGCGCATCTGGTCGAACTGCTTGACCAGCTGGTTGACCTGCTGGACTTTGGTTCCGGAGCCGGCGGCGATCCGTTTGCGCCGCGAACCTTTGATGATCGCCGGGTTGGCGCGCTCCAGCGGCGTCATCGAGAGGATGATCGCCTCGACCCGGTCGAGCTCGCCCTCGTCGACGTCGGCGCCCTTCAGCTGCTTCATCGCCCCCATCCCGGGCAGCATCCCGATCAGACCGCTGAGCGGCCCCATCTTGCGCACCTGTCGCATCTGCTGCAGGAAGTCCTCGAGGGTGAAGCGGTCGCCTTCGAGTTTCTTCTGCAGATCCTCGGCCTGGCGCTCGTCGACCTGCTGCTCTGCTTTCTCGATCAGGCTGAGCATGTCGCCCATGCCGAGGATCCGCGAGGCCATCCGGTCGGGGTGGAAGCGCTCGAAGGCCTCCAGTTTCTCGCCGGTCGAGGCGAAGAGGATCGGCTTGCCGGTCACCGCCTTGACCGAGAGCGCGGCGCCACCGCGGGCATCGCCGTCGAGCTTGGTCATCACCACGCCGTCGAACTCGGCCGCCTCGGCGAACGACTCGGCCACGCCGACGGCGTCCTGTCCGGTCATCGCATCGACCACCAGCAGCACGTCGTGGGGGCGCGTCCGCTTGCGGATCTTGGCCAGCTCGTCCATCAGCGCCTCGTCGATGTGAAGCCGACCGGCAGTGTCGACGATCAGCACGTCGCGCTCCTCCTCGCGAGCCCGGTCGAGCGCCCAGGCGGCGATCTCGACCGGATCGGCGTCGGTTCCCTGCTGGTAGACGTGGGCGCCGGCCCGCTCGCCGACGGTGACAAGCTGATCGACCGCAGCCGGCCGGTAGACGTCGCAGGCGGCGAGGGCCACGTTTTTCCCCGACTCGCCGAGGAGGCGGGCGAGCTTTGCGCAGGCGGTCGTCTTGCCGGAGCCCTGCAGGCCCGCCATCAGGATCACGGTGGGACCCTTGGAGGCGAAGGCGAGGTCGCGGCCGGCGCCGCCCATCAGCCCAGTCAGCTCCTCGTTGACGATCTTCACCACCTGCTGACCCGGATCGAGGCTTTCCAGCACGTCGGCGCCGAGGCAGCGCTCTTTCAGAGCTTTGGTGAAGCTTTTGACGACCTTGAAGTTGACGTCGGCCTCGAGCAGGGCGAGGCGGATCTCACGCATCGCCGCGTCGACATCGCCCTCGTTCAGCTTGCCGCGCGAGCGGACATCGGAAAGGGTCGCCTGCAGGCGGTCTGAGAGCTGGTCGAACACGCCGGTCCAGCTTAGATGAGGGCCGAATGCCGGGACGCTCCAACGAGCGCCCCGGCTCCGTACACGGAAGGCGTCAGCAGCCTTCTAATCTGGATGCAGCTACGCCATGCGGGTCCGTTCCCATCGTCTCGATGATGAAGTGGGCAACTTTCCCCGATGCCGTTTTGCATTTGAGTTTCAATTCACAAGATTTGTCTTTGGCAAGGGCTTTACAGGAGGTTACTTCGGCTCCCGAGAAGTCGTTGCCGTCGTTTGACTGGGTATAATCCAGCCCATTTTTGAGATCGGCCCCGGAAACGTTGTAGATTTTCATCACTTTTTCGCTGTCTTTCCCGGTGAATTTGATCGGCGAATCCGCGCTGATGATCTGTTTCGGCGGTTGCATCGCGATGTTGACTTCCGCTTCCCCAAGCGAGCCGGCGATCACAGCAGTCCCTTTGTAGGTGCCGTTGGTTGTCCCTTCGGCTTTCGTGCAAGCACCGATGCCCGTGCCAGGCGTCTGGCTGTAATGGATGCCGGATATGTTGGCTTCCATCCTAATGTCGCCTTCCGAGACTTCGGTGAGGGTCACCGAGCCGAGCGTCTGTGCAGGAATGCTGACCGTGCACTTGGTGACACCGAGGAGTGTCACCAGAGCGGTGAGCGATTTGCCTTCGCCGCAGACTAGTTTCATTTCCGTTTTATAGGCTGCGCCTTCTTTTGTGATCGGCACCAGCACGTATTGACAGCCGTTCGCCGCGACGTCGACAGTGCCGGCTGGATCCCCGGTGCAGCTTTCGTAGTTGGGCGTAATCGTTACTTCGGTGCTTTTCGCGCTGGTGAGTGTGCCACTGAACTGGGCAACGCTGCATGTCGCAGCTCCAGCGTCGATCGTGAACGTGTGCGTACCGGTGGCCGACCCCGTCAGCGTCGTGTGTTCGATTTCCGAGTAGAAGGAAAACGATTCTGCCGACGCCGCCGAAGCCCCGAACGCGCAGATCGTGAGTGCGGCCAGCAGGGCCGCTCCGAGGACCTTGACGTTGCGATTCATCTCATGCTTCCTTTCTTGCGATTGCCCCTGGCAATCCCCGAAAGCGCATCTCCCCGCCGGTTGGGATCCAGAAGGGATAACGGCTCTGGGCTCTATAGTCAAGAAAACTTGCTCATTTAGCCCCTTCGACTGAGGCGATGCCGGCTTACTTCAGCTACTCGGCGAGCAGGGCGCGGGCGAAGTCTTCGGGGTCGAAGGGGCGCAGGTCCTCGAGCGTCTCGCCGGTGCCGATCAGCTTCACCGGGATGCCCAGCTCGTTGGCGATGGCCAGCACGATCCCTCCCTTGGCGGTGCCGTCGAGCTTGGTCAGGACGACGCCGTCGACCTCGACCGCCTCGGAGAAGATCTTCGCCTGGCGCAGGCCGTTCTGACCGGTGGTCGCGTCGATCGAGATCAGCGTCTCGTGCGGGGCGTCGGGCATCTGCTTGGCGATCACGCGCCGCACCTTGGCCAGCTCGTCCATCAGGTTGCCCTGGGTATGGAGACGGCCGGCGGTGTCGACGATCACCACGTCGGCGCCGCGGGCGCGGGCGGCGGCGATCGCGTCGAAGGCGACGGCGCCGGGGTCGCCGCCCGGTGCCGAGCGGACGAGTTCTGCCCCCGCCCGCTGCGCCCACTCGGCCAGCTGCTCGGCAGCCGCGGCGCGGTAGGTATCGCCGGCGGCAAGGACGACCGAGAGGCCGAATTCCTTCGAGAGGTGCCAGGCGAGCTTGCCGATCGTCGTCGTCTTGCCGGTTCCGTTGACGCCGACCATCAGCAGCACCGCGGGCTCGGCGCTGAGATCGATCGGCCCCCGACCTGCGGAGGCGACCTCGGCGAGGATCTCGATCAGCCGCCCGCGGACCGCCTCGCCGTCGGCGGAGACGGCGCCGCTCTCGACCTCCTGCTCGAGCCGCTCGACCACCTCGGCGGTGGTCGGCGCGCCGGCGTCGGCCATGATCAGCGCCTCCTCGAGCCGTTCCCAGGTTTCCTCGTCGATGCGATCGAAGAGGCTGGCCGTGATCTCCTCGGTCAGCGCCTGGCGGCTCTTGGAGAGGCTCTCGCGCAGGCGGCGGAAAACGCCCCGTCGCCGTTCCTCGCTTTCGGGTTCGGCCTCGGGCGAGTGCGTATTGCGCGCGCCGAGATCGAAGATCTCCTGCCAGCCGGTGGGCATCGTCTACGCCGCGGCAACGGAGTCGCCCACCGCCGGTTCCCCGGGAGGCTTCTGACCGATCATCCCAGCCGGCTCTGCACTTCCCCCGGACCTGCCCCCGGCGAAAGGCGGTGGACTGGCGCCGTCGCCTTCGCTCTCGACTTCGCGCGGCAGCTTGCGTGAGACGACTTTGGTCACTCCGTCGCCGCCCATGGTGACGCCGTAGAGCACGTCGGCGGCGTCCATCGTTCGTTTCTGGTGGGTGACGATGACGAACTGGGCGCGGTCGGAGAAGCGCCGGATCAACTGCAGGAAGCGGTCGATGTTGGCGTCGTCGAGCGCCGCCTCGACCTCGTCGAGGATGTAGAAGGGACAGGGGCGGGCGAGGAAGACGGCAAAGACGAAAGCGAGCGCGACAAGCGACTTCTCGCCGCCGGAAAGCAGCGAGAGCTTGCGCGTCGACTTGCCGGCCGGGGTCACCTCGATCTCGACCCCGAGGACCTCGCGCTCCTCTTCCTCGGCCTCCTCGTCCCCAGCGGGCTCGCCGGCTTCCGCATCGGGCTCCTCGGCGTCGCGAACGGGGCGCAGGCTAACTCGTCGCAGGCGGCCGCGGCCGCCGGGGAAGAGGTGCTCGACCATCTCCTCGAAGTTCTTGGCCGTCGCCTCGAAGGTCTGCTCGAAGGCGCGCTCGATCTCGCGGTCGATGTCGCGGATCAGCGCCTCCAGCTCGTGCATTCCGCGCTCGGTGTCCTCGCGCTGGGTCTGCAGCGACTCGACGTGCTCGCGAGCCTCCTCGTACTCCTGCTCGGCGAGCGGATTGACCGGCCCGATCTGGGCGCGGCGGCGCTCCAGCCGCTGCAACCTGCGATCGATGTCGGCGCGCTCCTCATCGCTCAGCGCCTCCTCCGCCGGGCCGACCTCCTCGCCCAGGCGCTCGGCGATCGAAGCCAGCTCCTTGGCCGCCTCGGCGTGGCGATCGCCGAGGTGCGCGGCCTCGACCTGCGCCTCGGTCAGCTCGTCGGAGGCCGCCTTCATCTCCACCTGCAGCTCGGACTCCTGCCGCGAGCAGGCGCGCATCTCCTCGGCGATCGCGTCGCCGTCGCCCTCCTCGCCGACCACCTTCGCTTCGATCCGCTCGATCCGGATACGGATCGCCGCCTCTGCCGCGGTGACGGCGGCGGCGGCGGCGCGGACGTCGTCGAGCAGCGCCTCGCCGGCGACGACCCGCTCGCGCAGCGCCTCGCGGTGGCGCTCGCCGACCAATCCCTCCGCTCGACGGGCGTGACGCACGGCTCGCTCGGCTCCGGCCTGGACCTCGCCCAGCGCCGCCTCGCGCTCGCTCTCGGCGGCGGTGGCGGAGCGCGCTCGCGTCAAGGCCTCGCCGGCGCCGGTCAAACCGGCGTCGATCTCAGCCAGCTCCCCCTCGAGCTTGCGGGCGCGCTCGGCCGGGGCGCCTTCGGCCGAGCCGAGGTCGAGAGTCAACGGACCGAACTCGGCCCGCAGTCCCTCCAGGGCGCTCGCCAGCTCGGCCTCGCGGTCCCCGAAAGCGGCGGCGCGGACGGCGATCCGCTGCTGCTCGCCGCGCAGCTTGGTCAGCAGGCCCCAGGCCTGGGTGCGCTCGCGGTCGCGGTCGGCAAAGCGCTCCTCGGCGGCGCGGCGGCGCTTGCTCACCTCGTCGAGGCGCTGCTCGACTGCCGCTCGCTTGGCACGCGCTTTTCCAGCGGCCGCCTCCGCCGCCTTTGCCCTGTCCTTGCCGAAACGCAGATCCTCGGCGACCAGGCGGCCACGCAGTTCCAGCTCCTCGCGCTCGATGCGGGCGCCGAGCTCGGCTGCCTGCGCCTGGCGCTTCAACGGCCGCAGGCGCGCCCGCGCCTCGCGCTCGAGGTCGAGCGCACGGTCGAGGTTGTCGCGCGCCGCGCGCAGCTTCAGCTCGGCGCGGCGGCGGCGCTTGCGGTGCTTGCCCAGTCCAGCCGCCTCCTCGACCAGCAGGCGCCGCTCGCGCGGTTTGGAGTGGATGATCGACTCGACCCGGCCCTGGCTGATCACAGAGTGCATCTCGCGACCGAGGTTGGTGTCGGAGAGCACCTCGACCACGTCGACGAGGCGGCAGCGGGCGCCGTTGAGCCGGTAGGCACCGTCGCCGGAGCGATCGAGGCTGCGCTGGATGGCGATTTCGGAGAGCTCGGTGGCGGCGCGGCCCTCCGCGTTGTCGATCACCACCTCGACCTCGGCGGCGCGGCGCTGTCCCACGCCCTGGCCCCCGGCGGAGATCACGTCCTGCATCGAGGCGCCGCGGATCGCACCGGGACTCTGCTCGCCGAGCGCCCAGAGGACCGCGTCGGTGATGTTCGACTTGCCCGAGCCGTTGGGGCCGACGATCACGCTGACGCCCGGAGAGAACTCCAGCTTGGTGCGCGCGGGGAACGACTTGAACCCCTTCATCTCGATCGATCTCAGATACATCTCTGTCCTTGGTCCGGAAGGCTGGCGTGCGAGTCGGACGCGACCTCCCAACTATCCCTTCAGGCGCTTCAGCGACTCCTCGGCGGCCGCCTGCTCCGCCGCCTTCTTGCTACGTCCTGCGCCGGACCCCATCGTCTCTCCCTCGACTGTCGCCTCGACCGCGAAGGTGCGGCGGTGCGCGGGACCCGATTCGCCGACCAGGACGTAGGTTACGCGCGCGCCCCGGCGGGCGAGCAACTCCTGCAACGCCGACTTCGCATCTACCGGCGCTTCCACGGCAGATTCGATCTGCGCCCCGAAGGCATCGCCGACCGCAGCGGCGACGCGATCGAAGCCGAAGGCGAGGAAGCAGGCGCCGATCAGCGCCTCGGTCACCTCGGGCAGGGGTCGCGAGCCGGCCAGCAGCACCTTCGCCGGGATCGCGTCCTCGGCCACCGGCTCGGCCCCTTCGAGCATCGCAGGCACCCCGAGCTCGCGGCCCACCTCGGCACAGGAGACGCCGCTGACGGTCTGGTTGTGGATCTTGGTCAGACCGCCCGCGTCGACCTCCGGGAAGCGCTCGTAGATGCCGGCGGCGACGGCGAGAGCGAGAACGCTGTCGCCGAGGTAGGCGAGGCGCTCGTACGATCCAGGCGCCTCCGCAGTCCAGGAGGAATGAGTGAGGGCGCGCTGCCTCAGGTCGTCGGGAAGCTCTCCGACAAGCTCGGCGAGCGCCTCCGCGCTCACGCCGGGGCGTGCTCCATGACAAAGGAGACCGCGTCGCCGACCGTCTCGATCCGTGCCGCCTGCTGCTCGGAGACCGAAATCCCGTAACGGTCCTCCAACTCCATCACCAGCTCGTAGAGATCGAGCGAATCGGCATCGAGGTCCTGCTTGAAGCGGGTCTCGTCGGCGATCCCGGATGGGTCGACCTCGAGCTCCTCGGCGAGGTGGTCGCGGACCAGCTCGAAAACCTCATCTCGGTTCATGCCGGTGTCCTATCACGCGCCCGCATCCGCCGCGAGGGCCCCACGGCCGGCGCCACCCTGCTCGAGCAGCGCCGCGGTCCGACTCACCGCGTCGACCGTGACGCAGCGAGCCGCCAGGCGCACGGCGTTGGCGATCCCGTCGGCGCCGGCGCTGCCGTGACCGACGACGGCGATGCTGCGCAGGCCGAGCAGGACCGCACCGCCGGTCATGTCCGGATGCAACTCGCGGCGCAGACCGCCCAGCGCCGGGCGCATCAAGAGGCCGCCGAGCGCCGCGATCGGGTTGGAGCGGGCGGCGTCGCGAATCGCAGCGGTCACGGTCCGCGCCGTCCCCTCCATCAGCTTCAGCGAGACGTTGCCGGTGAAACCGTCGGTGACGACGACATCGGCACGACCGCTCGTCAGGTCGCGGCCCTCGACGTTGCCGACAAAGTCGACGCCCGGGGACCCGGCCAGCAGGGCGTGTGCGGCGACCACCTCCTCCCTCCCCTTGCCGGCCTCCTCGCCGACGGAGAGCAGGCCGATGCGGGGCCGGCCGACGCCGAGCACCGCCTCGCTGAAAGCGGCGCCGAGGAAGGCGAACTGGACCAGGTGCTGGGCGCGCACCTCGACGTTGGCGCCGACGTCGAGGAAGAGCACCGACTGGCCGGGGACCGGCAGCGTCGCGGCGAGGGCCGGCCGCTGAACACCGCGCAGGCGGCGCAAGCCGAAGGTCGCCGCCGCCATCGTCGCCCCGGTCGAGCCGTGGCTGACCATCGCCGCGGCGGCGCCCTCGGCGACATCACGGGCCGCCCGCACGACCGAGGCCTCCTTCTTCCCCCGCACGGCGGGAACGGGGTCCTCCTCGTTGCCGATCCACTCGGCGGTCGGGACAACCTCTATCCCTTCGATCCCCTCCAAGCCGAGCTCGGCCGGGGGCCCGAATACCCGCACTCGAATTCCATCCGCAGCGGCCTTCCTTGCGCCTTCCGCAAGAACATCGAAGCCCTGCTCGGCGCCAAAGCCGTCGAGAGCGACGGTGACGCCACGCCCTACGGGCATCTCTACTCGGTGTCTGGCGCGGGCGCGGTCGGGTCGACGATCGAGTGCTCGATCACCTCGCGACCCTTGTAGGTACCGCAGGTCGGACAGACCCGGTGCGGCAAACGCGGGCTGTGACAGCGCGGGCAGTTGTTCAGCCGTGCCTTGCCAGCTTTGTGGTTCGCGCGCCGCTTATCCCGCCGCGTGCGGGACGTTCTCTTCTTAGGGACCGCCATGAGTCGGAGCATGGTAGCGGGCGAGGGGTCGGGTGTCCCTCCCGCTTGCTGGGTTTTTCGCC
>DASUZP010000112.1:0-18916 GCA_036376775.1 Solirubrobacterales bacterium | reverse complement strand
TAGCCGTACTCGAAGCCGAGGCAGGCCGACTCCGACAGCGGGCTGTTGTGCAGCTCGAGCGGAGCGGTGGCCTCCGGCAGGTTCTGGACCGGTGCGTAGCGCAGGCCCGTCTTCTCGTCGTGGAGGACGAGGTGCCGGTGGGAGAAGGTGCCGCGCTCGGTGTCCTGCCCGGTGAGGCGGATGTGGACGCCCTGGGTCAGCAGCGAGGCAAACGCGAGCGCCTCGGCGTGGCCGAACTCGATCTTGCCCCCGCTCAACGCCTCCCCTCGGTTGCCGAGCGGTTTGCGCAGCTTGCGGTGGATCGTGAAGCTCTCCGGTACCTCGAGCAGAGCCTCGTTCAGCTTGTCCAGCTTCTCGGCAGCGACGGTGGTTTCGACCGGCGGGCTGGCGCTGCGGTCCAGTTCCCCGGTGCTGGAGGTGGTCACGGTGGGGTCTTCGTACTCGCCCAGCTCCATCTTCTTGCGCAGGTCCTTGAGCGCCGCCGACATCTCGTCATGTCGCTCCTTGCGCGCGCGCTCTACCTCCTCGCGGGCGATCGTCTGTTGCTCGATCAGCTTCTCGGCGTAGATCTCGGAGACGGGCGGGTGTGCCTTGATCTTTGCCGCGATCGCCGGCTGGGTGTAGGCGGGCTCGTCGGTCTCGTTGTGCCCGTAGCGGCGATAGCCGATCACGTCGATGACGATGTCGCGACCCCAGCGCTCGCGGTATGCCATCGCCAGGCGGATCGCCGCGGAGCAGGCCTCGACGTCGTCGGCGTTGACGTGGACGATCGGCACGTTGAATCCCTTCGCCATGTCTGCGGCGTAAGGGGTCGAACGGGCGTCTTCGGGGTCCGTGGTGAAGCCGACCTGATTGTCCTGGATGATGTGGATCGTGCCGCCGGTGGTGTAGCCGCGCAGCGCCTGCAGGTTGAGCGTCTCGGCGACCACGCCCTGCCCCGGGAAGGCGGCGTCGCCGTGCAGCAGCACCGGCACAGCGCGCTTCGGTTCGTGCTCGAGCTTCGGCCCGTCGATCTCGGACTGGATGAAGCGGGTCGCGCCCTCGACCACAGGATCGACGAACTCGAGATGGCTCGGGTTGGGGTAGAGGCGCACGGCGATCCTCTCGCCCTCGTGCGTTTCGTAGACCCCCTGGTGACCGTAGTGGTACTTGACGTCGCCGGTGCCGCCGTGGGGGATCGCGGCGACCGCCTTCACCTGCTCGATCTGCTTGGAGCCCTCGAACTCGGCGAGGATCGACTCGATCGAGCGGCCCAGGTTGTGGGCGAGGACACTGAGACGGCCGCGGTGGGCCATACCGAAGACGACCTCTTCGGCGCCGGCGCGGCCGGCCAGGGTCACCAGCTCGTCGAGCATCGGCACGATCGCGTCGAGGCCCTCGATCGAGAAGATCTTCTGGCCCAAATACGCTTTCTCGACAAAGCGCTCGAACTCGAAGACGTCGATCAGCCGGCCCAGCAGGCGGCGTTTCTCGTCGTCGTCGAGGGGTTGGCGGTGGGCGCCGGTCTCGACCATCTCGCGCAGCCAGGTCCGTTGCTGGTGCGAGGAGAGGTGCTCGAACTGGTAGGCGATCGAGCCGCAGTAGGCCTCCCGCATCCGCGGCAGCACGTCGAGCAGAGTCTCGCCGGGGACGCCGATGCGCAGGATCGCCGCGGGGACGCGGGCCATCAGCTCCGGCGTCAGGTTGAGATTCTCGGGCTGGATCGCGGGGTCGCCCTGGGCCTCGCGCCCGAGCGGGTCGAGGCGGGCGGCGAGGTGGCCGTGGGTGCGGTAGCCCTTGAGCAGCGAGGTGGCGGCCTGGACCGCGCCGAGCAGCTCTTCGTCCGGCGCGCCGGGAGCCGACGGCGGAGCGGCGGCGCCGAGCGGCGGCGCAGATGCAGAGGCGGGGTGGGCGACGGCGAGCGCCGCCGTGTCGATGCCGAGGTCGCCGGCGACGCCCTCGTAGAAGCCATCCTCGCCTTCGAGCAGCTGTTCGATCCGGCGCAGGAAGGCCCCCGACTCGGCGCCCTGGATCACCCGGTGGTCGTAGGTCGAGGTCAGCGTCATCGTTTTCGAGACGCCGAGCTGGCGCAGCCGCTCGGGAGAGGCGTGCGCCCACTCCGGCGGGTAGGCGATAGCGCCGGCGGCGACGATCGCGCTCTGGCCCTTCATCAGGCGCGGCACCGAGGCGACGGTGCCGATCCCGCCCGGGTTGGTCAGCGAGATGTTGGTGCCCTGGAAGTCGTCGGCGGTGAGCTTGCTCTCACGCGTCTTCGTGATCAGGTCCTCGTAATAGGTGTGGAAGCCGGCGAAGTCGAGGCCGTCGGCGCCCTTGATCGCCGGCACCATCAGGCTGCGCGAGCCGTCCTTGCGCTCGATGTCGACCGCGATGCCGAGGTTGACCGGGCCGTTCTCGATCGCGAACGGTTTGCCCTCGCGCTGCTCGAAGCTGCGCGTCATCACTGGCCACTCCTTGGCCGCCCGCACGATCGCCCAGGCGATCAGGTGCGTGAACGAGACCTTCAGCCCCCGCTCTTTCAGCTGCCCGTTGAGCGCCTTGCGCTTCGCATCGAGCGTGTCGACAGCGACGGTCCGGAACGAGGTGGCGGTAGGAACCTCCCGGCTCTCGCCCATGGCCTGAGCCAACATCGCCGCTGGCCCCCGCAAAGGCTTGGCTTCTCCAGCGACAGGAGCAGCTGCCCCATTCCCCCCGTCGGCAGCCGCCAACACATCGTCTTTAGTCACCTTGCCCCCCGGCCCGTTCCCAGCTACCGAAGCAAGGTCGACGCCGTTCTCCTCAGCTACCCGCCGGGCAACCGGAGTCGCTCGCACGCCGTTGCCTGAGCCGTTCCCGGCAGCGTCCGAGCCCGCGGGCCTCTGCCCCTCTGCCGCGGGTGGCGGCGTAGGGGGGACCTCCCCTGAGGACGCTTTAGCGACCGGAAGGGGAGGTGGGTCCCCTGCGCCGACAGGACCCGCGGCCTGAGGCCCTTGTCCCTCGGCCGTCCCTTCCCCAGGTTCCATCTCAGCCAACGGCGCCCCCACAGGCACCTCCTCATCGACCTGTGCGATCAGCTTGGTGATGACCCCGTCAGCCGGCGCCGGCACCTCGGCGTCGACCTTGTCGGTCGAGACCTCGACCACCGTGTCGCCCTCGCTGACGAAGTCGCCCTCCGCCACATGCCATTCGAGAACGATGCCCTCGGTGACCGACTCGCCCATCTCGGGCATCTGGATCTGCACGGTCGCCGTTTGCGCCATTCGTAGATTGAGTGTATGAAAGAGCGATGAACTACTTCGTCACCGGCGCCACCGGATTCATCGGTCGCAACCTCGTCGCCAGACTTTTGCAGCGCGAGGGGACGATCTACGCGCTGGTCCGGGCCGGCTCGCGTGGGCGGCTGGAGGAGCTGCGGACCGCCTGGGGAGCGGATGGAGCGCGGGTCGTGCCGATCGCCGGCGACCTTGCCCAGCCCGGGCTCGGGGTCTCCGAGGAGGATCTGCTGACGCTGCGCGGCGACGTCGATCACTTCTTCCACCTGGCCGCGATCTACGACATGGCCGCCGGCGCCGAGGCTCAGGAGGTCGCCAACGTCGAGGGCACGCGGCACGCGGTCGAACTCGCTGGGGCGATCGAGGCCGGTTGCTTCCACCAGGTCAGCTCGATCGCCGCCGCAGGCCTCTACAAGGGCACTTGGACCGAGGACATGTTCGACGAGGCCGAAGACCTCGATACGCATCCGTACTTCCGCACCAAGCACGAGTCCGAGCGGGTCGTACGCGAGCATTGCCGCCGACCCTGGCGCGTCTACCGGCCGGGGATCGTCGTCGGCGACTCGCGCAGCGGCGAGATCGACAAGATCGACGGTCCCTACTACATGTTCAAGCTGTTGCAGCAGGCGCGGCGGGTGCTGCCCGCCTGGCTGCCGACGCTCGGGGTCGAAGGAGGGGAGATCAACATCGTCCCGGTCGACTACGTCGCCGCGGCGATCGACCACATCGCCCACAAGCCGGGTCTCGACGGCCGCGCCTTCAGCCTCACCGACCCCAAGCCGAAGACCGCGGGCGAGGTGCTCAACCTCTTCGCTCACGCCGCCGACGCGCCCCAGGCGGCCCTGCAGCTCGACTCCGGCATCACCGACCCGGCGACGAGCCTGATTCGCACCGGGCTGAGATTCTTCCCTCCGGCCAAGCGGGCGGCCAAGGTCGCGCTGAACCAGGTCGGAATTCCTGCCGGCGTTCTCAGCTACGTCAACTATCCGACCCACTTCGACTCGACCGAGGCGCAGGCGGCGCTGGCGGGCTCGGGGATCGAGGTGCCGCCGCTGGAGAGCTACGCCGACCGCGTCTGGGATTACTGGGAGCGCAACCTCGACCCGGACCTGTTCAAGGACCGCTCGCTCTCGGCGGCGGTGCGGGGCAGGGTCGTGCTGATCACCGGAGCGTCGTCGGGCATCGGCAAGGCGGCCGCGGTAAAGGCCGCCGACGCGGGGGCCACCGTGCTCTTGGTCGCCCGCTCGGTCGACAAGCTGGAGGAGACGAAGCGGGAAATCGAGACAGCCGGTGGCGTCGCCCACATCCACCGCTGCGACATGTCCGACATGGAGGACATCGAGCGGATGGCCGAGGAGGTGCTCGCCTACCACGGCCGGGTCGACGTCCTCGTCAACAACGCGGGCCGCTCGATCCGGCGCTCGGTCAAGCTCTCCTACGACCGCTTCCACGACTACGAGCGGACGATGCAGGTCAACTACTTCGGTGCGGTGCGGTTGATCCTGGCCTTGCTGCCGTCGATGCAGGCGCACAAGACGGGCCACATCGTCAACGTCAGCTCGATCGGCTCGCAGACCAACCCGCCGCGCTTCTCGGCCTACGTCGCCTCGAAGGCGGCGCTCGACGCCTTCAGCCGCGTGATCGCCTCGGAGGTGGTCGACGACGGAGTCGACATCACGACGATCTACATGCCGCTGGTGCGGACGCCGATGATCGCGCCGACGCGGATGTACGACATGTTCCCGGCTATCACCCCCGAGGAGGCCGCCGAGATGATCGCCGGGGCGATGATCGGCCGACCGAAGAAGGTGGCGACGCGGCTGGGCACCTTCGGTGAGCTGCTCTACGCGGTCGCGCCGACCCTCAGCGACAAAATCCTCAACACCGCCTACAAACTCTTTCCTGAGTCGCAGGCGGCGAAGGGGAAGGGCGACGAGGCGCCGGATCGGGCGCCGACCACCGAGGCGGTTGCCTTTGCGCATTTGATGAAAGGCGTGCACTGGTAGACGGCGGTGGGGAGGTCGGGGGTGTCATCCCGACCGCTGGGTTTTTCGCAGAAGAGCCTTGTCGCTGTCGCCCGGAGCCGGTGGGCGAAAAAGAGGACGCCGCTGGCCGGGATGACACCCCCGACCTCCCCTGACGGGCGCCTGCGACGCCGCTCGGCGAGGTGCCTTGCGGTTCACGCCCGTCCTCCTCTTCCAGGATGGACAGTTGTGGCTCCTATAAGGGACACAATCCTCCATTTCTCATGGCGTGCGATTGTTCGCGGCTATGACCGAGCGGCGGCTCAAGCACTGGGGGTGGGGGTATGAGGATCAGGCGCCTTCCGAGAAGGAGCTGCGGGAGGCTGCTGGCGGGATTCGGGAGCGGTTTGGGTTTGGGGGGGAAGTCGAAGAGTCTGTTCCCCTCGATGCGGTCGAGGTGCGGGCGCCGCGGCTGAAGGCGCCGGCCGACTTCGGCGACCTGTTCACGGATGAGAAGTACGAGCGGGTTTCGCGGGCGTTGGGGAAGGCTTACCGGGATGTGGTGCGGGGGTTCAGAGGGGAATTCGAAAACCCGCCCGATCTGGTGGCGCTGCCGCGGGACGAGTCGGAGATCGAGACTGTGCTCAGCTGGGCCGAGTCCGAGGGTGCGGCAGTCATTCCTTTCGGCGGCGGGACCAGCGTGGTCGGCGGGATCGAGGTGCGGTTGGGTGATCGGCCGGTTGTCTCGCTTGACCTGCGGCGGCTGGACCGGCTGCTGGAGGTGGATGCGGAGTCGATGGCGGCTCGGATCCAGGCTGGGGCCACGGGGCCGGGGCTGGAGGAGCAGCTGCGCGAGCACGGGCTGACCCTGCGCCACTTTCCCCAGTCGTTCGAGTACTCGACCCTGGGCGGGTGGATCGCCACCCGGGCGGGCGGGCACTTCGCCACCCTCTACACCCACATCGACGACCTGGTCGAGTCGGTGCGGGCGATCACGCCGCGCGGGCTCTGGGAGAGCCGGCGGCTGCCGGGCTCGGGGGCGGGACCGTCTCCGGACCGGGCGCTGATCGGCTCGGAGGGAATCCTCGGCGTGATCGGCGAGGCTTGGGTGCGAGTACGGCCGCGACCGCAGTTCAAGGCCTCCTGCGGGGTCGAGTTCGACGACTTCCTGGCGGCGGCCGGCGCGGTGCGCGAGATATCGCAGTCGGGCCTGTACCCGAGCAACTGCCGCCTGCTCGACGCGACGGAGGCCGGCATGACCGGCGCCGGCAGCGGCGAGAAGAGCCTGCTGGTGCTCGGCTTCGAGTCGGCCCATCATCCCTGCGACGAGCCGATGACCCTGGCTCTGGCCGTAGCCCGCGCGCACGGTGGGGCCCCGGGTGAGGTGCGGGGAAGCGGCGGCGACAGCGAGGGCTCGGGCGCGGTGGGCGCCTGGCGCAGCGCCTTTCTCGTAGCGCCCTACCTGCGCGACACGTTCGTCGCCTGCGGGGTGCTTTCGGAGACCTTCGAGACGGCGATCACCTGGGACCGCTTCGAGGATTTCCACGCGACGGCGATGGAGGCCGTCCGCGCCAAGGTTGCCGAGGTCTGCGACGCGCCGGCCGAGGGCCCGGGCTCGCCGCGGATCAGCTGCCGCTTCACCCATGTCTACCCCGACGGGCCGGCGCCCTATTTCACCGTGATGGCGCCGGCAAGGCGCGGCGGCGAGGTCGAGCAGTGGGACGAGATCAAGGTGGCTGCGGCGGAGGCAGTGATCGAGGGCGGAGGCACGATCACCCACCATCACGCGGTCGGTCGCGATCACCGCCCCTGGTACGACCGTCAGCGTCCGGCGCCGTTCGCGGCGGCGCTGCGGGCCGCCAAGGCCGAGCTGGATCCCGCCGGGATGCTGAACCCCGGCGTTCTCATTGACCCGTAGCGACGAGGCAGTCGCACGACGGCGTTACCCTGTCGCGACCGGCTAGTGGCTAGCCAAGCCGATCCCGGCGTCGCAAACGATGGAAACGATTACCTCAGAGCACCCGACGATCCCGGCACAACCGGCGGCTGAACCCGTCGTGCCGCGGCGTTCGCCGCTGCGGGCCGCGATCAAAACCGGGCGGCCGCAGGAGTGGATCAAAAATGTCCTCGTCTTCGCCGGCCTGCTCTTCTCGGGCAAGTTCAACCAGCCCCACGACGTGCTGGAGGCGTCTCTGACCTTCGTCGCCTTCTGCTGGATTTCCAGTGCGGGCTACTACGTCAACGACCTGGTCGACGTCGAGCTCGACCGCAAGCACCCAAAGAAGCGCTTCCGGCCGCTGGCCGCGGGCGAGATCTCGGAGCGGACGGCGATGACGATCGCGCCGTTGCTGGCGCTCGCCGCGATTGCACTCGCCTTCGGCGCCGTCAACTGGCAGGTCGGCCTGATGGTCGTCGGCTACGGCGTCGCCCAGATGGCTTACTGCTTCGGCCTCAAGCAGATCGTGATCATCGATGTGATGACCCTGGCTGGCCTCTTCATCCTGCGGGTGGCGGCCGGCGCGGTCGCCGTCGACGCCCACGCCTCGGAATGGCTGCTGCTCTGCACCGGCATGGGCGCCCTCTTCCTCGGCGTGACCAAGCGACGCCAGGAGGCTGTCTCCGAGCTGCACCGGGGCACCAGCAGCCGTCCGGTACTCGAGCACTACTCGCTCCCGTTTCTCGACCAGATGGTTGCCATGGTCACCACCGGGACCGTGATCAGCTACTCGGTCTACGCCGTCAACTCGCCGATCATCGGCAACAAGATGATGTGGACGATCCCGCCGGTTCTCTACGGCGTATTCCGCTACCTCTACCTGATCTACGACCGCGCCGACGATCGCTCCACCGCAGCGATGATCGCCGAGGACAGGGGAATCATCGTCGCCGCGGCGATCTGGGTCGTGACCGCCTTCGCCCTGCTCTACATCTTCAAGTAGCCGGCAGCTCAGCTCGAGACCGGCAGGTCTGAGAGCAGCTCGGTCTTGCCGCCGCGCTGGAACTGCAGGTCGATCGTCTCGTTCTTGCGGTAGGTGCCGAAGAGGCCGAGGTACATCGCCAGCCAGCGGCCGGTGCCGACCTTCTCCTTGACGATCTCACGGGTGAAGACGATCTCGCCGGCGCGGACGTTGTAGTCGGCGTCCTCGCGCTGCTCGACCCCGTTGATGAAGACGACGTAAGGCGCTCCCGCGCCGGCCGGCAGCTTCAGCCGCCGCCCGGCGGCGTAGCTGCCCTTCGGTATCTCGGTTTCGGCCTCGTTCATCGTGCTTCCAGAGTCTCGCGGACCAGGTCGAACGGCGTCTCGTGGTTCGAAGGGTCGAGCTCCTCCCGCCTCACCCCGCCCCGAAAGGGCATGAACGTCCCGTCCCCACGCACATCCACCCCGGCGACCGGCTTGCGCAGCAGCCCCTTGCCGCTCAGCTGCAATCGAGCATGAACCTGCTGCTCGGGCCCAAAGTCCCGCAGCGCGGATACCGGCTTCGCCGGCCCCTCTGCCCGAATAGCCAGCGCCCGCTCCCGCATCGCCGCGACAGCCTCCCCCAGATCGTCAAAGCTCTCATGCTCCACGTCCGAACCATGCCGAATCGTCAACTTCCAGCTCACGCGAGCAGCGTACGCGTGTCGAGGGGAGGGCCGGGGGGTCGCCCTGATGAGCCTCGCGAAGCGGGCACCGCAGAGTGACTCTAGCCGCGAAGCGGCACCAAATCCGTGAGCGAAGCGAACACAGGCTCCAGCAGGGCGACCCCCCGGGCCTCCTGTCAATAGGCGCTACGCGCCGCGCCGCGGCCGTTTAGGCCTGCGCGCCGGCGGTCCGACGATTTTTTCCGGCCCCTCACGCTCGGTGACGGCGACGTAGTCACGCTCGCGCTCGCCGGTGTAGATCTGCCGCGGCCGGGCGATCTTCTGCTCGGAGTCGTCCTTCATCTCCATCCACTGCGCGACCCAGCCCGCCGTACGGGGGATGGCGAAGATCACGGTGAACATCTCGGCCGGGATCTCCAGCGCCTCGTAGATGATCCCCGAGTAGTAGTCGACGTTGGGGTAGAGCTTGCGCGAGGTGAAGTACTCGTCCTCGAGCGCCCGCTTCTCCAGCTCGCGGGCGATCTCCACGATCGCGTTGTACTCGGTCGCCTCGAAGACCTCCTCCATGTGCTGCTGGATGATCCGCGCCCGCGGGTCGTAGTTCTTGTAGACGCGGTGGCCGAAGCCCATCAGTTTCTCTTCACGGTTCTTCACCCGCTCGAGGAAGCCGGGGATGTTGTCGATCGAGCCGATCCGCCGCAGCATCCGCAGCACCGCCTCGTTGGCGCCGCCGTGCAGTGGCCCGTAGAGCGCCGCCACCCCGGCCGCTACCGCCGAGTAAGGGTCGACGTCGGATGAGCCGACGCCGCGCACCGCGTTGGTCGAGCAGTTCTGTTCGTGATCGGCGTGGAGGATGAAGAGCACGTCGAGCGCCTTGGAGAGGCTCTCCTTCGGCACGTGCTTGGCTTCGGTCTTCTTGAACATCATCGAGAGGAAGTTCTCGGCGAAGTTGAGGTCGTTGTCCGGGTAGACATAGGGCAGGCCCATGTTGT
Source organism: Solirubrobacterales bacterium (assembly GCA_036376775.1). GTDB lineage: Bacteria > Actinomycetota > Thermoleophilia > Solirubrobacterales > 70-9 > VRUE01. The sequence goes on along the minus strand of DASUZP010000112.1, from coordinate 9,130 downwards.
GGCGGTAGGAGAAGGCCGCCAGGGTGGGCACCTTGGCGATCAGCCGCACCGCCGCCATGTAGCGCTCTTCGGGGTCTTCGGTGTGCTTGGCGTCCGGGTAGAAGGTCGAGAGCGCGCCGACTCCGGCGAGCAGCATCCCCATCGGGTGCGCGTCGTAGCGGAAGCCCTCGAAGAACTGCTTGAGGTCCTCGTGGACGAAGGTGTGGTGGGTGATGTCGTAGGTCCAGCGGTCGAGCTGCGGCCCCGTCGGCAGCTCGCCGAAGATCAGCAGGTAAGCGACCTCGAGGAAGCTGGAGCGTTCGCAGAGCTGCTCGATCGAGTAGCCGCGGTGTTCGAGAATGCCGGCCTCGCCGTCGATGAAGGTGATTGCCGAGCGGCAGGAAGCCGTGTTGGTGAAGGCCGGGTCGTAGGCCAGCATCCCGAATTCGCTCTCGTCGACTTTGATCTGACGCAGGTCCATGGCGCGGACCGTGCCGTCGACGATCGGCAACTCGTAGGTCTTGCCGGTGCGGTTGTCGGTGACGCTAAGGGAGTCGCCTGCCATCTGGGCGACATTTTCGCAGTTCGGACGTTTCGACTCGTTAACGCACGGGCAAAGGCTCGAACTGGGTCATCTCGTGCAGCGCCGCGAAGCGCTCGTCGATCTCCTCGCGGCTCAACCGGGCGACCCGTTCGGTGCCGAACTCCTCGACGTTGAAGGAGGCGAGCACGGTGCCGTAGCCCATCGCCCGGCGCAGGGTCGCTTCGTCGAGCTCGCCGTCGTGGCCGTCGAGGTAGCCGAGGAAGCCACCGGCGAAGCTGTCGCCGGCGCCGGTCGGGTCGCGGACGTCGTCGAGCGGGAACCCGGGTAGGGCGAAGAAGCTCTCGCGCGTGAACAGCGCCGCTCCGTACTCGCCCTGCTTGGCGACGACGGCGCGGGGGCCCTGCTCCATCACCGCGCGGGCGGCACGGGCCAGGTTCGACTCGCCGGTCAGCTGGCGGATCTCGGCGTCGTTGACGATCAGGCAGTCGACCTCGGCGATCGCCGCCAGCAGCGAGTCCTTCGCGGTGTCGATCCAAAGGTTCATCGAGTCGAGGCCGCTGAAGCGGGTGGCCTCGCACTGGGCGCTGACCCGGCGCTGCAGGTCGGGCTGGATGTTGGCGAGGAAGAGGGTGTCGGCCGCTTTGGCCTCGGCGGAGAGCTTCGGCTCGAACTCGCCGAAGACGCCGAGCTGGGTGTCCTCAGTGTGGGCGACGTTGAGGTCGTACTCGTAGCGTCCCCGCCAGAAGAACGATTTCCCGCCCATGACCTGCTCGATGTCGCCGGTCTGCACACCGCGTCCTTCCAGCACCTCGAACTCGGCCGCGCCGAAGTCATCGCCTACGGGGCCCACCGGGCGCACCTCGGTGAAGAAGCTGGCGGCCAGCGAGAAGTGGACGGCGGCGCCGCCGAGCATGCGGTCGCGCTCCCCGAAGGGGGTCTTTACCGAGTCGAAGGCGATTGAGCCGACCACAGTCAGGGACATGGGCGGCAGGGTATCGGGGGTCAGGGGCGCCTCGGTGGGTGCCTGTGTTCGCTTCGCTCACGATGTTGGACCGCTTCGCGGAAGAATCACTCTGCGGAGCCGCTTCGCGAGGCACCCGCCAGGGCACGCCCGACCCCCTGGTCACCGGGGGCCGTTTGTCCGCGTTGCGAGAACTCGCCCAAGTACGCCCGACCCCCTATTTCCAGAGGCGACTATGGTTCGGCGCCGTGAAGGCGATTCAGATTCAGGAGTTCGGGGGGCCGGAGAGGCTGGAATTGGTTGAGCTTCCCGAGCCTGAGGCCGGCGATGGGCAGGTTGTGGTTGAGGTTGCGCGGTCGGGGATCAACTTTGCCGATACGCATGCGACGCGGAACGACTATCTGGCTGAGCAATCGCTGCCGCTGGTTCCTGGCGGCGAGGTGAGTGGGCGTACTCCCGATGGGAAGCGGGTTGCGGCGCTCCTCGGCGGCGGGGGCTATGCGCAGAAGGTCGTCGTCCCCGAGCAGATGCTGATCCCCGTTCCCGACGGGGTCGATGACGACCAGGCCGCGGCGCTTCTGCTGCAGGGACTGACGGCGATGGCCCTGGTGCGCCGCTGCGCGAGGATCGAGGCGGGCGAAACCCTGCTGGTCGAGGCAGCCGCCGGCGGCACCGGCTCGCTCGCGGTGCAGCTGGGCAAGCGCGCCGGGGCGAAGGTGATCGGCCTCGCCTCCAGTGAGGAGAAGCGGGCGATGGTCGAACGGCTCGGTGCCGACGCCACCGTCGACTCGCGCTCGCAGGATCTGAAAGACGCGATCCTTGCGGCCAACGGCGGCGAGCGGGTCGACGCCGTCCTCCATATGAGCGGTGGCGATGCCTTTGACGCCGAGTTCTCGGCGCTGGCACCGCTGGGCCGGATGGTCGTCTTCGGCATCGCTTCGCGCGAGCAGCGCGATGTCTCCACCGCCGCTCTGCTGCGCGGCTCCAAGTCCGTGATCGGCTTCTGGCTCGTCCACCTCCTGATGCGACCGGCGGATGTCGCTCCGATGATCGGCGAGCTCTTCGCCGCCGTCGCCGGCGGCGACCTCGAGGTCAAGGTCGGCGAGGTCTACCCGCTTGCGGAAGCGGCGCGTGCGCACGAAGACCTGATTGCCCGCCGCACCAGCGGCAAGCTGTTATTGGATCCGTCGCTGTGATCCCCTTCAAAGACCTGGGCCTGGCGCCGGAGATCCAGCAGGCGCTGGACGAGCTCGGCTACGAGGAGCCCAGCCCGATCCAGGAGAAAGCGATCCCGGAGCTGCTCGCCGGCCACGACGTGATCGGCCAGGCGCAGACCGGGACCGGCAAGACCGCCGCCTTCGGCCTGCCGCTGCTCCAGTACATCGATCCCGCTGTCGACGAGGTGCAGGCTGTCGTGCTGACGCCGACGCGCGAGCTCTGCATCCAGGTGACCCAGGCGCTGCGCGCTTACGCCGAGCACCTCGAGGTCGAGATCGTCGCCGTCTTCGGCGGCGCCCCGATCAAATCGCAGCAGGCGCAGCTGCGCGCCGGCGCCCACGTCGTCGTCGCCACGGTGGGTCGGATGATGGACCTGATGTCGCGCCGCTCGCTGGTCCTCACCGCCGCTCGCTACATCGTTCTCGACGAGGCCGACGAGATGCTCGACCTGGGCTTCATCGAGGACGTCGAGAAGATCCTGCGGATGTGCCCGAGCGGGCGCCAGACGGCGCTCTTCTCGGCGACGATGCCACCGCCGGTCAAACGGCTCGCCGAGAGCTACATGTACGACCCGGTGACGATCAAAATCACGCCGAAGACGCTGACCGTCGACGCGATCGCCCAGGCCTTCGTCGAGGTGCCGGCGAACGAGAAGGCGTCGCGCCTGGTCGAGCTCTTGAGGATCGAGGAACCGGAGCAGGCGATCATCTTCTGCCGCACCAAAATCGGCGCCTCGAAGCTGGAGAAGACGTTGAAGGACAAAGGCCTCGACGTGAAGGCGTTGCACGGCGACATGAGCCAGGGCTCACGCGACGGCGTGATGATCGCCTTCAAGGACCACCGGGTGCGGTTGCTGGTCGCCACCGACATCGCCGCCCGCGGGCTCGACATCGAGCACGTCACCCACGTCATCAACTATGACGTTCCCGCCTCCTCGGAGGTCTACGTGCACCGCATCGGGCGCACCGGGCGAGTCGGGCGGACCGGCCGGGCGATCACCTTCGTCACGCCGGCGCAGCGCGATGAGATCGAGCGGATCGAGCGCGACGTGAAGACCTCGATCGGCGAGTGGGAGAGCCCGGAGGAGCGGATGGAACACGCGCCGCGCCCGCGCCGCCGCGAGCGCGCCCGCGCCGTCGACGACAGCGATGCCAAGGCCGCCGACGACAGCGAGCCCGATGAGAAGGTCGACGATGCGCCCCCCGCCAGGGAGGTCAACGGCAAGGCGGTCAAGCTCTTCGTCAATCGCGGCGAGCGCAGCGGCATCGACGAGGAGGACCTGCGCTGGGCGCTGCGCGAGGGCGCGGTGCTTCCAGACGAGGCGATCCACGACGTCCGCGTGCTGCACCGTTTCTCCTTCGTCGAGGTCGACCCCGATCAGGCTGATCGCACGGTCGAGTTCCTCGACGGTACGAAGCTGAAGGGCAAAGAGATCCGCCTGGAGATCGCCAAGAGCTGACGCTGCACCCGGGGCGAGCCTCCGGTTCTACTTCGGTATCCAATAGGTTTCAGCCTTCTCAGATCACTAAAGGAGGCTCATGACCGCTCGAATAGGGAAGGCCCTTACCTTCTCAAACGTAGTTGCCTCCCTGGCGCTTTTCATCGCGCTGGGTGGCACCGTCTACGCGGCGGGGAAGATCAGCGGCAAGCAGATCAAGCCGAGCTCGCTGCCGGGCAATCGCCTGAAGCCACGGACGATCACGGCCCGCCGGATCAAGGCGAAGACGTTGACCGGCCGACAGATCAAGCGGCACTCCCTGACCGGCAGCGAGATCGATCAGGGAACGCTCACCGGGATCAGCGCGGCCGCTCTCGCCGACGTGCGGTATCAGGTCCTGACGGTGCCGCTTGCGCGCAACTCGGCGGACGGGACGACCGCGACCGTCGGATGCCCACCGGGCACCTCCGCGATCGGCGGTGGGGCGACCGTGAGCGATGACGAACGTGCCTTCGTCAACGACAGCGGCCCAAGCTCGCAGCAGGCCGGCTGGACGGCTACCGGCTTCGTCCGGTTCGGACCGGGCAACACGATGTCCATAACCGCGGTCTGTGTGGCCGTGGGAAAGCCCGGCACCACTGTCAGCTCGGGGACCGGCAGCTCGCCTCACCCATTTCCCATCTATGAATCGGCCGAATAGCGCTCGGCCTGTCGGAGATCCCGGCCCCGCTCAGCCCGCGGGGCCGGCCCCGGTCAGCTCGGCGATTGTCTCGAAGAGCCGATCGAAGTCGATCGGCTTGGCTATGTAGCCGCTGATCGAGAGGTCCGAGCGATCGTTGCCGTTGTCGCCTTCGGTGTGGGCGCTGACGATCAGGGCGGGAGTGTCGACCCCCGCGGCGCGCAGCTCGCGCAGGGCGTCGATCCCGGATTTGCGCGGCATCATCGCGTCGAGCAGGAGGACGTCCGGCGCTGCCGCCGCGTTGCGGACCGCGTCGACCACCTCCTGACCGTCGACCGCGGTCTCGACCTCGTGGCCCTCCATTTCCAAGCGGGTCCGCAGCAGGAGCAGAATCGTCTCGGAGTCGTCGGCGAGGAGAATCCGCGCCATCAGGTCACCTCGGCTCGGTCGTGAGCCGACGCGGGCAGGCGGACGCGGAAGGTCGCGCCCTGGCCGACGGTCGATTCGGCGCCGAGCGTGCCGCCGTGCAGCTCGACCAGCGATTTGGAGATCGCCAGGCCCAGCCCGGTGCCACCGACGCGCTGGGTCTCACCGGCGTCGCCGCGGCTGAAGCGCTCGAAGATGTGCTCCAGCTGCTGTTTAGGAATGCCCGGGCCGTCGTCGATCACCTCGATCTCCACATCGGCACCGGTGAGGCGGGCCTTCACCTCGATACCCGCTCCTTCCGGGCAATACTCGTTCGCGTTCGTAAGCAGATTCACCAGTACTTGGCGAATCCGGTCCCGATCGGCCTCGAGCTGAGGCAGGCCGGACTCGATTTCCTGCCGGAGGTGCTGCGCGCGGGCGTCGAACTGCGCCCGCATCGTCCGCACGGCGTCTTCGATCAGGCCTGCTGCTTCGGTCGGCACCGGTTTGATCGTCAGCCGCCCGGCGTCGCTGCGGGCGAGGTCGAGCAGGTCGTTGAGCAGGCGGACCAGGTGGCGGGTGTTGTCGAGGATCACCTCGACCGTTTCCGCCTGCTTCGGGTCGAGCTTCTCGCGCTCGAGCAGGAGCAGCTCGGCGAAGCCCTGCACGGAGGTGAGCGGACTGCGCAGCTCGTGCGAAGCGGTGAGCACGAACTCGTCCTTCATCCGTTCGAGCTGGTCGCGTTCGCCGGCGCGGCGCTGCAGCTCCTCCGCCATTTCGTTGAAAGCGCCGCCGAGCGTCGCCGTCTCGGAGAGCCCGCCGATCTGTACGCGGGCGTCGAGATCTCCGCCGGCCAGGCGCCCGGAGGCCTCGACCAGATCCTCCAGCGGGCGTCGCATCGAGGAGATCAGGCCGGTGAAGAGCAGCGCGGCCCCGGTGAGCCCGGCGATCAGCCCCGCTCCGACCAGCAGCGCGGTGTCGCGCGTCTCGCTCGAGATTTCGTCGCGCAGGGCCTGTCTCTGCTGTTGTTGGTCGAGCACCGCGGCGCGCGCTGCGGCCGGCCGCCGTCCCTGCGACAGACGGGTTCGGGCCTCGATCTCGCGCTGGTAGGAGCGGGCGGTGGCGTTCTCGTAGTCCTGACGCTGCTGGAGAAAGCGGGCGACGCCGATCACCGCCAGGCCGGTGAGCACGGCGAACGCGATCGCGAAGCCGATCGTGAGCCGGTTGGCGAGCGAGGGGCTGAGCCGAAATCGTCGTCGGGAATATGCTTGCGAGCCGATGGGCGACGAGGCTACAGACACCCCCGACGGCAGCGCGGCGGCCCCGCAGGGAATCGACCGGGCCGGGGTCGAAACCTGGTTTGAGCAGCAGGTCGAGGGAGTCGCACTGCCGCTCTCCTTCGAGCGGATCTCAGGCGGCCATTCCAACCTCACCTACGGCGTCAGCGATGCCTCCGGACGGCGCTGGGCGTTGCGGCGGCCGCCGCTCGGCAAGCGGCTCGGCTCCGCCCACGACATGGCGCGGGAGCACAAGGTCGTCTCGGCGCTGGGGCCGACCGCGGTCCCGGTGGCGCCGGTGGTCGGACTCTGCGAGGACGAGAGTGTCAACGAAGCCCCCTTTTACGTGATGGAGTTCGTCGAGGGACCGATCTTGCGTGGACTTGTCGAGGCCGAGACGTTTCCCGACGAGGCCGACCGGCTGGCGATCGGCGAGCGCGTCGCCGACACCCTGGTCGACATTCACGCGGTCGACCCCGACGCCGCCGGGCTAGGCGACCTCGGCCGCAAGGAGGACTACGTCGCCCGCCAGCTGCACCGCTGGCAGGGGCAGTGGGAGAAGTCGAAGACGCGCGAGCTGGCGGCGATCGACGCGGTGCACGAGCGCCTCGAGGCGCGTATCCCCGAACAGGGCCCGGCGACGATCGTCCACGGCGACTACCGGCTCGACAACATGATCCTCACCCCCGGCGGCGAGGTGGCAGCGGTGGTCGACTGGGAGCTCTGCACTCTCGGCGACCCGCTCGCCGACGTCGGCCTGCTGATGGTCTACTGGCCCGAACGGGGCGAGGACCCGGTGGCCCTCGGTCAGCCCGCCAACCTGGCACCTGGTTTCCCCAGCCGGGACGAGCTGCGCGCGCGTTACGCCGAGCGCTCCGGCCGCGACCTCTCGGAGCTCGACTTCTTCGTCGCCCTCGGCTACTGGAAGCTGGCGATCATCCTCGAGGGCGTCTACGCCCGCTACGCCGCCGGTCAGTACGGCAAGGTCGATCCGGGCATCGAACACTTCGCCCGCCTGGTCGAGCGCCTGGCCGAGGCCGCCGAAGCGGTCGAGCGCCGCGACTGAATCATCTCCATATCCAAATGTTTTGGTCCAGAGCGCTTGACGGCGACCGACCGACCTGATTGTGTCCCGCAATTCCCTGCAATTGGGCATGGAGGCTCGTCCGAGTCCCTCCGCCCGCGATCAAGGAGAGACTCTTGAAGCAAGTACGCAGACACCTCACGTACGCGAACGTGATGTCGTCGCTAGCCGTCTTCCTCATCCTCGGAGGTGCCACCGCCTTCGCTGCGGTCCAGAAGATTGGCGCCAACGAAATCAAGGCCAACTCGATCAAGACCGGCAAGATCGTCAAGGAAGCCGTCGTCTCCGGCAAGATCAAGAATGGTGCGGTCATCGAGGGCAAGATCGGCGATGGCGCGGTGACGACCAACAAGCTGGCCGACAACGCCGTGACCACCGGCAAGATCGCCGACAACGCCGTGACCACCGGCAAGCTGGCCGACAACGCTGTGACCACCGGCAAGATCGCTGACAACGCGGTCACCACCGAGAAGATCCTCAACGACGCAGTCACTGGTGACAAGGTCAAAGAGTCGACCCTGGGCACTGTTCCCTCTGCGGCAATCGCCACGAAACTGAGCAATGTCTTTGTGGTGAAAGTTGACTTCACGGTTCCAGGCCCCGCTGGCACCTTCAAAACCGAAACGGCCACGTGCCCGGCTGGTTCGCAGGCGATCAGCGGCGGCGTTCGGGACGACCCATTCATCAATGCCGCTGCTGTTACCACGTCGCGGCCGGTTGTCGACGGATCCGGAGTTCCGGGAACCGGCGAATCGTTCAATGGTTGGCGTGCCTCTGTCACCAACAATGGAGCCGCGGCGCTGAGTTCTAGTGTCTGGGCGATTTGCGCAGGTTGACGTCGAAGCGCCACGTCTAAAGGTGTAAGGAAGAGGCCGGGTGAAGCCCGGCCTCTTCTTGATGTCAGCCGACCAGCGCTGCGACGGCTCGCTCGTCGGCTGGGTCGATCCGCTCCAGGCCATCGACCTCGATCGCCCTACGGACGAGCTCGCCCACGGGCGCTCCGATTCCCGTGTCAGCCGCTCAAAGCGCTCGTCGTCGACCAGCACTTGAAGGCGACGATTGAGCATGTACATACCTAGCAGCAGGTATGCACATACCTGCTCAGATCGGCCGCGGGGCGTGCCTGGGCTCTAGTTCGCCGGCCGCCTCGGCCTCGGCGCGCTTCGACCAGCGGTTGAGCTCGCGGCGGGCGAGGACCATCTTGTGGACCTCGTCGGGGCCGTCGGCGAGGCGCAGCATGCGGCTGAAGCGCCAGAGGGCGGCGAGGGGGGTGTCGTCGGTCATGCCGAGCGAGCCGTGGATCTGGATCGCCCGGTCGAGTACCTCCATCACCATGTTGGCGGCGACGATCTTGATCGCCGAGATCGACTGGCGGGCGGCGCGCTTGCCCTCGGTGTCCATCTTCCACGCCGCGTACATCGTCAAGAGGCGGGCCTGGTCGATTTCCATCCGCGAGGTGGCGATCGCCTCCTGGACGAACTGCTTGTCGGCCAGCGGCCCGCCGAAGGCCTGGCGCTCGTTGGCGCGGCGGCACATCATCTCGTG
>DASUZP010000111.1:0-14001 GCA_036376775.1 Solirubrobacterales bacterium | reverse complement strand
CCGCGAGGTGGCGATCGCCTCCTGGACGAACTGCTTGTCGGCCAGCGGCCCGCCGAAGGCCTGGCGCTCGTTGGCGCGGCGGCACATCATCTCGTGTGCCCGCTCGGCGGTGCCGATCGCCCGCATGCAGTGGTGGATGCGCCCCGGACCGAGCCGGTCCTGGGCGATGACGAAGCCCTGACCCTCGCCGCCGAGCAGGTTGGCGGCGGGCACACGGCATTCTTCGTAGCGGATCTCGCAGTGGCCTGGACCCTTGTCGTGGCCCATCACCGGGATCGGCCGCACCAGGTTGAAGCCGGGCGTGTCGGTCGGCACGCAGATCATCGAGGCACGGTTGTAGGGGGGCGCCTCGGGGTCGGTGACGACCATCGCGATCGCCAGCTCGGCGCCGACCGCACCCGAGGTGAACCACTTGTGGCCGTCGATCACCCACTCGTCTCCGTCGCGCACCGCACGCGCCTGTAGCAGGGTGGGATCCGAGCCGGACACCTCTGGCTCGGTCATCGAGAAACAGGATCGGATCCGTCCCTCCAGGAGCGGCTCCAGCCAGCGCTCTCGCTGCTCCTCGGTGCCGTGCTCGGCGAGGATCTCCATGTTGCCGGTATCCGGCGCGGAGCAGTTGAAGGCCATCGGCGCCGCCGCCGGGCTGCGGCCCATCTCCTCGCAGAGCAGTCCGTACTCCCAGTTGCTGAGCCCCGGGCCGAAGCGCTCGTCGGGCATGAAGAGGTTCCAGAGACCCTCCGCCTTGGCCCGCTCGCGCACCTCGACCAGGATCTTCGGATAGGGGACACCGGCGGCTACCTCTGCATCCAGCGCCTCCATGATCTCTCGCTCCTGCGGGTAGACCTGCTCGTCGATGAAGTCGAGGATGCGCTCGCGCAGGGTCTCGACCTGGGGGCTGGGCTTGAAGTCCATGTGCTGAGAGTCCTCTCCTCGGGGCTGGGTCCGGCGAACGGTACCGGGCTCAGCGCCGCCGGTAGCGGGCGAAGAGCTCGCCGTCCTGCTCCAGCAGCCAGGCGAGTTCGAGCGGCACCACCGCGGGCAGCTCGCCCTCGACGATGCGCGGCGCGTCGCCGCCGGCGAGCTTCGGCGCGATCGTCAGGAAGAGGTCATCGACGAGGTCGGCCGCCTGCAGCGCCCCGTGAAGCGTCGGGCCCCCCTCGCAGAGGAGCGCCCTGACGCCTTCCTCGCGCAGGGAGCTCAGCAGGGCCGGCAGGTCGACGCGCCCCTCGGGTCCGCTTTCGACCACGATCAGCCGCCGGCCGATCTCGTCGTAGCCCTCGGCCCGTTTCGTCCCCGCGCCGATCATCACCGCGTCGAAGCGGGCGCGCAGCCCGACCAGCATCGCCGTGTCGGTCTCGGATCCGATCGGCCCCGAGACCCCCCCGATCGTTGCCCGTCCATCGACCGTGGCGGCAAAATTCATCGCAACGAAGGGTCGCTCATCGCGCGCATGCTCCGACGGCCGGTAGGAGCTCAGTTGCTTCTCGACCGTGGTCGGTCCGGGGTCGGGAATCAGTCGTCGCACGAGTTCACCCTAAGCGCTCCTCGCGCGGGTGGCGCGGTGGCGGGGGTCCCCCATAGCGGAGGACATCTGTGATGTCCGAGCACATGGGGGAGGCCACCGCGACAGGACCCGCGCGCCGACGCCCTTATGAGTAGTCGTGCCAGCCCTTGAACTCGCGGCCGGCGAACTCCTGCAGGCCAGCGACGTCGGCGCCGAAGCGGCTGCGGATCGTCTCGAAGAGGTCATCGGGGAGCTTTGGCTTCGGCGCCGGCGGCTTCTCCGGGTCGTGGACGACCTTCTCGACGATCCAGCGCAGCGACTCGGGCAGGCGGTCGAAGTTACGGTCGAAGGAGCGCAGGCCCGGCAGTTTCACCAGCTTCTCCATCACCTGGTATTTGTCGCCCTGCTTGGCGCTCGACTTCTCCCACTCGCGGTCGAACTGCTCCGAGGTGAAGCTCTCGTCGACGCCGGCGAAGTGGAAGGCCTTGCGCATCGTCTCTTCGCGTTCGGACTGCAGCTCCTCCTGCGTGATCACCTCGATCTGCTCGCGCTCGAACAGCTCGAGGTATGGCTGCAGCTGCATCCAGTACATCGAGCGCTGGATGTAGGAGGAGTCGGGCTGGGAGAGGGTCGGGACCATCTCGCGGGTCTCGTAGCCGGCGCCGGTCGCGTGCACCCAGTGGGAGAGGATGCGCTTGATCGGGTCGCGCACCATGTAGAGCAGGCGCGCATCGGGGCAGTGCTCCCTGATCCGCTCCGGCACGCCCTGGAAGCGCGGCAGGTTGGTGTAGTGGGGCGAGGACTCCCCGCGCACCTTGAAGCGGTCGTCGAAGCGGCTTGCGTACCAGTCGAGGCCGAGATCCCAGTTGAGCTCCTCGACGAAGAAATTGAGCTCCTTCGGCTTCGACATGTGGATCTGCGGATGCAGGCCGAGGTAGTGGTGGATGCTCGTCGTGCCGCACTTCAGCCCGCCGATGATGATCAGATTGGGTAGCTCGGCATGGCGCTTGCGGCGGCGCCGGAAGCGGCTGCCGCGGTCGCCGGTAAAGCGCTCGCGGGCACGCGCACACATCGCCTCGTCGGCGGGATCGCGGCGGGCTGCGGGCATGGTCGGAGTCGTCTCTGGCTCTGACACGAGCGGGCTAGTCTAGCTGCGATGCCATCTGCCGACTTCGCATCCAGCGCCGAATCGTTTGGCCGCGCAGCGGCGGCGTTCTTCGATCACCTGGCGGACATCCGCTGGGGTTCCGTCGCGCTGGCTCTTGCCTGCCTGGCGGCGATGCAGGTGGCGCGGGCTTGGGCCTGGCGCAACGTGCTGCACGCCGCCTATCCGGGCGTCCGCATCTCCTTCCTTCGCCTCAGCGCCGCCTACCTGGCCGGGGCGGGGATCAACGCGGTCCTGCCCGCACACGCGGGGGACGTGACCAAAGTCTTCCTGGTCAAGCGCCAGATCCCGCATTCCTCCTACCCGGCGGTCACCTCCTCCTTTCTCGTGCAGGCGGTCTTCGACACGACCGTCGGGCTGCTGGTCCTCCTCTACGCCGTCACCCAGGGCCTGTTGCCGAAGCCGCCGCAGCTCCCCGATCTGCCCGCCTTTGAGATCTCCTTCTGGGCCGAACACCCTCAGGTCTTCCTGATCCTGACCGGGGCGCTGCTGCTGGCGATCGCGATCGCGATCTATCTGCTGGCCCACCGGGTGCGGCGCTTCTGGGACCGGGTCAAACAGGGGGTCGCGATCCTCACCACGCCGCGGCGGTACCTGCGCGAGGTGGCCGCCTGGCAGGGCGTCGGCTGGGTCCTCCGCTTCGCCGCCTTCTGGTTCTTCCTCGACGCCTTCGGCATCGGCGGCTCGGTCGGCAACGTGATGCTGGTGATGAGCGTGCAGGCGATCGCCAACATCGTCCCCTTCACGCCCGGTGGCGCCGGCGCCCAGCAGGCGCTGCTGGTGGCGACGCTGCACGGCCCGTCGCGCACCGCCGTCCTCTCCTTCTCGGTCGGCACGCAGATCGCGATGGCGGCCTGGTCGGTCGTGCTCGGCTTCGCCGCGATCCTGCTCGTCTTCCGCACCACGGACTGGCGGGGTTTGATCAAACAGGCGGAAGAGGACCGAGCGGCCCCGGATGTCGCGCCCGGTTAGCTGGACCAGCCTGGGTAGCGACCGTCGATGTGCCATCGCCAGGGCGGCTCCTCGCCTGCCGGGAACTCGTACTGATCGCGGCCGGGCAGGGTCTCCAGCGGCACCAGCGCCGGATCGTCCTTGAGCAGGACGGAGACGTGGCTTGCCGCCTCGACCTGCGCTTGGTCGGCGCGGCGGACGATGCGTTCCCAGCCCAGCCCCGGTCGGTAGAGCCAGTAGGTCAGCTCGACCCAGCCGACGGTGCGGCGGCGATCCTCGACCTCGGTGAAGGCGGTGATGCGGCGGCCGGAGGCGGTGGCATGGGGACCTGCGGCGACCGCGCAGCTTTCGCGCCGGCAGCGGCGGAAGTCGACCGGGTCCAGCGGCAGCCCGCCAGGGCCGGGCACGGCGACGGGCGACGGCGCCAGAGCGCGGGCGAGCCGGGCCAGCGGCCAGCCGTAGGCGGGAACCAGCGGGTGATGACGGCACGGTTCTGGGAGGCGAGGGGCGCAGGCCAGCCGCCGCGCGATCAGGCCGCCGAGGGCGTTGCGTGGGTCGATCTCGCCGCCGGCGGAGAGGGCCGCGATCGCGGCCAGAAGGAGCAGTGCGATCAGTGCCGACAGACCTGCCTGCTCGACGCTTGCCGTCCCCCGTTCGCTGCGCATGGAGCGACCGTAGGCGGCTTTGGCGCGCGGGTGGCGCGCCAAATGTAAGAGCTCTGTGCCGCCTCCCGCTCGGTCTGCTTACATTCTTCCTGTGGAGGGCTTCAACCTCTTTGGCGACCCCGACGAGTTCCGCGCCCGGATGGAGGAGCTCAGCGAGCAGATGCAGTCCTCCCAGCGCGTCGCCTGGGCCGACAACGCGATCCGCCTTGCGGCCGATCTGACCGTGGCCTCGATCGAGCGGATCGAGCTGACCGGCTCGAGCGACGAGCAGGCGATGCAGGTGCGCGACGCGATCCGCGTCCTTTTCCCCGAGGCCGTGACCCTCGTGCGCGAGGCGCGCGAAGGGTTGTCGTAGGGCGGGTCCATCCCGGTAGGGGTTCCGCTTAACTTTTTCGGTGGATCGCCATCAGTCGTCCGCCGACCCGACGACGAAAAAGTACAAGACGCTCCACCCCTACCGGGATGGACCCGCCTTCGCCGGGCTAGAGCAGCTCGAAGCGTAGGGTCTGGGCGCCGCCGCGCCTCAGGATTGCCGCGAGCAGCTCAAGAGGGACGGCGGCAAGCAGCGCTGGGATCGCGACGACGACGCTGATCATGGCGTCGAGGCGGCGTTGCCAGGGCTTGGCAGCGGGAACGGCGCCACCGCGTCCGAGTGCTCCCAGTGCCACGTTATGGCCGAAGGTGAAGCCGTTGAGGATCGTCTGCCACATCGCCGCGATGCCGCCCCCTGGGGACCAGCGGGCGGACTTGACCACCTGGTCGCGGCGGGCGACGAGTCGGCGTACGGCCTCGGCCGTGAACAGGTAGCGGGCATCGGGTTCGAGGCCGGCCCAGCCGGCGCCCCCGATCCAGGCCGAGAAGCCGCGCCGGTTGGCGATCGTCACCGCCTGGCCGCTGTCCAGCCGGTCGAGCTCGCGTAGCGCCTCCTCGGCGGCTCCGGGCGCGCCGACCACCCCGAGGCCGCAGCTCTCGCAGCGGCTGACCGGGCCGGCCAGTCCGGGTCGATCGTCGATCCAGCCGAACAGCGGCTCGCCGCAGGCGGGACAGGGAGGGTTTTCGGGCCCGGCGCCCGCCTCGAGCGGAACGACAGGGGTGGGACGACGGGTTCGCTCGGTGCTCATTACAGCGGTAGCGTACGGGCATGCAGCTGAGCGAGATCATGACCACCGGGGTCGTCACCGCAACGCCCGATGCCAGCGCGGTCTCGGTCGCCCGCCAGATGCGCGACAACCGCGTCGGTTCGGTCGTAATCGCCGACTCGGCGGGTTCGCCGGTGGCGATGATCACCGACCGCGACCTGACGGTGCGGGTCTTCGCCGCGGGAGTCGATCCCGAGGTGCCCGTCGCCGACCACGCCTCGCGGCCGCTGATCTGCGGCGAGCCGGAGATGGAGCTCGACGAGGCGGCAGCGCTGATGGTCCAACACCGCGTGCGACGCCTGCCGGTGGTCGATGGCGATAGCCTCGCGGGCATCGTCACGCTCGATGACATCGCAGTGCGGACCGGCAACCTGGAGGTGGCGCAGCGGATGACCGCCGAGGTGATCGAGGGCGCCCTGCCTCAGTTCTATTTCCACGAGCGGGGCTGAGCGAAGCTTGCAGCCCGGCAAGGCGGCGATCCTGGCCTGGGAGCAGCGCTGGTCACGGCCGGTGGCGCTGGCGACCTTCGCCTCGATCCTGCTGATCGTCGCGGCGATCGCCGTCGCTACCCAGGGGGTTGGCGGCGGCGGCGGAGAATCCGAGCTGCTGCGCAATGTCGACGCGCACCGCGGCGCCCAGCTGCTCTCCAGCATCCTGCAGGCGATCGGCGTCGGCCTCCTGGCCGTCCCGCTCTACTACCTCTTCCGCGCCGCCAAGGCGCGCAGCGAGAGGATGCGTGCTCAGTTCGTCGGCATTGTCGTAGCAGCGCCGCTGTTCCTCGCCGTGGCCGCGATTTTCACCTTGATCGTCACCCTGCACGCCGCCGACGAGTTCGTCTCCAACCACGTCCCGACCCTGCTCGAAAAGGGCGTGGGATTGAGCAGTGACCGCGCCGACGAAGTCGCGACCAACGTGGTCACCGACGCTCCACTACGCTCGATCGTGGGCGTCCTCGGGCTGGTCGGCGCCCTTTCGTTCGTGTTCGCGATGATCTACACCTCGTTGCACGCGATGCGGTCGGGACTCTTGACCCGCTTCTGGGGAGCGCTTGGCATCGCTCTCGGCGCGATCTCTTTCCTGCCCTTTCCGCCCTTCTACCTGTTCTGGTTCCTCTACTTCGGCTTGTTGCTGGCCGGCCGGGTTCCGGGTGGTAAACCGCCGGCCTGGCAAAGCGGCGAGGCTGAGCCCTGGCTGAGCCCTGGCCAAAAAACCGCTGCCGAATTGGAACAACCCTCAGACGACGAGACGCCCCGGTAGGGGTGGAGCGTCTTGTACTTTTTCGTCGTCGGGTCGGCGGACGACCGATGGCGATCCACCGAAAAAGTTAAGCGGAACCCCTACCGGGACGGCTCAGCTGCCACCGCATACTCGAGTTGCTCATCCGCAGCCCTCGCGGGCACCGTAGGGCCCAGTGGGTTCGCCTCGCTTGGGATGAGCTTGCGGTAGGAGCGCCAGCCCTTGAAGTTGCCGCTCCACTCGCTTGTTTCCAGCTCGCTGGCGGTTAGCGGTTTGGCCGGGTGCTCCAGCGGCGACATATGGCCACTTTCGAGGAGGCGGTCGTGGAGTTCGATGTCGGCCCCCAGATCGCGCTTGCCGGCGTGGGTCAAGTAGCTGACTCTGGCGCAGCGCCCGGCTGAGACCTTGACCAGGTCTTCGGGCGATGCCTCCTCGCGGTCCTCGGGACGCACGAGCGGAAGGTGCCACTTGTTCCAGCCGAGGGCCGCGGGATCCGACGCCTCGATTGCAGCCCGCATCTGTTCGGCCACGCGCCTGATCTCCGGCTGCGCATCGGGATGGCAGCGCAGGTTCAAGAAGTTGTCCCACTCGGTCGCGGTGACAATCACCGTGTGCCACATGAAGGGCTCCAGCAGTCGGTTGGCGACCTGCTTGTGCACGTTCAGCCACTCGGACGGCTGGGCGCGGTTTCGTATCGCTTCTTCGACTCGTCCCAGGAGCTCGAGCAGGTCGTCGTCTGCCGAGACGGCCTCGGGATCGGTCACCAGTCCGAGCACTCGGCCTACCGCATCGTCGCGAGCGTGCAGCCACTCGCGCTCGGCGGCGTCTCTCTTCTCGCCGCTGAGGGCGGCCCCGGCCTGCATGCCCGGCTGGTTGGAGCCGAACTCGACCGGCACGTAGGGCTCTTCGAGCACGCGGCGCAGCTGCTTGACGATCGGGATTGCGCGCGAGCTGGCCGAGTTGCGAGAGAAGACGCGATGCGTGTTGAACTCGGCGAGGACGAAGCGTGGGAAGGTGGCTTCCAGCGTCGTCAGCCGGTGACCGGCGGGTGATTGCGAATCGGCGAGGACTTTTGCGTCGAAGCTCATGGCCTTTCCCAAACTCTCAATCCGCGCGGACGGAAACCAAACCTCATGCGGGCGGGTTTTCCGTGTTTCTCGACGTTGGCGGAACGGCCATGAACTCGACCTTGTGGCCGCCCGGGGCGGTGCCCTTGGCGCGCGGCGCGCCCCAGTGTTCGCGGCCTGGACTCACCTCGAAGCCACCCTCGCGCAGGCGCTCGGCCGTCTGCGCGAAGTCGGCGACGACCACGGCGGTGTGGCCGTGCGGCGGGACGACGGGCGACTCGTTCCGTTCGAGGTGGATCTGGGTCCCTTCGCGTTCCACCCAGACGAAGGTCTGGGTCAACGCAGGCGGGGGCTCGACCTGCCGGAAGCCGAGCAGGCCCCAGAACACGAGCGAACGCTCGATGTCCTCCGGCGAGACCTCGAGCGTCACATGCTGCAGCACATCCCCAGCATAGGCAGCCGAGACTGCATTGGACGTCGAATGGCGACGCTGGATGCAGTCTCGAACTTCAGAATAGGAGGGAGGTTAGGGCCGCGAGGACGACGATCGCGGTCGACCAGGTGACCGCCTCGGCGGTGATCTCCATGTCGAGGCCGTAGGCGTGGGCGACAACCATCGAGTTGATTCCGGAAGGCATCGCCGCCATCAACCGGTAGGCGGCGGGGAGATCGATCAGCGGTGCTGCCAGCAACATCAGCAGCGCCGGCACGAGAGCGAGGCGCGAGCCGAGGGCCACCATCACCGGTTTGGTCAGCGGCGGCGGTATCGGCAGCTCGCCGTGCTCGGCGTTCTCGGCCAGGGTGGCGCCGACGGCGAAGAAGCCGATCGGCAGGATCGCCACCAGCAGCGCCTGGGAGAGGTCGACCAGGACCTGGGGCGCGAGCACATCCGGAACCAGCAGCCCGGCGATCGCCGCGTAGAGGGGCGGGTTGCGGGTGAAGAAGGCGCGCACCCGGTCACGCGGCCCTTCGCCCGCTTTCGTCCCCAGGGCGGCGCCGACGGCAAAGGCGCCGAGCAGCAGGCAGGGCCCGGTGACGAGGACGTCGTAGAGAACGGCCGTCGAGAGTTGATCGCGGCCGAGCAGCGCCACGGTAAGCGGATAGCCGAGGTAGCCCGTATTGACGCTGAGCACGCAGCAGACGACCGCCCCGGTCTTGGCTCGCGAGAGGTGCAGGACGCGGCTTGCCAGCAGATACGCCGTCAGTGCCCCGAGCGAGGAGGCGACGAGCCCCAGCAGCAGCCCGACCCCGTGGCTGACGTCGATGTGGTTGGAGGCGATGTTGAAGAAGATCACCGGCGGCAGCAGCACATAGAGCATCAGCGTCAGCGAGCGCCGTGCCGCCGCAGCTGCCGCCTGCGGCTTCCGCCGCTCGGCCCAGACGCCCACCGCCGTCGCGGCAGCGATGGTCGCGGCAGTCAGTAGGACGATCACCGCCGCACCTTTTCAGTCCGGCCCCCGGCGCGGCGGGTCCTGTCACGGATTTGGAACCACCACCCCTGCGGTAGCTAAAGCTTCCTCGGGGTGGTCCCCCAAATCCGCGCCACCCACCGCGAGGGACGCCACTTAGAACAGCGAGGCGCCGGCGTGCTGGGCGAACTCGACGAGCGGCTGGGGGATGACACCGAAGAAGACCGCGCCGGCTGCAGCCAGGAGCGCCGGGCCGACGAGGTAGATCCGCCGCCCCGCCTCGGGGTCGATCGGGTCGGCCTCCGGCGAGGCGCCGGCTATCGCCGGGGTGGCGCCGGAAGCTTCGGCGCTCGGCATCCACATCGCCGCCACCACCCGCAGGTAGTAGGCGAGCGAGATCATCGTGCCGACGGCGATGAAGACCGCCAGCCAGGTGTAGTCGCCTTCGACCAGCGCCTCGATCAGGTAGAGCTTGCCGATGAAGCCGACCGTCGCCGGCAGTCCGGCCAGCGCCAGCATCGAGATCGTCAGTGGCCAGGCGAGCAGCGGTCGCTCGCTGCCCAGCCCGCGCACGGCGCGGATGTCGTCGCCGAAGGCGGTCTCGCGCTCGCGCGCGACGATGACGCTGAAGGCGGCGAGGTTCATGAAGAGGTAGCCGGCGAGGTAAAAAACGAGCGCGTTGATCCCCGCTTCGCTGGCGACGACCAAGCCACCGAGGATGTATCCCGCCTGGGCGACGCCGGAGTAGCCGAGCAGCCGCTTGAGCGAGTCCTGGCCGAGGGCGCCGACGTTGCCGATTACGATCGAGATCGCCGCCAGCACGGCGAGGGCTGGCTGCCAGTCACCCGCCTCGCCGATCAGGGCGACGTCGAAGAAACGGACGAAGACGGCAAACGCCGCCGCCTTGGTCGCCACCGCCATGAAGGCGGTGATAGGCGTCGGGGCGCCCTCGTAGACGTCGGGCGTCCACTGGTGGAAGGGGGCGATCGAGGTCTTAAAGGCGAGCCCGACGGCGACCAGCCCGATGCCGACAAGGACCAGCGGGTCGCCGAGCAACCCGGCGTGGCCGATGCCGGCGGAGATGCCGAGGAAGTCGGTCGAGCCCGAGCCGCCGTAGAGGAAGGCCATGCCGTAGAGCAACGTCGCCGAGCCGAGCGAGCCGACGATCAGGTACTTGAGCCCGGACTCGAGCGAGCGCTCGCGGATCATGTTGGTCGCGCAGAGGATGTAGAGGGGGATCGAGAGGGTCTCGATCGCAACGAAGAAGCTGACCAGGTTCTGGGCCTGCGCCAGCAGCACCATGCCCAGCACCGAGCCGAGCAGCAGCGCGTGGTACTCGCCCGAGCCCGCCTGCTCGGCGGCCGGCTCGCGGATCGAGAGCAGCACGGCGAAGGCGGCGGCGGCGATAGCGATCAGCGAGATCGAGATCGCCAGGTCGTCGAGCCGCAACGCGCCGGAGACCAGTTCGGTCGGGTCGTTCCAGTTCCAGATCAGCAGCCCCGCGGTGGTTGCCAGGGCCACCAGGGTCAGGCCTGGGGCGGTGCGGCGCAGTGGCTTGATCACCGCGGAGATCAAGACCACGCAGATCGCAGCGGTCAGCGCGATCACCGGCGAGAGCGCCGCGTAGTCCATGTGGGGGGCGTGGAAGGTCACGGGGCTTCTCCCTGGATCTTGTCTCCGGCCGACCATTCGGCGTAGCCGATCGCGAGCTTCGCCGGGTTGGCCGCCAACTGCGCCTGCGGCGCCGGTCCCTTGGTTGCCGCCGCGACCGATTCCTGGACTGAGGTGTCGGTGCGCTCGAGGATCAGCTGCGGGTACAGCGCCAGGCCGAGGATGCAGAGCACCAGCGGAACGAGGACGAGACCGTCGCGGAGGCCGATCTCGCGCGAGGGGACCGCGTCGGGCTTACGGTTGTGCATCGTGCGCTGGTAGAGGCGCAGCGCGTAATAAGCCGACATCGCCACGCCCGATATCGCCACGAAGGCGAAGACGATCTTCGCCTCGAAGAGGCCGTTGAGGATGTAGAACTCGCCGATGAAGTTGGCCGAGCCCGGCATCGCCAGGGTCGCCAGGGTGACGATCAGGAAGAGCGCCGCCAGCACCGGCGCCCGCATCGCCATGCCGCCCATCTCGCGCAGGTCCTCGCTGCCGCTGCGCTCGGCGAGGATCGCGACGATGATGAACAGCGGCGCGACGACGAGGCCGTGGTTGACCATCTGCAGGATCGCCCCGTCCCCCCCGTCGGCGCGCAGGGCGAAGATGCCGGCGGTGATGAAGCCGAGCTGGGCGACCGAGGAGTAGCCGCCGATCAGGCGCACGTTGGCCTGGGTGAAGGCCATCACCGAGCCGTAGAGGATCGAGGCCAGGGCGATCACCAGCACCACCTCCTGGAACTGGACCGTGGCGTCGGGGAAGAGCGGCAGGACGACGCGCAGGAAGCCGTAGGCGCCGACCTTCGCCAGCACCCCGGAGAAGACGGCCAGCACCGGCAGCGGCGCGGCGCGGTAGGCGTCGGGCATCCAGCCGTGCAGGAGGAAGGCCGGCATCTTGACCAGGAAGGCCGCGGCGAAGAACCAGAAGATCCATTGCTGGCTGCCGTCGCCGATCGGGTGTTTGGCCAGCTCCGCGATCGAGAAGCTGATCTGGCCGCCGTCGGCGGCGATGATCGCGGTGGCGATCGCGCCGACCAGCATCAGCAGCGAGCCGATCAGCGTGTAGACGATCATCTTCAGCGTCGCCGCCGAGGCGGTCGGCCCGCCCTCGCGGTCGCTCCCCCAGGCGCCGAAGAGGAAGTAGAACGGGACCAGCATCAGGTCGAAGAAGAGGACGAAGAGGAGCAGGTCCTGGGCGACGAAGGCGCCCAGGGTCGCGGTCTCGCCGAGCAGCATCATCAGGAAGAAGAGGTGCGGCCGCTCCTGCTCCCGGAAGGCCGCAAACGCCGTCCCGCCCAGCCAGACCACCGCAGTCAGCAGCACCAGGAAGACGTTGAGCCCGTCGATGCCGAGGCTGTAGTCGACGCCGAGCCCCGGGATCCAGTTGACGTCGACGCTGTCCTGCAGGCCCGGCGCGCCGGAGTCGAAGCCAGCGAGCAGGGCGATCGCGATGCCGAGGGTGACCGCGGCCCCCGCCGTCGCCCACCAGCCGGCGAACCGCTTTGGCCCGAAGAGGCCGGCGAGGCCGAAGGCGAGGGGAGTCCAGAGCAGCGAGTTGATCATGAGCTGCTCAAGAGGAAGTAGAGGGCGAGGCCGGCGAAGCCGGCGATCAGGAGCAGCGCGTAGCTGCGCACGAAGCCGCTCTGGACGACGCGGACGATGCCGCCGGCGCCGGAGACGGTCTCCTTGGTGCCGGTGACGATGCCGTCGACGACGAGGCGCTCGAAGGTGCTGTTGGCAAAGCGCCCGATCGCCAGTGCGGGCCGCACGACGAGGAAGTCGATCGCCTCGTCGAAGTACCACTTGTTGACGAACAGCAGGTAGATGGGGCGCAGGCGCTCGCGGAGAAGTCCGGGCAGCTCCGGCCGCGCCACCCAGAGGATCCAGGCGATCCCGATCCCGAGCAGCGAGATCGCCGCGCCGATCGCGAGGCCGCGCCACTCGGCGCCCACGGTCGGGTGGATCTCGCTCAGCGGCGAGTCGGCAAAGGCTGGATCGAGGAAGCCGAAGAGGACGTTGTCGACCCCCGGCACCTGGATCAGGCCGGCGAAGAGGGCGCCGACGGCGAGCACCGCCATCGCCACCGCCATCGGCTTGGACTGCTCGGCGATGTGGTGGTGGGCGCCGGGGAAGCCGACGTCGGTGTCCTCGAGCTCTTCGTTGGCCGGGTTGATCGGCGGGCCGTGGTACAGCTCGCCCGTGTCGATCAGGTGCTGGGCCTCCTCGCAGGGCTTGCCCGGCAGCACACGGAAGATCAGGCGGAAGGTGTAGAGCGCGGTGAGCAGGGCGCCGACGTAGCCGCCGATCGCCATCCAGGTGTACATGCCGCCGCGCGCCTCGGCGTAGGCGAGGATCGAGTCCTTGGAGAAGAAGCCGGAGGTGAGCGGGAAGGCGGCCAGCGCCAGCCCGCCGATCACCAGCATCAGCGAGGTGAACCGCATCGCCTTCCAGAAGCCGCTCATCCGGTCGATGTCCTGGCGGTTCGCCATCGCCGAGATGATCGAGCCGGCGGTCATGAAGAGCAGCGCCTTGAAGAAGGCGTGGGTCATCAGGTGGAAGAGGCCCTGCGCATAGGCGCCGATCGAGACGCCCATGATCATGTAGCCGATCTGGCTCATCGTCGAGTAGGCGATCGCCCGCTTCAGGTCGGTCATCGTCAGGGCGATCGTGCCGGCGATGAGCAGCGTCGCCAGGCCGACGAAGGCGGCGATGTCGGCTGCGGTGGGGGCGAGGTAGAAGAGGACGTGGGTGCGGGCGATCAGGTAGACGCCGGCGGTGACCATCGTCGCCGCGTGGATCAGCGAGGAGACCGGGGTCGGGCCCTCCATCGCATCGGGCAGCCAGGTGTGGAAGGGGATCTGCGCCGACTTGGCGAAGGCGCCGACTAGCAGCAGCAGGCAGATCGCGGTGACCGTCCACTCGCCTCGGGCGAAGACCTCGGGCGCCTTGGCGAAGACCTCGCCGTATTCGAACGTCCCCAGCTCGCGGAAGATCAGGAAGGCGGCGAGCACGAGTCCTATATCCCCGACGACGTTGATCACGAAGGCCTTCATCCCGGCCTTGGTCGCGGTCGTGCGCCGGTACCAGAAGCTGATCAGCGCGTAGGAGGCGAAGCCGACGAAGGCCCAGCCGACGATCAAGAGGACGAAGTTGCCGGCGAGGACCAGCAGCAGCATCGAGAAGACGAAGAAGTTGAGGTAGCTGAAGAAG
>DASUZP010000110.1:0-37095 GCA_036376775.1 Solirubrobacterales bacterium | reverse complement strand
ACGGTGCCGTCCGCGAGACGCGCGGCCCACACGTACTGGGCGGTGGTCAACAACCCGTCGAGCCCCGGCAACGCAGCTCTGGCCCGGGCCAGCGACGAAGGAATCGCCGCGACCGAGGGCGGCGGCGCGGTCACGGTCGCGTTCCCCGTCAACATCAGCGCCTGCGCCAATGTGGCGAGCCGCAACAACGCGGGCACGACGCCGCCGGGAGCCGGCTTCGCCCAGACCAACACCTCACCGGCAAACGCCAACGCGATCGAAGTCCGCACCCGCGACGCCAAAGGCGACCCGGAAGACGCCGACTTCCACCTGCTCGTGATCTGCCCCTGAGGGCCGGATGTCGACGTGCCGGTGATCGGGGGTCCATATGGGTGTTCGATCACCGGCACGTCTATTCTTGGGGCCGATGAACGATTCGCAGGGGTTTCAGGAGGGCGACAAGGTCTGGGTCGAGGACGGGGACGGCAAGCACCATCCCGGCATCTTCGTCGGCAACAACGAAGCGTCGGGCTGGTTCGGCGGCGGCCCCAGCGCCTACGTCGTCCATCCCGAGGCGCACAACGCTGAGGTCGTCTCGGTCTTCCGCATCACCCCGCGCGACGAGTAGCGGCGCGTGCTTGCCTACGTCTTCTGGCACCGCCCCGGCGAGGGCGTCGATGTCGCGACCTACGAGCAAGCGCAGCGCGCCTTCCACACGGCGATCAAGCTCGAGTCGGCCTGCTTCCGGGTCGAGCGCCTACCCTTCGCCAAGGACGGCGGTTATGAGGACTGGTACCTGGTCGAGGACTGGGCGGCGCTGGGCGAGCTGAACGCCCGCGCTGTCGACTCGGCCCGCGAGGGGACCCACGACCGTGCCGCCGCGCTCGCCGCCGGCGGCTGGGGCGGGCTCTACGAGTCGGTCCGCGGTCCGGCGAAGATCCCAAAGGGCACCGAGTGGCTCGACAAGCCGCGCGGCGAGCCCGCGGCAGAGTTCGTCGCCTCGCTCCCGCACGAGAGCGTCTGGCGGCGCCAGCTCGTGCTCGGCCCCGCCCCCGAGTTCTGCTGCGCCGCCCCCGAAAACGCCGCGCGAATCTCAATCTGAGCTTCCGGTGCGCCTTTCCACTCCCAAGGGTGGGAAAGGCGCACCGGAACGGAGGGATTGCTAGGGCTCGGGTACGCGGGCCGACTTCATTTCGACGCGCTCGCCGCGGAAGGGGACGCCCTCGGCGATCAGGTGGCGACGCTGCCGGGCTCCCTTGGCGAGCGAGCCGTCGGCGCGGACGACGCGCCACCAGGGCAGGTCGGGCTCGTCGCACTCGAAGAGAACGGCGCCGGCGAAGCGCGGCGCTCCCGGCGAGACATCGCCGTAGGTCCGCACGAACCCAGGCGGGATCTCCCGCACTCGCTCCAGCACCTCCATCTCCCTGCTTCCGGTGCGCCCTTCCAACCTCATACGGAGGAAAAGCGCACCGGAACCGCAGCCATGCTTACGCTTCCGGACCGAAGGCGTCGATCAGGCGGTTCTGGTACTCGCTCAGCTCCTCGGGGGAGATGAAGTAGGTGGGCGGAGTGAGGAAGAGGCCGTCGGCGCGCTCGGCGGTCGCTTCGACCCTCGCACGGACCTTGTCGAGCGGACCGGCGGCGCAGTAGGCGTCGACCATCTCGTCGCTGATCGCCGCGGGGACGGCGGCAAGATCGCCGCGGCGGAAAGCCTCGCCGGCGGCGACCGCGTTGTCGGCGAAACCGTGCAGCTCCCAGAGCGGCATGTAGGTCTTGACCGTGGCGTAGAAGGAGATCGTGCGGCGGGCCATCTCGATCGCCTGCGCCTCGTCGTCATCGATCGCGCAGCAGACGGTCGGCAGGTAGTCGAAGTCCTTGCGCTCGCGACCGGAGCGGCGCAGACCCTCCTCGAAGGAGGAGACGACGACCTCGTCGATCCAGCGCAGGCTCTGGATCGGGTGGCCGATCAAGCCGTCGGCGACGTCGCCGGCCATGCGGCACATGCCGCCCTGCACGCCGGCGGTGTAGATCGGCACCGACTCGCGCGGCGCCGGGTGCGGCCGGATCCAACCCTTGATGTCGATGTCGTAGTAGTCGCCCTCGTAGCGGATCGGCTCGCCCACGCCCGCCTGCTGCATGATCAGCCGGGTCGCCTCGATCGCCTCGCGCAGGTGCGGCGCCGGTTTGCCGTACTCGGCGTTGTGCCAGGTTTCGTTGAGGCGTTTGACGCCGGAGCCGAGGCCGAGGCGGAATCGCCCGCCCGACATCTCGTCGATGTCGAGGGCGCTGATCGCGACGATGAAGGGGCTGCGGGTGAAGGCCCAGGCGATCCCGGTGGCGACGCCGATCTTCTCCGTGCGCGCCGCGAGGTAGGCCGCCTGGGTGACCGAGGAGCGGAACAGCTCCGGCGCCCAGACGCACTCGACGCCGGCCGCCTCGGCGCGCTTGGCTTCGGCCTCCAGATCGGCGACGGTGACGCCGATCCCGGCGACCGAGATGCGATCGAGTGCGGACAAGTCCTCAGGCCGCTGCCGGGGCGGGCGCCTCGGCGAGGATGGCGTCGGCAACCCGGTTGCGGTGCCAGCTCGCCGTGCCGAACATCGCCGCGTTCGCCTTGCCGCGCTTGAGGAAGAAGTGAAGGTCATGCTCCCAGGTGAAGCCGATCCCGCCGTGGACCTGAATCGAGGCGTCGGGGACGCGCCAGCCGGCGTCGGAGGCGTAGGCCTTGGCCATCGAGGCGGCAAGCGGCAGCGACTCGGGCTCGGCGTCGGCGGCCCAGGCCGCCCCGTAGACGGCGGAGCGAGAGTTCTCGGTCTCGAGCAGCATCTGGGCGCAGCGGTGCGATACCGCCTGGTAGGCCCCGATCGGGCGACCGAACTGCTGGCGGTCTTTGGCGTACTCGACAGCCATCTCCATCGTGCGCTGCGCGATGCCGGTCGACTCGGCCGCAAGGGCGACGCAGAGGCGGAAGAAGACGGGGTAGTAGTCGGGGCCCTCAGCCGGCAGCGTGTCCGCCGCGGCGACCTCGACGCCCTCGAAGCGGACCGAGTAGAGGCGGCGGGTGAGGTCGATCGACGGTTCCGCGGTGACGGTGACGCCTTCGGCGCCGCTGTCGACCAGGTGGCGCTTGCCGTCGGAGGTGGCAACGATGAAGAAGTCGGCCGAGGCGGCATCCGGCGCAAGCACCTTCTCGCCGTCGAGGACGACCCCGTCCCCGCCGGCCTTGGCCTCCATCGTGAAGGCGCCGGGGTTACCGGGTGAGCCGGCGTCCCAGAGCGCGGGTGCGCCGCGCTTCTCACCGGCGGCGAGCGGCCGCAGGTAACGCTCGCGCTGGTCGTCGGAGCCGCAGAGCGCCAGCGCCAGACCGGCGAGGGTCGTGGTGAGCAGCGGCGAGGGCGCCAACGCGTAGCCCATCTCCTCGAAGAGGACGGCGAGGTCGACGATGCCGAGACCCTGCCCTCCCCACTCCTCCGGCAGCGCCAGGCCGGGCCAGCCGAGCTCGGCCATCTCCTCCCAGTCGGACTGCTCGAAGCCCGACTCGCTGCGGGCCAGCTCGCGGATCCGCTCCGATTTGTAGCGGGCGGCGAGGAAATCGTGGGCGGTCGACTTGATCGCCTGCTGCTCGTCAGTCAGATCGAAGTACATGTCAAATTCCGCCCGCGTGCTCAGCTCTCGCAAGGACGCGCTTATGACCATCGGCGATCTCGCGTCCTTGCTTCCGCGTCCGCCGCGGGCGGGCCTGCATGCTCATCGCAACCTCGGCAGGCCCAGCACTCGCTCGGCGATGATGTTCTTGAGGATGTCGGTGGTGCCGCCCTCGATCGAGTTGGCGCGGGAGCGAAGGAAGCTGTACTGCCAGGTGCCATTGGCGACGGCGTGCTCGGCGCCGCGGTCGAGCGGCGCGTAGGCGCCCTCGATGTCGAGCGCCAGCTCGGCGATGCGCTGGTTGATGTCGGCCCACTGCCACTTGCCGAGCGAGCCCTCGGGACCGGGAATGCCCGACTGCATCGTCTTGGTCAGGCCGCGGTAGGCGTTCAGCCGCATCGTCTCGGCCTCGATGTTGAGCTGGGCGAGCCGGTCCCGGACGATCGGGTCCTCGGCCGCACTGCCACCGTTTACCCGCGTCTCCTTGGCCAGCTCTCCGAGGCGCTTGAGGTTGTTGGCAATCTGCGAGATCGCGCCGAAGGCGAGGCCGGCGCGCTCGTTCATCAGCGTCGTGATCGCCACCGACCAGCCGTTGCCGACGCCGCCGACCACGTTTGCGTCGGGGATCCGCGCTTCCTCGATGAAGACCTCGTTGAACTCGCCCTCGCCGGTGATCTGGACCAACGGTTTGGCTTCCACACCGGGCTGGTCCATGTCCATGAGGAAATAGGTGAGGCCCTTGTGCTTGGGGGCATCGGGGTCGGTGCGGGCGACGAGCATGCACCACTTGGCGTACTGGGCGAAGGTCGTCCAGACCTTCTGCCCGGTGACGACCCATTCGTCGCCGTCCTTGACCGCCTTCGTCTTCAACGAGGCGAGGTCGGAGCCCGACTCCGGCTCGGAGAAGCCCTGGCACCAGATCTCCTCGGCGGTGAGGATCGGCTCCAGGTAGCGCTGCTTCTGCTCGTCGGTGCCGTGGGCGATCACGACCGGGCCGCCCATCGCCAGGCCGAGCACGTTGGCCGGGCTGGGGGCTTCCTGGCGCGCCGCCTCGCCGACGAAGATCGCCTGCTCGATCAGGGTCGCACCGCGGCCGCCGTACTCCTTCGGCCAGGAGATCCCGGCCCAGCCCGCCTCGTGCAGCTTGCCCTGCCACTCGGTGCGGAAGGCCATCACCTCCTCGAGACCGGCCTCGGGCTCCGGTCCCGGATGGTTCTCTTCCAGCCAGGTGCGGACCTCGTCGCGGAACTCCGTCTCGGCCGGTGAGAGGCTCAGGTCCATCGGCACCGAGCATATAGGTCGCCTGGCCAGCTGGCCAGGCGACCTGCGAGCGCCCCGCTATTCGTTTTCTTCTTCGCCGCAGACGGTGAGCCCATATTCGCGGGCTTCCTTGTTCACTTCGGTAAAGGTGCCACCGTTTTCGGAGGCCTTCGACGGGTCTTCTTCGATTTCTTCGAGCGCTTCTTCCGCGCCGGTCAACAGCCGGTCAACTTCGCCTTCGTCACCTTCCGGCGTACCCAACGCGCGCAGTCCTTCGATCTGCTTGCCGACGCCGGGGACCAGGACGGTTTCGGCGACCTCTTCGAGCTCGGCTTCGCTCGGTTCCTCGTTCTTACCCAGGTTCTTTTCCTTGGCGAATTCTTCGAACCCTTCTTCGAGTTCCTTGCTGCCCGCAGTGCAGATCGCATTGCCCTGTTTGACGAACTGGGCCTTGCTCAGCGAGGCGGTGCTGTTGCCGTCATCGCTACCGCACCCGGCGGCCACCAGGGCTCCCGCCAGGACGGTGGCGAAGAACACGAAAAGTCGCTTATTCAAGGGCTCCTCCGTTCGATGGGGATGAAGACCTCAATCTATCCCCGTCTGAGGCGGTCTGACCAAGCAGATCAAGGAAGCAGGGAGCGTGGCGCGCTCTGCACGCGAGCGAGCGATGACGCAGAGATGCGCCGGTCAGACCGCCTCAGACGCGCTCGATCAGGGTGCCGGTGCCGAGGCCGCCGCCACAGCACATCGTCACCAGGCCCATCTCCTTGTCGGAGCGCTCCATCTCGTGCAGCAGGGTGGTGATCAGGCGGGCGCCGGTCGAGCCAAGCGGGTGGCCGAGGGCGATCGCGCCGCCGTTGACGTTGACCCGGTCCATGTCCGGATCGAGCTCGCGGCGCCAGGCGGCGACGACGGAGGCGAAGGCCTCGTTGATCTCGACCAGGTCGATGTCGTCCATCTTCATCCCGTTGCGCTCGAGCAGCTTTTCGGTGGCGGGGATCGGGCCGGTCAGCATGATCACCGGGTCGACCCCGACCGTCGTCTGGTCGTAGATCCGCGCCCGCGGCTTCAGGCCCAGCGCGTCGGCCTTCTCACGCGCCATCAGCAACACGGCGGCGGCGCCGTCGGAGACCTGGGAAGAGTTGCCGGCGGTGATCTTGCCGTCCTCCTTGAAGGCCGGCTTCAGGTTGGCGAGGCCCTCCAGCGTCGTCTCGCGCAGGCCCTGGTCGGCGACGTAGGTGTCGCCGTTGACGCTGAACGGCACGACCTCGCGCTCGAAGCGTCCCTCCTCGGTCGCCTTGGCGGCGAGCTCCTGGGAGCGCACGCCGAGCTCGTCGAGCTCGGAGCGGGGAATCTCCCACTTGTCGGCGATCATCTCGGCTGAGAGGCCCTGCGGGATCAGGTTGTAGCGCTCGAGCAGCTCGGGGGAAAAGGGGTTGCCGTGCTCTTTCATCACCTCGTAGCCGTCGGCGAAAGAGATGTGCCCCATGTGCTCGACCCCGGAGCCGATCGCGACGTCGTGGACGCCGGTGGCGATCAGCGCAGCGGCGAAGTTGACCGCCTGCTGGGCCGAGCCGCACTGGCGGTCGATCGTCGTCGCCGGCGTCTCGATCGGCAGGCCCGCCTCGAGCCAGGCGTTGCGGCCGATGTTGACGCCCTGCTCGCCGAACTGCTGTGCGCAGCCGGTGACCACGTCGCCGGTCTCGGCCGGGTCGACGCCACTGCGCTCGAACAGCTCCCCATAGACCTTGGACAGCAGGTTCGAGGGGTGAATGTCTTTGTAATAGCCCTTCTCCGGGTGGCCGCGCCCGATCGGCGTGCGGACCGCCTCGACGATTACGACCTCGCGTCCACCGAACCTGCCGCTTCCATTGCCTGACATCCTTGCCTCCGTCGATCGACTGGTCAGTCAATGGTAGCTCTCGGCCCGCGGGTCCTGTCGGAAGGGGAGGGGGGTGTTAGCGGCCTCGCCCGGCCGAACACCCCTCCCCTTCCGCCACCCGCGCGAGGAACGCGGCCGATTGACAGCCGACCCCCGGGCGGCATGAGCTTGCTTGGACTTGATAGGAACCCGTCCTCATGAGCGGGAACACGGGATACGAGAGTCCTGGGATTGCCGGCAGCGGGGCGATCGCTACGGGTTTGGCTGCTGTGGCTACGACCACGGCCGACGTGATTCTGCTTGCGCGCAGCGAGGCTTCGGCCTGGCGGGCCGAGGAGAAAGTGGTTGCTGCCTGCGCCAAGATCGAGGGGGCCGAGGCTTCGCGGCTGCGGGTCACCACCGACCCCAAGGATCTCGCCGAGTGCGACATCGTCGTCGAGGCGGTGATCGAGGAGGTCGGGCCGAAGGGCGAGGTGCTGAGCGCCGTCGCCGCAGCCTGCCCGGACGCCGACCTGGCCACGACGACCTCGTCGCTGAGCGTCGCTGAGATCGCCACCGCCGCCGAGATCGGCGGCCGCCTCTTCGGCCTGCACGTCTTCAACCCGGTGCCGCGGATGAAGCTGGTCGAGGTCTGCTTCCCCGACAGCGGCGAGGAGACCCGCGAGAGGGCGCTCGCCTGGTGCGCCGCGCTGGGCAAGACCGCGGTCGAGGTCCCCGACCAGGCCGGCTTCGTCGTCAACCGCCTGCTTTTCCCGTACCTCTTCGAAGCCGTACGGATGATCGAGCGCACCGGCATGGAGGCGGGCGAGGTCGACACCTGCATGAAGCTCGGCGCCGGCCACCCGATGGGCCCGCTGGCCCTGCTCGACTTCGTCGGCCTCGATGTCTCCAAGGCGATCGGCGACGCCCTCTACGCCGAGAACGGCGAGGACGCCAGCAAGCCTCCCGGCCTAATGGTCGAGATGGTCGGCGAAGGAAAGCTCGGCCGCAAGTCCGGCGCCGGCTTCTACAGCTACGACTGATAGCTGACGAGGTCTATGTTTGGCCCCCCAGAGGGGCTCAACATAGCTCCCTTCCCTCGCTCCCTGCGTCCCCCGACCTGCTTGGTTTTAAGCGGTCTAGTGACCGGCGATGTCCCAAATAATGTCTGCCGGGGAGCAGCCCTGAACGCGGGCGGCCGCCTCGATCTCCTCCCAGGGGAGCTCGGCTTCGGGCAGGTCGTCCCAGCGGGCCAGATCGAGTGCCTCGACCGCTCCTTTCAGCGCCGGGCCCAGATGCTCCTCGGAGCGCAGCAACGCCCTCAGAACCTCAAGCTGCTTGTCGCTCATGCGCACAACCCACATGCGATACCTCCAGGGTTAGGCGATACGCGGGTTGCTCAGGAAACCTAGGCCGCGGGGCGGACGGAATTTCCAGAGCTGCTGATGCGCACCGCCTCGACCCGGTTCTCGCGCACCGACTCGACCCGGATCGTGTAGCCGTTGGCGACGATCGTGTCGCCGCGCTTCGGCAACCGGCCGAGCTCGCCGAAGACGTAGCCGCCGATCGAGTTGTAGGCGTCGCTGTCGACCGGCAGCTCGATGCCGCGGTCGGCGAGGTCGCCGAGCGAGACGTGACCTCGCACGAACCACTCCCCACCGGCCAGCTGGCGCAGCGCCGCCGCGCGCGGGTCGGTCTCGTCCTCGATCTCCCCCACCACCTCCTCGAGGATGTCCTCGACGGTGACGATGCCGACCGTGCGGCCGTACTCGTCGACGACAACCGAGAGCGAGGTGCGCTGCACCTGCAGGTCGTGGAGAAGGTCGTCCAGGGGGCGGGTCTCGGGGACGATGACTGCCTCGCGCACCACCGGCTCGATCTGCGCCTCCGGCCCGTCGCTCATATAGAGGCGGGCGAGGCTGTTGTTGTGGACGATCCCTTTGACCCGGTCGGGGTTGTCTTCCTCGATCACGACGAGGCGGGTGTGACCGGAGGTGACGCAGCGCCGCAGCGCCGTCTCGACCGTCTCCGAGGCATCGACGGTGACCACGGCCGGAATCGGCGTCATCACCTCGCGCGCCTGCTGCTCGTGCAGGTGGAAGACGCCGCCGAGCATCCCCGCCTCGCCCGGGTCGAGCGTCCCCCCCATTCGCGAGCTGTCGATGATCTGCTTCAGATCCTCGGCCGTGTGCTTCTCGTCGATGCTGGTCGGATCGACGCCGAAGAGGCGGACGATCGCGTTGGAGATCGCGCTCAGTCCCATCGTCACCGGGGCAGTGGCGACGCGGAACCAGTTGAGCGGGCGCGAAACGCGGCGCGCGATCCGCTCGGCGTTGTTGATCGCCAGCATCTTCGGCACCTGCTCGCCGATACTGATGTGGATCGCAGTGACCAGGGCGAAGGCGATACCGACCGAAAGCGCTACCGCGGCGCCCTGCGAGAGGCTGCCGAAGATCGGCTCCAGCAACTTCGCCAGCGAGGGCTCGCCGAGGAAGCCGATCCCGATCGAGGCGATCGTGATCCCGATCTGACAGGCGGAGAGCGATTCGTCGATCTCGTCGAGCTGGCGCACGACCGTATCGGCGCCGCTCTCGCCTTCCTTGGCGAGCTGTTCGATCTTGCCGCGCCGGCTCCGCACCAGGGCGAACTCGGCGGCGACAAAGAAGCCGTTGACGGCCACCAAGAGGAGCAGGAGGACGAGCAGGAGGACGCTCATCGGGCTGCTGGGCCCCTATGTGGCCCGATACTTCGGGGAAGGTCGTCTTCGGCCATTCGGCAATTGATGAATATAGCTTTCCCGCCCGCGGAAGGGCGAGAGTGCGATATTGAGCTTCGCATGCGCATCGCCAGCCTGGTCCCATCCGCAACCGAGATGCTGTTTGCCCTCGGTCTCGGCGACAGCGTCGTCGCCGTCACGCACGAGTGCGACTACCCGCCCGTGGCGCGCTCACTCCCGCACCTGACCCGCACCGTGCTGGCGGAGGGCCTCAGCGCGCGCGAGATCGACACCGCGGTGAAGGAGACCGTGGGCGAAGGTCGGGCGCTGTATGAGCTGGACGAGGAGCGCCTCGCCGAGCTCGCCCCCGACCTGATCGTCACCCAGGCGATCTGCGATGTCTGCGCCGTCTCCTATGAGGACGTGGTCGATGTCGCCGCGCGCCTGCCGGGCAAGCCCGAGGTCCTGCAACAGGACCCGAGCACGCTGGGCGAGATGTTCGAGGACGTGATCCGTCTCGGCGAGGCCACCGGCATGGAATCCGAGGCCCATCTGATGCGGGGCGAGCTGGAAGGACGGCTGGCCACCATCCGGGCAGGTGTCTCGGGAGCCAGCCTGCCCCGAGTGATCGCCCTGGAGTGGCTCGACCCGCCCTTCGTCGGCGGCCACTGGATCCCGGAGATGATCTCGATTGCCGGTGGCGACGACGTCGCCGGCCCTCCCGGTCTGAAGTCGCCCGAAGTCGGCTGGGGGGCACTCGCGGGACTTGGCCCCGACATCGTGATCGCGATGCCCTGCGGCTGGTACGTGAGCGAATCGCACGCTCAGGCGGTCGAGCACTGGGACCGGATCGCCAGGCTCGGCGCCGGTCGTGTCGTCGCCGTCGACGCGGCATCGACCTTCTCGCGCCCCGGCCCGCGTCTGGTCGACGGCGTCGAGCTGCTCGGCCACATCCTCCACCCCGACCTGATCGACCCGCCGGGGAACATCGGCTTCGCCGAGGTGCGCGCTCCTCGGTGACCCCTGAGAACCTGTCTCGGCAGGGGTTTCACTTAACTTTTTCGGTGGATCGCCTGTGGCTGACGCCCGCAGCCCTCGACG
Organism: Solirubrobacterales bacterium; assembly: GCA_036376775.1. GTDB lineage: Bacteria > Actinomycetota > Thermoleophilia > Solirubrobacterales > 70-9 > VRUE01. The sequence continues at coordinate 26,533 of DASUZP010000110.1, read as the reverse complement.
AAAAAGTACAAGACGTTTCACCCCTGCCGAGACAGGTTCTCAGGCGACGGCGATCGCGCTTGCGATTGAGAAGAAGCCGAGGGCTGCCATTGCCAGTAGCTCCATCGGCAGGTGCCGCTCGCCCAGGTAGCCGCGCTCCCCGGCGAGAATGAAGAAGGCGCAGAGCACACCGCCGACAAGGCCGCCGAGATGAGCCCCAATGCTTATCCCGGGGACGCCAAGGCTGAAGGCAAGATTGAGCAAAATGATGATGCCAATCGAAGAGGCCAGCGCATCGACGCCTCGGCCTCGCGCGATCACGAACGTAGCCCCCACAACGCCGAAAACCGCCCCTGAAGCGCCAAAGCCCAGGCTATCGGGGGTGAGCAGAAGAGCGACGAACGACCCAGCGAAGAGCGAGACGAAATAAACCATGACGAACCGTGGGGTCCCGATCCCTGGCTCCAGTATCCGGCCAAGAAAGAAGAGAAGAAGCATGTTGCCAGCGATGTGAAGGAGGCCATAGTGGATGAAGGCGCTGGTCAGGAGCCGATACCACTGTCCACTGGCAATCGACGGTCCGAACAGTCCAAATTCCGGGATCATCGGGGTCGCGATGTTTTCGATGCCCCCGCTTCCCGTTGCAACCTCGGCGAAGAACACAGCCACATTGATCGCGATCAAGATGAAGGTCGCCGGGGCACGAGCAAACAGAGAAGCCTCCCCCACCCCGCGCACCACCCGCGTCCGCTGCCGGGCGCACTCGGGGCAGCGCATGCCTACCGGGGTCGGCGTCATGCATTCCGGGCAGATCGGCCGCCCGCAGTTGGAACAGGAGACGCCGGTTTCCCGGTTCGGGTGTCGGTAGCAAGTCTGCGCCATCGCGGACGCGGAGCCTACAATCGCCGCGCATGGAGCAAGCGAGCCCCGTCAGGCTGTACGCGACGCTGGTCGGCGCCGGGCTAGTGATCTACGGCATCGTCGGCTTCTTCTACGACTCGTCGTTTGCCCGCCCCGACGACCTCCGCGAAGCGCTCGGCCTGTTCTCGGTCAACGGCTGGGCCAACGTCTTCCACATGCTCACCGGAGCGCTCGGCCTGCTCCTCGCCGGCTTCGCCTCACGCCGCTACGCGATCGTGGCCACCGCCACCTATGCACTGATAGCGGTCGCAGGATCGCTCGCTTAGGGATCGCCCCGGTAGGGGTGGAACGTCTTGTACTTTTTCCGCGGCGAGGTTCGCGGACGGCCGCATTCTGTCTTCGGAAAAAGTTAAGTGGAACCCCTACCGGGGCGATCCCTACAGGCCAACGCGGTCAGTGACCGAGCGCATGCGGCTCTTCGTCTGCTGGCGGCCACGGCGGCGGATCTCGAGCAGGACGAGGGCGCCGGTGGCGATCCCGCCGGCGCCGACCGCGACCACCGGGCGCACCCAGTTGCGCGGGTCGCGCAGCGCCCGCAGCTCGCTCTCGGAAAGTTCCTCCGCCCAATCGGAGAGCTCCTCGGCGGCCGCCTGGGTGACGGCGGAGAGCGTGTCCTCGAAGCGCCCCGAGAGCCGCTCCGGCGGCTCGATCGGCCGCAGCGCGTCGCCAAGCAACCGCTCCACGTCCCAGGTGCTGCCGGTCAGCTTCTCACTCGCTTCGCTCATCGCCCATCTCCTCCTCCAGCTGCTTGATCGCACGATGGATCAGCACCTTGGTGGCGCCGTCGCTGCGTCCCAGCGCCCGCGCGATCTCGCGGTTGTCCATGCCGAGCGCGAAGCGCATGATCAGCGCGTCGCGACGGTCGTCGGGCAGGTTGTCGAGCTTCGCGATCACCTGCCGCAGCTCCTCGCGGCCCTCGGCGATCGCCTCGGTGCCGTGCCGCGCCGGGATCGGGTCGGCGTTTTCCAGCGGCGTCTGCGGTCGGCGCGAGCGGTCGCGGTAGTAGTTGAGCGCCAGGTTGTGCGCGATCCGGATCAGCCAGGGGCGCAGCGGTCGCCCGTCGGACTCGCGCCGCGCCCGGTCGAAGTGACGGTAGGCCTGCAGGAAGGCCTGCTCGGTCAGGTCCTCGGCGTCGTGCTGGTTGCCGACCCGGTAGTAGGAGTAGGAGTAGACGTCCTTGAGGTGATCGCGGTAGAGCTCTTCGAAGGCGCGATCGAGCTCCGCCTTGGCAACCGGATCGAGGCCGGCCGGCTCGACGTTCTCTTTGGTGCCGCTCACCGGAGAAGCCTAACCCCGTCATCGCCCCGGTTGTGTCGCTTTGGTTCCGGTATGCGGCACTAAGAACCTGTCTCATAACCTCCGCGCACGCCTGGCGGCGCCGGACACACTTCGCGGGGCGGCGTCCTCGGTCGGCCAAATGGCGCTGCCATTCGGCCTCCCTGCGTCCTACCCCCGCTCGGTCCGGCACTCGCCAGTCGCACACGCAGGTTATGAGACAGGCTCTAACGCGACACACGTCAGGCGGCCTCCTTGCGCGAACGCTCGACCAGGCGCACGCTCGCGACCCAGGCCTCGGCGTCGATCTCGCCGCGGATCAGCGCCGCCAGCCCGCTCAGCGCCTCTGCCGGGCTGCCCGAGTCGGAGATCGCCTGGGCCAGAAGCGGCACCGCGTCGAGGCCCTCGGAGGCCTGGCCGATCAGGGCCGGAATCTCTGTCGCCGGAGTGCCCCGGCCGAGCAGCTCGCCGGCGCGGCGATTGCGACCCGCGGGGGCGAGCACGGTCGCGGTCAGGTCGCCGACCCCGGCCAGCCCGGAGAAGGTCTCGAGCTCGGCGCCGCGTGAGATCGCGAAGGCGATGCACTCGCGCCAGACCTGGGCAGCGGCGATGCCGGCCGCATTGAGGCCGAAGGGCTCGGTCGCCGCGGCGGCGAGGGCGGCGGCGTTCTTCGCCGCGCCCGCCATCTCGACCCCGGTGACGTCGGGCGAGCGCTCGCAGACGAGGCCGGCGCGATCGAAGACCTCGCCGAGCTGATCGCGCAGGTCGGCGTCGCCGGATCCGAGAACCAGGGCGGCGGAGCCGGAGACGGCCTCACGCGCGTGGGCGGGACCGCCGAGGCAGGCGACCGCGCGGGCACGAATCCTTTCGCAGACGTACTCGGCCGGAAGCTGGCCCAGCGGCGCGATCATGCCCTTAGTCAGCAGCAGCACCGAGGAACGGTCGCTGATCCGGTCGGCGATCGTGCCGACCGCCTGCGGCAGCGAGCCCGAGGGAATCGCCATGCAGACCAGGTCGAGCCCGGCCAGCTCGATCTCCGAGGCCGGGCGGACCAGCAGCGAGTCGGGCAGCTCGACCCCCTCCAGGTAGTGGCGGTTTTCTCCCGCCTCGCGCATCTCCGCGGCCTGCTCGGCGGTGCGAGCGCCGAGCTGCACCTCGAGCCCGCCGCGGGCGAGCAGCACGGCGACCGCGGTTCCCCAGCTGCCGGCGCCGATCACAGCGGCGCGGCGCATCGGCGGCAGGCCGCCCATCTCTTCCCACTGCAGGAGGACGTTGGGCCAGATCCGCGCAGTCACCGATTCGGCCAGCGGTGGCGAAGGCCCCTCGACCCGCGGGAAGGTCATCGCCTTGCCCAGCCGCACCCGCACCTGGCGCGGGCGGATGCGCCAGCCGCGGCGCACCTGCTCGCTGCCGTAGACGGCGGTGGGGACGACCGGGGCGCCGGTCTGCAGCGCCAGCCTGCCGACGCCGCGCTTCGGCGCCGCCAGCGTGCCGCGGCGGATCCGCGTCCCCTCGGGGAAGATGCAGACCGTGCCGCCGCGCTCGACCGTGAGGCGGGCGGTCTCCATCGCCGCCTCGTCCGATTCGCCCCGACGGATCGGAAAGGCGCCGAGCCGCGAGAGCAGCCAGCCCTGCCACCGACGCTCGAACAGCTCGATCTTGGCGACGTAGTTCATCGGCCGCCGCCAGGGCAGCGCGGCGCCGATCGCGAAGGGGTCGAGGAAGCTGCGGTGATTGGCGGCGACGATCAGCCCCCCGGCGGCGCGCCCGTACTCGCGCCCGGTGCGACCGAGGCGGAAGTAGACGAGGAAGAACGGCGTCATGAAGACGCGCGCCAGCAGGTAGAGCGGCCGGTTGACGCTGTGGCGGCGGGTGAAGTCGTGGTAGCGCTGAAGGCGTTCCTCGGTCACTACGCAGCGCTACACGGGTGAGGGACTGGGGTTACCGGCGGGCGGGTCCTGTCGGGGGAGGGGTGTCCGCCCGTGCGCTGGGTTTTCGCCACGGACTGGCTGCCTCGCTCGCTGACCGGTGGGGCGAAAAGAGGACGCCGCGCACGGGCGGACACCCCTCCCCCGCCACCCGCCCGAGGTAGCTACCAGGCGGACTCGATCAGCCGCTCGAGGTCGTCCCGAGTCGGTGGTTCAGGCGTGAACGCGAGCTCCGGGCGCAACAGCATCGATTCGATCGCTTGGTCGAGCTTGCTTTGATCGGCGCCTACTTTGCCTAGGCCGGGTGGATTGCCGCCGAGCTCGAGGATGCGGGGTTCGATCCGGGCCGGGTCGGTGCCTAGGGCCTCTGCCAGCTCGGCGAGCTGGTCGGGGGCGCGGGGGACCATGAAGGCCATCGCTCGAGGCAGGATCGCGGCGTTGGTCTCGGCGTGGGGGCTGCCGCAGATGCGCACCAGGGTCTGGCAGATCACGTGGTGCAAGCCGAAGGCGGCGGAGTCGATCGCGTAGGCGCAGAGCAGCGAGCCCTGGGCGAGGGCGGCGCGGTTGCGCTGCTGCCGCGGTTCGTCGAGCGAGCCGGCGAGCAGCTCGGCGCCGCGCAGCGCGGTCATCAGCGAGACCGGGTTTGCGAAAGGCGTGTAGAGGGAGTCGGCGCCGTGGGCAAGGCTGTTCATCGCGCTGGCGCGCAGCGCGCCCTCGGGCTGGCCGGTCATCGCCGCCGGATCGGCGATCGCCAGCTCGGGTCGCACCATCGCCCGCACGCGCGTCTCGGCGCCGGCAGGCAGGCGGTGGATCCCGGTCATCTCCGCGCCCGAGAGCGTGGTCGGGATCGCGGCGACGCGGGCGCCCGTGACCGCGGCGACCGCCTTGGCGGAGTCGATCGTGCGACCGCCGCCAAAGGCGACGAGCTGCGGCGCCTGGGCGCGGTCGAGCAGCAGCGCCGCGGCCTCGGGCACCTGGCCGGTCGGGACCGCGTGGACGGCCCTGGCCGCCGCCTCGAGCTCGGGCGCGCCGGGCAGAGCGCGCGGGGTCGTCAACAGCTCGAAGTCGGCGAAGCCGTGCTGGTGGAGAAGCTGCGGCGCCTGGGCGACGGCGTCGCGATGGAGCACGACGACGCGGCCGGCGTCCCTCCAGACGAAGTTTCCGTTCACCCGGTCTTGTTCTCGGCCGTGCGAGGGTTGACGACCGGGCGCAGGTTCGGTTCGACGTCGGCCCGCAGGTGCTCGTAGTCGGGCGGCAGCGAAAGCTTCTCGCCGAGGTGCTCGAGCGGCTCGTCGACCGTGAAGCCCGGCCCCAGCGTCGCGATCTCGAAGAGGACGCCGCTCGGCTCGCGGAAGTAGATCGAGCGGAAGTAGAAGCGGTCGATCACCGGCGTCACCTGCGCTCCCGCCGAGATCGCCTTCTCCCGCCAGACCTCGTGCTCCTCGATCGAGGAGGCCCAGGCGACGTGGTGGACGCTGCCCGCGCCCTGCAGCGAGCGCTCCTGCGGCGGATCGTCGTAGATGTAGAGGCCGCCGCGCTTCTCGCCGCGCGCCTCCCAGCCCTCGCCGGTCTGCTCGAACTCGAGCGCCTCGAGCAGGCGGGCGCTGGCGTCGGGGGCGCCGCTGTAGGCGCGGACCGCGTGGAAGCCCTGCAGGGCGAGATCGCCCGGCACCTCGGGGTGGTCGGCGATCAGCGGTGCGTCCTCGACGTCGGCCACCAGCAACTCGTGGTCCAGTCCCTCGGGATCGGAAAAGCGCAGCCTCTCTCCCCGGCGCTCGGTCTCGACCCCGTGGGCGCCGAGTCGCTCGGCCCAGAAGTCGAGCGCCTGGGACGAGCCGACGCGCCAGAGGATCCGGTGCACGTCGCCGCTTCCGGCCCGCCCGTCGGGCACGCCGGGGAACTCGAAGAAGGTCAGATCGGTGCCGGCACTGCCCTGCTCGTCGGCGAAGAAGAGGTGGTAGACGGTCGGGTTGTCCTGGTTGACCGTTTTCTTCACCAGGCGCAGGCCGAGGACCCCGGCGTAGAAGTCGACGTTCTTCTGCGCGTCGGCGGTGATCGCGGTGATGTGGTGGATTCCCTCCAACTTCACGCCAGTCACGTATAGCATCCCTAGCGATGAGCCGGGCAAGGCGACGCAGCATCAAAGCCCTCGTGGCGCTTGGCTCGCTGCTGGCCTTCCTCAGCGTTTTCGCGATCTGGACCGAGCGCCAGGCGCTCAATACGAACGACTGGGTCGACACCAGCGGCAAGCTGATCCAGAACGAAAAGGTCCGCTCGGCAGTGAGCTCGTACCTGATCGATCAGCTCTACGAAAACGTCGACGTCGAAAAGGAACTCGAAGACATCCTTCCCGGCGAAACCAAGCAGCTTGCCGGACCTGTGTCGGGCGGGCTGCGTCAGGTCGCGGGCGGTGGCGCCGAACAGGTCCTGCAGAGCGCGACGGCGGAAGAACTCTGGAAGGACGCCAACCGCGCGGCCCACGAACAGCTCCTCGCCGTGCTGGAAAACAAGAAAGAAGCGGTCTCGACGGCGGAAGGAAACGTCACCCTGAACCTCGGCAGCCTCGTCACCAACCTGGCCAATCAGGTCGGGATCGGCAGCCAGCTTGCCGAAAAGCTGCCGCCCGACGCCGGCCAGATCACGATCCTGCGCTCCGACCAGCTGAAGACCGCGCAGGACATCGCGGTCGGCATCAAGGGCCTGGCCCTCGTGCTCTCGCTGCTCACCCTGCTCACCTTCGGCTTGGCGATCTACCTCTCGCGCGAGGGGCGCTGGGTGACGGTGCTGTTCTGCGGCGTCGGCCTGGTCGCCGCCGGCTTCGCCGTGATCGTCTTCCGCCAGATCGCCGGCGGGATCATTGTCGACCAGCTCGTCACCGACGAAAGCGTCAAGCCCGCCGCGGAAGCGACCTGGTCGATCGGCACCTCGCTGATGACCAGCATCGCGACGACGGTGATCGTCTTCGGCGTCCTGCTGGGGATCGCCGGCTGGCTGGGGTCGCCGACCGGATCCGCCCGTGCCAGCCGCCGCTTCATGGCGCCCGCCCTGCGCGACTACATCCCTTACGTCTACACCGGCCTGGCGATCGTCGTCTGCCTCTATTTCCTCTCTGCCTCCGTCCAGAACCTGCGCTCCTTCCTGACCACCCTGGTGATCGCCGGCTTCGCCGCCTTCGGCATCCACGAGCTGCGCCGCCAGGCGGAGGATGAATTCCCCGACGCCCAGTTCGGCGATTACTTCGGCGGTGCGAAGGACCGCATGGTCGACGCCGTGAAGAGCGCCAACCTCGGCGAGCGCGCCTCGAAACTGCGATTGCCGGAGATGCGCAAACCGGGCGAGGGCGGCGGCGCAGGGACCGAGCCTCCCGGCGGCGACCAGGACGCCCGCCTGCGCCGGTTGTCGCAACTAGCCGAGCTGCGCGAGAAGGGAATCCTCACCGACGAGGAGTTCGCAGCCGAGAAAGCCCGTGTCCTGGGTGGCTCGGAGTCCTGAGCGGAAGCCCGCCCCCGGATTTGAACCGGGAACCCCTTCCTTACAAGGGAAGCGCTCTGCCAATTGAGCTAGGCGGGCGTGTAACCGAATATAGAGGGGGTGATTGACAACGTGGGAACGGACACAGTCACTTTCAGGTATTTGGAGCCAGGCGAGGGGGCCATCCTCAGCGAGGCGATCAGGGCGGCTTACGGCGACAGCTACGACGTGCGCTGGGTCTACGACCGGGACGAGGTCGAGGCCAGATTGGCGTCCGGAACCTACGTCTCCTGGGTGGCCGAGTCGAGCGACGGCGAGCTGCTCTGCCACGAGGGCATGAACCTGGCGGCGGCGGGGGACGCAGTCGGCCACTCCGGTCAGGCGGTGACGATGCCGGCGGCGCGCGGCCAACACCTCTTCACGCGCACCAAGAAGCATCTGATGGACTGGGCCGCCGAGCGCGGTCTGGCGGGCATGTACAGCGAGGCGACCGCGGCCCACCCCTACAGCCAGCGCGCCAACCTGGAGCTGGGCGCCCACGAGACCGGTTTCCTGCTCGGCTGGATCCCAGCCTCGGTCTCCAACGACGCGGCGACCGACCAGCGCCCTCGGCGCCAATCGGCGGCGCTTTTCTACACCAAGCTCAACGACGGCCACGAGCGCAAGGTCTACGCGCCCGAGCGCCACCACGACATCATCGGGCAGACGCTGGAGCTGTGCGAGCTGCGAGGCACGCTCGCCGACCCGCCGCCGGACGTGGCTCTACCTGGGCGCACGGGCCTGCACGTGGAGATAGACGCGGACCACAACCTGGCCTTGATCACCGCCCACGACCCCGGCGTCGACCTGGAGACGGCAGTAGCCGCAGAGCGCCACCACCTCTTCCACAACAAGTGCCTTGACGCGATCTACCTGGATCTACCCCTGGAGAACCCGGCCACCGCCCTACTGGCCGACCACCTGGAGCGCCTCGGTGTCTCCTACGCCGGCGTCTTCCCCAACAACCGCACCGACGGCGACGTCCTTCGCATGCAATCCCTGCACCGAGCCAGGATCAGCGCCGACGACATCGCCGTGGCCTCGGATCATGGGCGAGAGCTGCTGGACTACGTGTTGGCGGACCTCCCGGCTTAGGTCCGCCTTAAGGACCGGGAAATTCCCCTGGGAACAGCGTTGCCCTGCAAGGCAAACATGACTTTCCGGTAAAACATTTCTCAGACTTTTGTACTAATTAAGCTGTTTCTGGGCGCCAAACCGACCGAGGCGTTGCTGCCACCCAACCGACGGAGCGTCGGGAAATCGCGAGCGGAGCAGAGCAACAACCCGACCGACAACGTCGGGAAGCGTCTTGCGAACTTCAAAATCCCAAACGCGAAGCACGTGCCAACCCGCGTTTTGTAGCTCTGCGTCGACCCGACGGTCACGCGCTTCATTGCCGGCAATCTTGGTGTCCCAGTAGCTGCCGGATCTCCCCGGCTTATGTCGAGAAGGATGGCCATGCCAAAAGGCCCCGTCGACGAATACCGCAACGCGGAGAGACGGCCAGGCGAGGTCGGGTTTGCCAGGAGCCCGCCGATAATGGGTTCGCCATCCGCGAACTCCCGCCGCGTATAGAGCTCGCCGTAAAGCCAGCTCAGGGGTCGTATCCTTTCCCTTAACTGCCGCCATGATGCGGCTGCGCTCCTCGCGCGTACGCGTATCGACCATCTCGTTGCGAATGCTATCTGCGACCCGGACCCGAAGACCAAGCGTCCGAGCCGACCATTAGCGTCCCTTCAATGCCGACCGCCTCCAGCGTCCGTGGGGCTGGCCGACAGCTCCGGCGACGCCCCCTTGCAATCGACCTGTTCTCGGGTGCTGGAGGTTTATCCCTCGGACTTGAGCAAGCTGGATTCGACGTTCTGACCGCCGTCGAGTACGACCCTGTTCACGCAGCCACTCATGAGTTCAATTTTCCATTGACGCGAGTCCTATGTGCCGATGTCTCAGCCCCGCTGACCGGAAACGAGTTGCTGGATGCCGCCACTGAAGGTATGGAGAATCACGGGCAAGACCCGCAGGCATGGGACCGCAAACTCGATCTCATCGCGGGGGGTCCTCCGTGTCAAGGGTTTTCGTTCATTGGTAAGAGGCTAGTAGACGACACACGGAATCAACTTGTTTTTCACTTCTTTCGTCTCGTGTCCGAACTCCAGCCGCGCTACTTCATCATGGAGAACGTACCTGGCATGGCACAAGGAGGCCATAAAAGCATTCTGGCGAGGTTAATAGCGGATTTCGAAGATGCCGGTTATCGCTTCCCAGGAGACCGCAAGTATCGCATTCTAAATGCCGCCGACTTTGGCGTTCCACAAGAACGACATCGCCTTTTTCTGATCGGTACGCGGAAGGATCAAACTAACCTTGCGCTGCCCCCAGCGCCAACGGTTCGTCCAGTTGCAAAACGCATATCTCAGACAAACTCAGCCGAAAACCCTGCCGACCTCCCCCGAGGACCCACCGTTTGGGACGGTATCGGGGACCTGCCAAATCCAAACCGTTTTCCCTCCCTACTGCGCTCGGATTGCGTACAACTATCCGAACACGCAGTTGCCGAGATGAATTTGACGGCGAGCTCCTACGCTCGCACCCTACGCAAGGTAGATATCGACCCGGAGGATCGCGCCCACCCACGCACGTGGGATCCGACGATATTGACCAGCTCAACCCGAACTGCACATACGGAGACGTCGATACGCCGATTTCGAACAACTGCTTCCGGCGATACTGAGCCAGTTAGTCGCTTCTACAAGCTTGACCCCAAGGGTCTGTGCAATACGCTTCGAGCTGGAAGTGGCAGTGAGCGGGGTGCATTTACTTCTCCGCGTCCCCTTCACCCCCATTTGCCTCGTGTTTTGTCTAACCGTGAGGCCGCCCGACTTCATTCATTTCCCGATTGGTTCCGTCTACATGTCACTAAGTGGCATGGGTTTCGGCAAATCGGCAATGCCGTAGCTCCATTGGTGGGACGTGCCGTCGGTGGCGCAGTGGTCGAGGCTCTCGAAGTCGCTCCTCCAACCCCCGTCGAGCCATTGTCACTGGGCAATGACCGCCTTTTGGCCCTCACGATGCGGAGTGCAACGCTCTATTTTGGCGCCCACAAAGATGCGATTCCGTCCCCTAGAGTTCGTGGCGCCTCGAGACAGCAGCGGAGCGCGACCGCTCCCTTGCGCAAGTTGCGAGAGACAGGTGCGCACGCGCCAGCAGAGGACTTATCCGAAGAGACTCTGGAACATCGGCCTATCCGACACCCTGCACGGGTGGCGTGAGGCGATATACGCCCTCGCTCACCTTGTCGAGGGGTGGAAATACCGTGTCAAACTCGACAATCCAGACGAGCCCCCCGTCAAGCGCCTTGACGCCCATCGGGACTACGGAAGCACCCCCAGAGGTTTCGGCTACCCGCCCTGCGCCGCGCTCTATTTGATCCTCGTCAAGCACCTCTCTTGGACCCTTCATCTCACAACTCACTAGAAAGTGAGCGCCGCCAATGATCGTGCCAAGGTAGATTGCATCTACCTCTGCTTTGCCTAGCTCAACATTCGACTGAAGAAGCTCAAGCCCCAGAAGTTCAAGTGGGCTGTTGAGCGCAAGGTGAGTGTGAACAACCGCTAAATTGGTAACTACATGCGTCAACCAAGTCTCGTGCGGACGGCCAAAAGTTCGAGACGCCGGTGGCAAGCTTAGGCTTTGAACTGGGTGGGGATTTTTCACTAGAGTGGGGTCGGGGTAAGTGGTAAGAAAGGCCGTGGTTTGTCCGGGTGGAAGTCGGACAAACCGAAAGCATCGGCCTTCTCCCGGATCCTGTCTTGCGCTCCAGCCAGCCACTACAACAGAATCAGGGAACACGTCATTACGAGTCGGACTGCGGACGATATCCTTCATAAAGTTGGCTGGGTTGCGGTCAGACAGAGCGCCACCCCATTTGCGGATGGCAGCCGACACTTGTTCAAGCGTCACCATGTCGTCGGTCAAGTCTCCCGTTGCGGGATCGTGCCGTTCAAGGAATAGGTTTTCAATAACCAGGGTCTTTTCGCTCGCCACGACAGTCGTATTCGACAGCCGTTTACTCGATCCTCGCATTCGCCTCTCCTGACGAGGTGGCTTCCGGCACCGCGGCAGCTCGGAAGCATTGCTTGCAACTTCGTCGTCGTGGGCCTCTTCTCGAGCAGCAAAGTCGGCTACGGTGCTGCGCATGCTGACTAAAAGGAACTCGCCTCCTCCTCGGCCGCAAAACGGACCGATTGCGGTCTATGGGGCCACCGGGTTCACCGGTGGACTGATCGCTCGTGAGTTGAAGCAGCTCGGGGCTGATTTTCTGATCGCTGGGCGGGACCGGGGGAAGCTGGCGGCGCTTTCGGAGGAGCTTGGGGGTGTGCCTTTCACGGCTGTGGGGGTCGATGACCCTGCCGGACTGCGGAAGATGCTGGAGCCTTGCTCGGTTGTGGTGGCTTGCGCTGGGCCATTCGGTTTGCATGGGGAGCCGGTTGTAGCTGCTGCGGTCGAGACCGGGACGCACTACCTGGATACGACCGGGGAGCAGCCGTTCATGCGGATGGTCTTCGATCGCTACGGGGCTCGGGCGGCTGAGACGGGTGCAGCCCTGGTCTCCGGGATGGGGTTCGACTACCTGCCCGGCGACTTGATCGCGGCGCTTACCGCCGACGGGTTGGGGCCGCTGGAGGAGATCGTCGTTGCCTACTGCGTACACGGGTTTGCCCCCACGCATGGCACTGCGCTCTCCGGGCTGGAGATCATGCGTGGTGGCGATGTGGTCTGGTCAGACGGGGATTGGCAGCCGGCGCCGCGCAGTGCCGATGGCGGGCGTTGGCGCTTTCCCGATCCGATCGGGGAGCAGCGGATGCTGCGTTATCCCGCCGGCGAGCAGGTCACCGTGCCGCGGCATGTCGAGACCGCGCGGGTGCGCACGCTGCTCAACGGGATGGTCGTCCCACCGCGGCTGATGCCGCTCGCCGTCATCTCCTCCCCCCTGCTCGAACTGACGATGCGCACTCCCTTGCGCCGCGCAATGGGTGCGCTTGTCCGGCGGCTCCCCGCCGCTCCAAGCGAGCAGGGCCGCAAGGCAGCGCAGTTCACGATCAGCTGCGAGGCGCGGGGCACTGCAGGCACGCGCCGCGGCACCGTCCGCGGCGGCGACGTCTACGGTCTCACCGCCTTCAGCCTCGCTCACGGCGCGCTGCTCTGCGCCGATCCCGCCTACGAGCGCAGCGGCGCTCTGGCGCCTGCGCAGGCATTCGATCCCACCTCCTTCTTCGCCAAGCTGGCCGAGTTCGGTGTCTCCATTGAAGTCGAGTCCCCACCAGTGACGGCCGATCGGCAGAAGATCTAGAGGCAGCCGCTAGATCAGCCGTCCAGCCGGGCATTAGGCTGTCGGCCATGCGCAAGGCCGGTCTTGTTGTCTGGATATGCGGACTCGCGACGCTGTTCATCGCGGCGCCGGCCCAAGCGGCATTTCCCGGCGTGCCGGGCCCGCTCGCTTTCTCGCACACCAACTTCAGCGAAAGCGGGGACAGCGGCGGCCTGCTCAGCCACGGACCGCACAAGAAGGACCCGCTTCAAGAGCTGACCGACAACCCCAGCGACAGCAGCCCCTCCTACTCGCCGAACGGGCGGCTGATCGTCTTCTCGAGCAACCGCGATCCGGGTGAAACGCGCGGAACCCACATCTACCTGATGGATCGCGACGGCAGCGGCGTCCGACAGCTCACCAGCGGCGAATTCTACGACTCCAACCCGTCCTTCTCGCCGAACGGCAAAGCGGTCGTCTTCGACCGGGGCGGCCTCCAGGGCGGCAAAACTCATATCTTCGGCATCTCGGTCGACGGCAGCGGCCTGCACCAGATCTCCGACGAAGCCGGCAGCGACTACGACCCGACCTTCACGCCCGACAGCAAGCTGATCGTCTTCGTCAGCAACCGTGGCAGCAGCGGGCGCACGGACCGCAGCAACATCCTCTCGATGAAACCCGACGGCAGCCGGGTCCGGCTGCTGATCGGCGGTCCGCGCAACGAGTTCGACCCCGACATCTCGCCGAACGGTCGCAAGATCGCCTTCTCGAGCAATCGCGACCATGGCCCCAACCTCTTCGTCGCGCGGATGAGCGGCAAGCACGTGGTCGAGTTGACGCACAGCCGCCACGACTGCTTCGGCAGTGCCTGCTACACCAGCCCCGTCTGGTCGCCGGACGGCAAGCACATCGCCTTCCTCGCCAGCGGTCGCTACAGCAGCTCGGTCGACGTGATGCGGGCCGACGGCCGCGGCTTCTCGAAGGAATTCGACGAGGGCGGCACCGAAGAAGAAGGCTTCGGCAGCCACGTCGGTGCCCCCAGCTGGGGCCCGCAGCCTCGATGAGGGGTCGGCCGGCGGTACTCGTCCTGGCGGCGATCGCAGCCGCCTCGCTCGCCCTCGCCGCCGCCTCGCTCGGAGCGGTGGGGTCGGCCCTGCTCGTCTCCGGGCCCAACGGCGAAACCGAAGCGGGCTTCCCGAGCGAGCAGGTCAACCCGGCGATCTCCGGCGACGGCCGCTTCGTCGCCTTCGTCGGCAGCGTCGGCGAAACGGGCAACGGCCTCTACCTGCGCGATATGAGCGGCGGCATCGCCGAGGTCGACATTCCGCACGGCACGAGCGAACACGGCATCGGCTTCGCCGCCGGCTCGCCGTCGCTCTCGGCCAGCGGGCGCTTCCTCGCCTTCGCCTCGGAGGACCCCGAGATCAGCGACGAAGACCACAACTCCTCGACCACGCTCGCCGGCGACACCTTCCCCGTGCGCGACATCTTCGTCTATGACCGCTCGACCGGCGCGATCGGCCTCGTTTCGCGGGCGAACGGGGCCAAAGGGGACGGCGGCAACGAGGACTCCAACCTCCCCTCGATCTCGGCCGACGGCCACTACGTCGCCTTCCAGACCGGGGCGACCAACTTCCTCCACGGCTCCTACGGCGGCATCTTCGTCCGCGACCTGCGCCGCCACACCACCAGGCCGGCGGCGTCGCTTCGCCTTCACCCCGGCGGGGCGCTGAACGGCGGCTTCACGCCCTCGATCTCCGCCCACGGACGCTGGGTCGCATTTCTCACCGGGGCTCACCTCCACCACGGCAACGCGTTGGAGGTCGCGGTGCGCGACATGTCCGGGAAACGGACGGTCTACGCCTCGCGGGCCAACGGTCGCCACGGCGCGCTCGCGGCCGACGACTGCAAGCTGCCGGTTATCTCAGCCGACGGTCGCTACGTCGCCTTCGCCAGCAAAGCGAAGAACCTCAGTCGAATCGACAAGGACAGCGTCGAAGACGTCTTCGTCCGCGACCTGAAGACGAACCGGACGCTGCTTGTCTCGCGCGCTCAGGGCAAACACGGCACGGCGGGGAGCGGCGACTCCTCCAACCCCTCGATCTCCGCCGACGGACGCTACGTCGCCTTCGAGTCCTACGCGAGCAACCTCGGCCCGGCGGACGACAGCACGATTCCCGACGCCTTCGTCCGCGACATGCGCAGCGGCCGCGTCTTCCTCGTCTCGCGCGGCACCGGCGGCGGCCCGGCCGCAAATGCCCCCTCCGCCAACCCGGCGATCTCAGGCGACGGCCGCTACGTCGCCTTCGACTCACGCGGTTCGAACCTCGCCCCCGCGGACACGCTGCACACAACCAGCGTGTTCCGCTACCAGCTCTTGCCCTGAGGCCAACCGGCCAAGCAGATCAAGGACGCAGGGAGCGTGGCGTGCTCGGCACGCGAGCGACCGAGGACGCCGATATGCGCCGGCCGGATGGCCTCAGGCGGGTACCTCGCGGGAGTCGAGGTGTGCGGCCACCTTGCGCTTCACGCGCTGGAGGGCGTTGTCGACGGTCTTGGTGTCGCACTCGAGGCGCTCGGCCGTCGCCTCGTAGGAGTGGCCGTCGAGGTAGAGGGAGAGGACGCGGCTCTCCAGGTCCGAGAGGACGCCGGAGGTGCCCGAGAGGCAGGAGACGAGGCTCGCCAGCTCTTCGGTGGCGATCACCTGGTTGACCGGGTCCGAGACGGTCGGGCCGGGCAGGATCTCGTCGAGGGTAGTGTCGGAGTCGCCCGCCGCGGCCGGCGTCTGGCTGAAGGAGACGTACTGGTTGAGGGGCGTGTGCTTGTTGCGGGTCGCCGTCTTCACCGCGGTGATGATCTGGCGGGTGATGCAGAGCTCGGCGAAGCTGCGGAAGCTCGACTCGCGGTCGCTGCGGTAGTCGCGAATCGCCTTGTAGAGGCCGAGCAGGCCTTCTTGGATCAGATCGTCGCTCTCACCTCCCAGCAAGAAGTAGGACGAGGCCTTGAGGCGGACGAAACCGCGGTAGCGACGCACGATCGAGTCGTAGGCGTCGGTCCGTCCCTCCTTGGCGAGGGCGACCAGATAATGGTCATCAAGCTCAGGTTGAGGGTTAATGCTCGGCCGGGTAGAGCCGTTGAAATGCCCACTGGGGAGTCGCAGTTCCTGGGTCGGCGACGATAGAGCCACAGATCCTTCTCCTTTGAGATGAAGGGTCGTGGCGCCGGTACCTCCCCTGTGGCGCCCTTATTGACGGGATGAATCTCAGACTCAAGCTGAGCTTCACCCTTGTTGGCGGCGTAGTCTTACTGCCGGGCGGAGTTCTGTCAACCCCAAATTGCGACTTTTTGCAATCGGCGTTGCAAGAGGTGGGCCGAGGGGGCATGGGTGTCCCCCTGCGGAAACCCGCATTGGTGCGCCTCTGCGGGTTCTTGTCGAAAAGGGCTCCAATGTTTCCGCAGGGGGACACCCATGCCCCTTCCGCTCAACGGTCGGCGGAACGCCGAGTGCTTGGCGTCTCTCAGCTGTATCAGTTGTGCTTGCGTTGGCGAGCTGCCTCGAAGAGCAAGGCGGCAGCTGCTGCTGAGACGTTGAGGGAATCGATCTCGCCAAGCCTTGGCAGGGCCAAGAGGCCGTCGCAAGCTGATGCGACTCGTGGCCTTATCCCCTTTCCCTCGCCACCCAGGACCAGGACGGTCGGCCCGGTCAGGTCGACGTCCCATGGAGCTTGGCTCGCCCCGGCGTCGGCGCCCCAGATCCAGAAGCCGGCCTGCTTCGCCTCGGCCAGCCAGTCGGCGAGGTTGCGGACGCGAGCGACGTCGAGGTGCTCGACGGCGCCTGCCGAGGCCTTGCAGGCAACCGCGGTGATCTCGGCCGAGCGACGTTCGGGGACGACGACACCAGCCGCGCCGGCGAACTCGGCCGAGCGGCAGACGGCGCCGAGGTTGCGCGGGTCCTGGACCTGGTCGAGCGCGACCAGCAGCGCGCCCTCCCGCCCCAGGAGGGCATTGCAGTCCGCATAGGGATACGGATCGACCTCGGCGACGACGCCCTGGTGGTCGGGCGAGCCGCAGAGCCCCTCGAGCTCCTCCGCCGCGATCTCCGGCGCCCGCCAGACCCGGCGCACACGCCGTCTCCCCCGCTCCGCCTCCTCGACCGGCCGGCGCCCGTAGATGACCTGGCCCTGGGCCATCAGGCCTTGGGAACCAGCTTCGCGCCCTCGGCCCCATCCCGAACCTCCCAGCCAAGTGCAGCCAGCTCATCGCGAATCCGATCCGCCCGCTCGAAGTCTTTAGCCGCCCGCGCCTCCTCCCGCTCGGCAAGCAGCGCCTCCGCCTCGGCGTCGTTCTCAGCTCCCTCCTCCGGCTGGGTGAGGGAGCTGAGACCGACTAGCCCAAGCATCTCGCGCACCGCCTCCGGCGCGCCGGACACCTCCCCGCGATTTGCTTCCCCCACCAGCTCGAACACCTCAGCCATGGCACGCGGAGTATTGAAGTCGTCAGCAAGCGCGTCGCGGAAGGCGGCGAGGCGAGAGCCGGGGGGTCCCCCGGCGGGAACTTGTGAGCCGGCGAGGCCAGAGCCCACGTCCAGCGATTCGACGCGGGTTCCAGGCGGGGGACCCCCCGGCTCTCGCCCCCCTTGGCCCATCCCAGACGCGTCCACCGGATGCTCCCGAAAGAAATTCCGCAACCGCTCGACCTGAGCAACGGCCTGCTCCATCTGCTCGGCCCCAAAAGCCAGCGGCTGCCGATAGTGCCCTGAGATCAGGTAGGCGACGACCGCCTCGCGCCCATAACGGTCAAGCGCCTCGGCGAGCTGGAAGATGTTGCCCTCCGACTTCGACATCTTCTCGGCGTCGGTCTCGATCATCCCGTTGTGCATCCAGAGGCGGGCGAAGGGACGGCCCGCCGCCGCGGACTGGGCGATCTCGTTCTCGTGATGGGGAAAGACGAGGTCGGAGCCACCGCCATGGATGGCAAAGGACGGGCCGAGCTCTGCCTCGGCCATCGCCGAGCACTCGATGTGCCAACCGGGGCGGCCCGGGCCCCAGGGCGAATCCCAACTGGTGTCCTCCCCCTCCTTGTGCGCCTTCCAGAGGGCGAAGTCGAGCGCGTCCTCCTTGAGCGAGGCCGAGCCCGCCTCCTCGCCCTGGTCCATGTCCTCGGCACGGCGGTTGGAGAGCTCGCCGTAGGCCCCGAAGCTGCGCACGCGGAAGTAGACGTCGCCGCCGGACTCATAGGCGTGGCCGGACTCGACCAGCTCGGCGATCAGCGCCACGATCCCGGCGATCGTCTCCGTCGCCAGCGGCTCCGCATCGGGCCGGCCGAGGCCGAGCCGATCGGTGTCCTCGAAATAGGCCCGGGCCATCCGCTCGGCGAACCCGGCCGACGGCTCCCCCGCCACCCGCGCCGCGTCATAGATCTTGTCGTTGATGTCGGTGACGTTGACGACCAGCTTGGCCTTGTAGCCCTCCGAGCGGAGGAACCTCGCCAGCAAGGAGAAGACGACAAACGGCCGCGCATTGCCAATGTGAATCCGGCTGTAGACCGTGGGCCCACAAGCGTAGATCCCCACCTCAGCTTCTGAGTCAAGACTGACGAGACTCCCGCTCAACGTGTCTTTGATCCGCACCTCCCGCATGAGGGGTGATGCTAGTTGCGATCCTCTGCGGGTGGCGACAGGACCCGCGGCTGACCGCGCTAGAACGTCCGGTATCCCGCCCCTGAGGGTGTCTCATTGCGAGACCACGTAGGCGCGGTCTCGTCAACCGCCGCAAGCACCTCGCGCCGCGCCCGTTTGGCACTGGCCTTGATCTCGTCCTCGGCGGCGTGGCGCAGCCTCTCCTCACGCTGTTCTGCCTGACTGCGGATCCGCTCCGACTCGGCCTGCAGCTGCCCCTCGGCCCGCGCCCGCGCCTTCTCGGTCGCCTCGCCTTCGACCTTCTCGATCAGCTTGCCGACCCGCTCCTCGGCCTCGCGGCGCACATCGACCGTGCCCTGCATCACCCGCTCCTCGATCTCGGCCTCGAGCCGCACGGCGATCCGATGGGACTCCTCGGCGCGCGCCTCGGCCTCGGCGGCGCGCTGCTCGGCGGCAGCGACCCGGCGGTCGGCCTCCGCCCCTGCCTTTTCGAGCACCTCGCCGGTCCGCTTCGAAGCTTCTTCTTCGATGCGCTTCACGGCCTGGGCCGTGGCCTGATCGGCCTGCGCCTTGCTTGCGGTCAGCTGGGTGGCAAACGACTCGCGGTCGGCCTCGGCACGCTTCTGCGCCCGCTCGAACGCCTTCTCGGCGCGGTCGCGGCCCTGCTCGGCATGGGCCACGCGTGACTCGGCGGCGCGCCGTATCGCCCGCTCGGCGGCGATCCGCTCGCGGCCCTGCTCGCCCAGCTTGACCAGCGTCGCCTTCGCCCGCTCCTTGACCTCGTCGCAACTCTTCTCGGCATGCGCCTGAGCCTCGGCGACCGCGTGTTCCGCTTTGGCGGCGCGTTTCTCAGCTTCCGCGACCCGCTCCTCGCCGACCCGGACCCACTCCAAGGCCTGCTTGGCAACACCGTGCATCTGCTCGGTCGCCTCGGCTATTCCGTTCAGCTTGACGGCGGGTTCAGCCATTCATCGCAACCTACTACTCGACCCGGAGGCAACGCCAGCGGTCGTAATCTCAAATCTCCGCAATTAGCGCGTACCCGATAGACCCATCCGGCAGGGGTGGAACGTCTTGTACTTTTTCGCGACCCGCCATCGTCGGTAGCTATAAGCGCGGCTCGAAAAAGTTAAGTGGAACCCCTACCGAGATGGCCCCTTGGCCGACTTCTCGGCCTCGCGCGCACGCAGATCCTTCTTCAGGATCTTGCCGCTCGCGTTGCGCGGCAACTCGGCGATGAACTCGATTTCGCGCGGCGCCTTGTAGCCGGCGAGATGCGCCTTGACGTGGGCCTTCAGCTCTTCGTCGGAGACCTCTGCCTCCTCGGCGACGACGACGAACGCCTTCAACCGCTGCCCGTACTCCTCGTCCTCGACCCCGATCACGGCCACCTCGACCACGGCCTCGTGATCGGCGAGCAGGTCCTCGACCTCGCGCGGGAAGACGTTCTCGCCGCCGGAGACGATCATCTCGTCGTCGCGACCGTCGATGAAGAGCCGTCCGCCGGCGTCGAGGTGGCCGACGTCGCCGCTGCTCAGCAGGCCGTCGATCTCGTCCTTGCCACCGCCGCCGGTGTAGCCCTCGAAGGACATCTCGTTGCCGACGAAGATGCGGCCGACCTCGCCCCGCGGTACCTCCCGTCCGGCTTCGTCGTAGAGGCGCACGACGGTGCCCCGCGGCGGCCGGCCTGCCGTGCCCGGCGCCGCCCGCAGTTCCGCCGGCGTGGCGACGGTCGCGTAGGCGACCTCGGTCGAGCCGTAGAGGTTGTAGATGTTGTCGCCGAAGCGGTCCATCCACTCGACCGCCAGCTCGCCCGGCAGAGCGGAGCCCGACAGCGAGGTGATCCGCAGCGAGGAGAGATCGTAGGAGGCGAGCGTCTGCTCGGGGAGCTGCAGGATGCGCTGGAGCATCACCGGCACCACGGCCAGCACCTGAGCACGGTGCTCCTGCACGGCGGCCAGGGTCCCCTCCGGATCGAAGCGCCGCCGCAACACGATCGTCGAGGCGGTCGGCAGGCTCATGATGAAGTGGAAGAAGCCCCAGGAGTGGAAGAGCGGCGCCGCGATCATCATCGTGTCGCGGCTGCGATAGGGGATCCTGTCGATGATCGCCGCCATCGCGAACAGCCCGTCGGGACTGGAGCGCTGCGCCCCCTTCGGCGTCCCGGTCGTCCCCGAGGTGAGGATGACGAAACGGGGCTTGTCGGGCGGCGGCTTCAGGTCGTCGTCACCGGCGGAGGCGATCAGCGAATCGAGCGTCGGCGCCTCGGGCTCGCCCTCGGTCCAGGCGACGATCCGCTGGATGCCCTCCTCGACGTCGTCGAGCAGCCCGGCGAACTCTTCGTCGTAGACGAGCGCCTTGGGTCCCTCGCGGCGCGTCACCTCGACCAGCTGCGGACCGGCGAACATCGTGTTGAGATAGAGCGCGCTGGCGCCGAGCTTGGCTGCGGCAAGGGTCGCCTCGATGAAGCCGCGATGGTTGCGGCACATGATCCCGATCCCATCGCCGTAGCCGATCCCCATCTGCTCGAAGGCGTGGGCGAGCGCGTTGGAGCGGCGGTGCAGCGCTTCGAAGCTGAGCGAGCCGCGTTCGTCGATCACCGCCGTCTCGTGCGGGTGGTGGATCGCCGCGGTCGTGATGCCGAGCGCCGGCGAGGCGCCCCAGCGGACGAGCGCGGAGACGACCTTCGCGGCCTTGTCGGGGCGGTGCAGGGCAGCGATGCCGGCCTCGTGCAGCACCTTCACCTCGAACGTTTTGTCCGAGGCCTTCTGGCGCACAACCGCCGCGATCGATCCGAGCTTGCCCATCGAGCCGCGAAGCCTATTCGCTCTCCACCGAGGCAACGGCGATACAGGCGATTCCCTCGCCGCGGCCGATCCAGCCCATGCCCTCGTTGGTGGTCGCCTTGACGCTGACCCGGGCCGAGGTGGCCTCGGCGAGGATGCGCTCCATCTCGGCGCGGTGGGAGGCCAGGCGCGGCGCCTCGCAGACCAGGGTCGCATCGATGTTGACGATCCGGCCCCCGATCGTGCCGACCGCCGTGCGCAGCAGATCGAGCGAGTCGGCGTCGCGCCAGCGCTCCTCGTCGTCGGGGAAGAGGGTACCGATGTCGCCCTGACCGGCGGCGCCCAGCAGGGCGTCGATCACGGCGTGGGTGAGGACGTCGGCGTCGGAATGGCCGCTGAGACCGCGCTCGTGCTCGACCTCGACCCCGCCCAGGATCAGGGGCCGGCCCTCGGCGAAGCGGTGGCTGTCGTAGCCGATGCCGACGCTCATCAGTTCAGCGATTCTCGCCTACCCGGGCGGGCAACGGCTGCAAACGGCGGCCGCGACGCTCGAAGACGCAGATCTCCTCCACCCCCAACTCGGCGAGGAACTCGAGCGCCCGCGCATAGCCGAAGCCGACCTGCTCGGGCAGGTGGGCGTCGGAGGAAAGCGCGAACGGGATGCCGGCCTCGACGCACATCTCGGCGAAGGCCGGCGCCGGATAGAGCTCGCCGACCGGCTTGCGCAACCCGGCGGTCGAGACCTCGACCGCGATCGCGCTCTCGGCGATCGCCTCCACCGCGGGCTCGTAAAAGTGACGCGGGTCGCGCTCGGGCTGCGGCCGGGCACCACCCCAGACCTTGACCAGGTCGGGGTGGGCGAGGACGTCGAAGAGACCCGAGCGGGCGCACTCGGCGAGCGCCGCGAAGTAGCGGCGCCAGACCTCGTCGGCATCCCCCCGCCCCTCCCAGACGTCCCAGCCCTCGTGGTCGACCGCCGCCTCGCCGACGAAGTGGACCGAGCCGACCACGTAGTCGAAGTCCCGCGCTTCGAGCAGATTTGCGGTGCGGTCCTCCGCCCCCGGCACGAAGTCGCACTCGATCCCGAGCTTGAGCCCGGCGTCGCGCACGAACTCGCAGTAGGCATCGAGGTCGTCCTGTGCCTGTTCCTGCCAGAAGGGATGGCGCCAGAGGTCAAGCGCCTGTGTGAAGCGGTAGACGTGCTCGGAGACGCCCAACTCCTCGACCCCGGCCGCGTCCGCGGCCTGCCGGTAGCGCTCGACGTTGTCCGCGGTGAAGTAGCGCTCGGGCGGCGTGTCGGGCTCGTCCGGGCGCAGATGCAAGTGGTAGTCGGTCAGCACGTCCCAGTAGGGTCGGGGCGTGGTCCACCTGCGGATCGTCGTCCCCGCCGATCGCTCCCGGAAGGTCCTTGGCCTGCTGGAAGCGTCGCCGTCTGCCTGCAACCTTGTCTTCCTCGTCGGCGCCGCCCGCCAGCCGAGTGGCGACGTCGTCCTCTGCGACATCGCCCGCGAGGACGCCAGCGTGCTGATCGAGGACATGAAGGAGCTCGGCGTGGCGCGGGATGGATCGATCTCCCTCGAGCAGATCGACTCGCAGATCTCCGCAGCCGCCGACCGGGCCGAGCGCGCCGCTCGCGGCGCACCCTCGGATGCCGTCGTCTGGGAGGAGGTCGAGGCACGCACGTCAGAGAGCACCGAGCTGGGCGGCAACTTCCTCATCTTCATGATCCTGGCCTGCCTGATCGCCTCGGTCGGGATCTACCTCGGCTCGCCGATCCTGATCGTCGGCGCGATGGTGGTCGGGCCGGAGTTCGGGCCCCTGGCCGGCTTCTGTGTGGCGATCGTCGAGCGGCGCTCGAAGGTCGCCCTGCGCTCGCTGACTGCGCTGGCCATCGGCTTCCCGGTCGGGATCATGGCGGCGTTCCTCTTCACCTTGATCTCGAAGGCGACGGGGTTGCTCGACGCCGATTTCAGCGGCTCCCAGCACCCCCTCACCCAGTTCATCTCCAAGCCCGACGACTTCTCCTTCATCGTCGCCTGCTTCGCCGGGGCCGCCGGCGTCCTTTCCCTGACCTCGGCCAAGTCCGGCGCGCTGATCGGCGTGCTGATCTCGGTGACGACGATCCCCGCCGCCGCCAACGTCGGCATCGCCGCCGCGCTTGCCGACTGGTCGGAATGGCGGGGAGCGATGGCTCAGCTGGCCGTCAACCTGACCGCGATCGTGTTTGCCGGGGTGACGACTCTCTACATCCAACGGCGCCTCTACAAGCGGAGGCGAAGGCGCCACCTCGGCGGCGACGCCCGGGTCGCCGCCGGCCTGCCGGCCGATCCGCGAGGGGAGCCATCGGGACGATGATCCGCCAGCTCGCCCTGATGCTCGGCGCCTTCGTCGCCGGCACCGCGATCGCCGCGGTGTTCGGAGCCGTCAGCTTCGGCGTCGCCCTCGGGGTCGGCCAGATCTGCTTCGCCGCCGCGCTGGTCTGGGCGCTACTGCGCTGAGTGCGTCGAGTCGCGTTCGGTCAACAGCTGTTCGGCGAGCCTCAGATCGAGCGGCGTCGTCACCTTGAGGTTTTCCGCCGGCACCGGGTGGATCAGCACCCGCCCCCCGGCGGCCTCGATCAGCATCGCCTCGTCGGTGGCCGTCTCGATCTGGGCCAGATCCCCCCCTAGGACCCGGCGCAACGCCTCCACCCGGAAGACCTGCGGCGTCTGCGCCGCCCAAAGCCGCGCGCGATCGACGGTCTCTCGAATAACGAGGTCTATGTTTGGCCCCTCAGAGGGGCCAAACATAGACCTCGCCTCCGCGGACGGGCCGTCTTCGCTTTGCTCCGCGCGCTTGATCGTGTCGACTACGGGGCTTGCGGCTATGGCACCGTCGGCCTCGGGGTCGGCGACCAGGGTCGCAACTACGCCCTCGACCAGCTCGGGAGTGACCAGCGGCCGGGCGGCGTCGTGGATCGCGACCAGCTCGGTGCCGACCGCTTCGAGGGCGTTGGCGACCGATTGGGCGCGGGTGGTACCGCCGTCGACCATGCCGAGGTCGCGACCGCCGAGGTCGTGGACGTGACCCGGCGGGCAGGCGACGACGATCGAGCGCACGCCCGCGGCGGCGCGCATCGCGGCGATCGACCACTCGACCATCGGCCTGCCGGCCAACGGCACAAAGGCCTTCGGGCCGCCGGCTCCGAGCCTCTCCCCGGAGCCGGCAGCCGCGATGACCGCGGTGACGGATGCTGCGGCGGTGCTACTAGGCGGCGGTGGCGGCGAAGCGCTCCTCCAGCAGCCCGTCGAGGTACTCCTCCGCGCCTTCCTCGTCTTTGTCGAGCGCGTACATGAACTCCGAGGCGAGGATCTTCTTCGCCCGCGTGTACATCTGCTTCTCGCCGGTGGAGAGGCCCTTCTCCATCTCGCGCAGGGCGAGGTTGCGGACGACCTCGGCGAGCTCGAAGACGTCGCCGGTCTTGATCTTCTCGCGGTTGTACTTGAAGCGCCGGTTCCAGTTCTTCGGCATCTCCGACACGTCATCGGTGAGGACGCTTGTGACCTTTTTGATTTCGACCTCGTCGATGACCCGCCGCAGTCCCGCCCTGCCGGCGTTTTCACAGGGAACCATCACGGTGAGTTCGTTGTGGAGGATCTTGATCGTGAGGTATTCACGCTCCTCCCCCATCAGCTCCCGCGTTTCTTTCTTCATCACCAGGCCGGCGCCGTGATGTGGATAGACGACCTTGTCGCCCTCCTCGAAGTCGCAGACATACTCGACTTCCTCGACGCTTACCTCGGTGGCCTCCTCTAGCTGGGGAATCGCTTGCTCCTTTCGATTTGCGACGGCCTCGATAGCCGTCAACTCTGTAAGTACCGGTCGACCAGATCGACCTCCTGGAGCCGTCGCAGGCCCTCGCGGATGTCCTTGGCTCTGGTCTGCCCCACGTCCTCGACCGCTTCCAGATCGGCGTCGGAGGCCGCCAGGACCTCCTCCAATCCGCCGAGCTCATGGACGATCTTCTGGACGACAAGCTTGGGGATGCGCGGGATGCGGCCCATCACTCGATATCCGCGCGGTGCGACCGGGAAGTCGAGCGTGTTGAGCTTGCGGTCGTAGCCGAACAACTCGGCGAGGCGACCGAAGTCGAGCACGTCCTCGTGCGGCATCCGCGCCAGCGACTGCAGGACCGTGGCCAGGTTCTGCTCGGAGTCTTCGACCGAGTAATCGCGAATCAGCGCCGACTTGTCGGCGGCGACGCCGACCATCGTCTCCTCGAGCTGCATCTCGATCAGCCGACCCTCGGTGCCGAGCTCGACTATGTAGCGCTCGACCTCGACCGCCATCCGCGTCGTCAACTCTGCCCGCTGCAGCACGGTGAGCGCGTCGTAGAGGACGCCGCCACCCTCGAACTCGAGCACGGTGAGGCGACTGGAGACCTGTTCGAGCCGCTCGCGGTACTTCTCCAGCGTCGCCAGACCCTGGTTTGCTTTGGCCAGCACCGCCGGGATTTCCTGCAGGATGTACTTGGTCCCCTCGACATAGAGGGAGACGACGTCGCGGCGCTGCGAGATCGCGACGACCAGCGCGCTGGTCTGTTTGGAGACGCGCTCGGCGGTGCGGTGGCGGGTGCCGGTCTCCGAGGAGAGGATCGTCGGGTCCGGCATCAACTGGACATTGGCCCAGACGATTTTGGTGGCCTCGGCGTTGAGGACGATCGCCCCGTCCATCTTCGCCACCTGGTAGAGCATCGCCGGCGTGTAGTCGATGTCGAGCCGGATCCCGCCGGAGAGCAGGTGGGAGATGTCACCCGGATCGCCGACGACGATAAGCCCGCCGGTCCGGGCGTGGACGATGTTGTCGATACCCTCACGCAGGGCGCCGCCGGGAGCGACGACATCCAAGGCCCTCAATAGCCGGGGATCTTGCCGTTCCGCTAACTCGTGAAGCTCATCCCCAGGCGGCAAAGACATCTCGTCTAGGATGGCAAATTCCGCTCTGGAATGCGGTGTGGCTAATCCCGACTTGAAAGGTCGGAGAGGTCGTTGTCAAGCGAATGCGTCACTCAGAGCCGATCCGGTAGGGCTTCCACTTAACTTTTTCGGTGAATCGCGGTTGGCTGGCGCCCGCGGCCGACACCGAAAGTACAAGACGTTCCAGCTCTACCGGGATGGCCTTGACGTTGCTTAGAGGTGGAAGGGCCTGT
>DASUZP010000109.1:0-4699 GCA_036376775.1 Solirubrobacterales bacterium | reverse complement strand
CGAGCACGTTTCCCACCCACCGCACCGCCTGCTCCATCCACTGCCGAATCCTCTGAGCCTTCAACGCTTCAGTCGCAGGATGAACAGGAACAAGCTGCCGATCGGGGCCAGGGTGGGGGTGCCCGGGCGGACGCGGCGTCCTCTTTTCCGCCCCGCCAACCTCACGAGCCTCACCATCCTCACTGGCGGAAAACCCAGCGCCCGCCCGGGCACCCCCACCCTGGCCTCCCTCGAGCACCTCGTATTCCGACACCCGAAATCCACGTTTGTCCCGTGAGCCAGTCAAAAGCAGCGAGCTGCCAAGAGTGAGCTTCTGGGCTACCCAAGGCTGGTTGAACCACGTGGCCCGAACCGAACCGGAGTCGTCACCGACTTTGACCGACAGGATCGAGAGCTTCTGGCGGCGGAAGATGCTGGGAGAGCCCAGCACGTCGACGAGGATCGTCGCCTGCGTTTTCGGCTCCAAGCTGACAACCGGAACGATCGTCCGGTCCCGATGGCTGTGGGGGAAGCGCAGCAGCAGATCGCCGACGGTCCCGATGCCGGCTTCCGCGGCGGCTTCGGCAAGTTTGGGTCCGACCCCTCCGAGGGCCTCGAGCGAGATGTCGAGAGCACTTGGCCGCGGCCAGTGGACGGGGGCGTCGAGCAGTTGCGCCCTCGTCAGTTCCGAAGCGCCGGCGAAGCAGCGGGCTACTGGGCGGCTAGCAGCCACCACCAGCTCGGTTGCCCCCCTTCGTGAGTCTCGATCTCGACCCCGTCGGGGACGTGGGTGTCGATCTCCTCTAGCGGGATCGGTGCGTCCTTGCCGGCCAGCACGGTGACGATCTCCGCGCCCTCGGCCAGCCGTTCCAGCGTCTTCGCCAAAGTCGAGCCGGCGCCGCCCCAGGCGACGATCTCCTCGCCGGCGAAGCCGACGGCGTCGCCCTTGCGGAAGCGACCCTGGGCGTCGTCGCGCGCAGCCGGCGCGACGCCACCGGCGACGATCCCATCGAGGGCAGCCGCGAGCCGTTCGGCGTTCTCCTCTCCGGACGCGCCGGAGTCGAGTTCGACCAGGGCCAGGAGGCCCGCCTGCTGCGAGGTTGCACGAACGACCCGGGCCGGCTTCTCGGAAAGTTCGCAGGCGCGCTCAGCGGCCATGATCACGTTCGAGGAGCTGGGCAGGACGAGGACTTCCTCGGCCGGCACCTCGTGGATCCCCGCCAGCAGCTCGAAGGTGGATGGATTGAGCGTCTCGCCGCCAGGCACCACGTGCGCGCCGAGCTCGGCGAAGAGGCGCTCCAGACCCTCTCCGGCGGCGACGGCGAGGGCCCCCGTCCGGCCGCCCTGCAGCCGCGCCCGCCGCTCGGCGATCTGCTCGCGCATATCGGCGACGTCGAGGTTCGTAACCCGGCCGGCGCCCTCGAAGAGGGCAACCGCGCCTTCCGGCTCGTCGGTGTGGACGTGAACCTTGAGCGTCACCTCATCGCCGACGACGAGCACCGAGTCGCCCAGGCCCTCGAGGCGGGGCAGGAAATCGCGTGCGGCGAGACCGCGGCCGGAGACGATGAAGTTGGTGCAGTAGCGGTAACGGCTGTCCTCGTGGTGGGGACGGCTGAGCGGCGGTGCATCGTGGTGGGCGATCTCCGGCGCCGGGGCGCCGTCCCCACGCAGTCCGGCGACCACGCCGGCGAGGATCAGCACGAGCCCATACCCGCCGGCGTCGACCACGCCCGACTCGCGCAGCACCTCGAGCTGCTCCGGGGTGCGCTCAACCGCCCGCTGGCCGTCGGCGATCGCCTGCTCGAGAACCTCGGCGAGAACAGCGTCCTGCTGCTCGTCGCTGACCCCCCGGTCGAGGCGCTGCTTCTCCGCCTCGAGGTGGGCGAGCTGACGGGCGATCGAGTGCGCCATCTCGCGAAATACGGTCAGCATCGTCCCCTCGGCCGGGTCGCGCACAGAGGCGTAGGCGGCGTCGGCGGCACTGGCGAAAGCCGAGGCGACGAGGACGGGGTCGACCAACTCGCCCGGACGGCTCGCCAGCTCCTCGGCGGCGCCACGGACGATCTGGCTGAGGATCACCCCGGAGTTGCCGCGGGCCCCCATCAGCGCCGCCCGCGCCAATGCCTGCACGAGCTCGGTGCGGCCGACCTCGTCGACCTCGAGCCCGTCGAGGCGGTCGAGCTCCTCCATCACTGCCCGCATCGTCATCGCCATGTTGTCGCCGGTATCGCCGTCGGCAACCGGGAACACGTTGAGGTCGTTGACCTCCTGGCGACGCTCCTCCAGATGGGCATAGGCAGACGTGACTACGCGCCGGAAGCGCGCGATCGAGGGATCGGGCATCGCTCGAAATCTAGCTGCCACCGCCGGATGCGCCCCGCCCTGGAGCCGACCGACCGCATTCGCTACGGTGCGACGCTCGATGAGACGCTTCGCCACCTGGACCACCGGACACCGCAAGACCGTGATCCTCAGCTGGATCGCCGCGTTGATTGCGGTCGGAATGATCTCCGGCTCGGTCGGCTCCGACTTCACCGAAGAATTCAAGCTGCCGTCCTCCGACTCGCAGGAAGCCTTCGACCTGCTGGAACACAAGTTCCCGCAGCAGTCCGGGGTCACCGCGGAAATCGTCTACAAGGCGCCGGCCGGCGCCGGCTCCGCAGCGGTGGAAAAGAAGATGGAGGGCGTCTTCGCCGAAGCGGAAAAGCTCCCGCACGTCAGCGAAGTCGCCAGTCCCTACGCCTCCGGAGGCGGCGCCGCCGCAATCAGCAAGGACGGCGAAATCGCTTACGCGACGGTTCAGTACGACACCACCACCGACAAGCTCGAAAAGGACGACATCAAGAAGCTGGTCGCGATCGGGCGGGCAGCCGACGGAGACGGCCTGCAGGTCGAGGTCGGCGGCGCCCCGATCGAGGAAGTCCGCTCCGAAGAAGAAGGCGACTCCTCCTTCGCGATCGGCCTGCTCGCCGCCGTCGTGATCCTGCTGCTGACCTTCGGCTCGGTGGTGGCGATGGGCCTGCCGCTGCTCACCGCCCTGTTCGCCCTCGGCGTCGGCCTCAGCCTGGTCACGCTCGGCACCCACGTCTTCGACACGGCCGAGTTCGCCCCGCAGCTGGCGGCGATGATCGGGCTCGGCGTCGGCATCGACTACGCCCTCTTCATCCTCACCCGCTTCCGCAACGGGCTCGACGAAGGGCTCGAGCCCCGCGACGCGGCGATTGCCGCTGTCGACACCGCCGGCCGCGCGGTCCTCTTCGCCGGAGTCACGGTGATCATCTCGCTGATGGGGATGCTGCTGCTCGGCATCAGCTTCCTCTACGGGGTCGCGATGTCGGCGGCCCTGGCCGTGCTGTTCACGATGATCGCGGCGCTGACCCTGCTGCCGGCTCTACTGACGATCGCCGGCCGCCGCGTCGACCGGCTGCGCATCCCCGGACTGGGAAAGCGCGAGCCGTCGACCGCCGAAGACACGCGCTGGTTCCGCTGGAGCCGCGAGATCCAGCGGCGGCCGGTGCTCTCGGCGCTGCTCTCCGGCGGCCTCCTGCTCGCCCTCTGCATACCGACCCTCTCGCTGCGACTCGGCTCCAACGACGCCGGCACCGACCCCGCCGGCTCCTCGACGCGCGAAGCGTATGACCTGCTGGCGGAAGGCTTCGGCCCCGGCTTCAACGGCCCCTTCGCGATGGTCGCGGCGCTGCCCGGCAGGGGAGAAGACCAGGCACTCGTGACCCTGCGCAAGACCCTGAAGAACGAAGAAGGGGTGGCGAAAGTCACCTCGATCACGCTCAACCCCGCCGAAAACACCGGCGTGTTCCAGCTCTACCCGACGACCTCGCCGCAGAGCGCGGACACGACCGCGCTGCTCGACCATATCCGCAACGACGTCCTGCCGACGATCGAGCAGCAGACCGGGGCGCAGCTCCACGTCGGCGGCATCACGGCGATCTTCGAGGACTTCGGCGACGCGATCTCCGAAAAGCTGCCGCTCTTCATCGGCGTCGTCGTGCTGCTCTCCGCGCTGCTGCTGATGATCGTCTTCCGCTCCGTTCTCGTGCCGCTGAAGGCGATGGTGATGAACCTGCTCAGCATCGGCGCCGCCTTCGGTCTGATCGTCGCCGTCTTCCAGTGGGGCTGGGGCGCGAGCGTCATCGGCATCGACGGAACCGGCCCGATCATCTCCTTCTTCCCCGTCTTCCTCTTCGCGATCGTCTTCGGCCTCTCGATGGATTACGAGGTCTTCCTGATGTCGCGGATCCATGAGGAGTGGGAGCACAAGCACGACGCCACGATCGCGGTCACCCGCGGCCTCGCCCTGACCGGACGCGTGATCACCGCGGCGGCGGCGATCATGGTCACCGTCTTCGCCTCGTTCATGATCGGCGAAGACCGCATCATCAAACTCTTCGGCCTCGGCCTGGCCTCCGCGGTCTTCATCGACGCGGTGATCATCCGCTCGGTCCTCGTGCCGGCGGTGATGCAGCTGTTCGGCAAGAGCGCCTGGTGGCTGCCGGCCTGGCTTGACCGGATCCTGCCGAGGCTCCATGTTGAGCCAGCTGAGGGCGATCCGGCTCCGACGGGCGAGCACCCGGTCATCGAAAGCGCCTGAGCCAGCAGGGAGAGATGGCAACTCCCTCTCGTGAGTTGATGTCGCACGCGCTTCGCGCTTAGCGACTGAGTTTGAGCGCGGCTGACGCCGCGCAGAGGACAGATTGCATAT
>DASUZP010000108.1:0-9808 GCA_036376775.1 Solirubrobacterales bacterium | reverse complement strand
ACGGCGTTGGGGTGCAGCTCGCAGGCGGCGGCGGCGATCAGGACGTTGTCGTGCTCGCTCAGGTCGCGGCCGGCGGCGAAGGCCTGGCGGAAGGCGGCGAGGGCGAAGGAGACGGTGCGGCCCGTCTGCTTGGCGAAGGTGGCGA
Source organism: Solirubrobacterales bacterium (assembly GCA_036376775.1). Lineage (GTDB taxonomy): Bacteria > Actinomycetota > Thermoleophilia > Solirubrobacterales > 70-9 > VRUE01. Next base: position 9,663 of record DASUZP010000108.1, on the reverse strand, counting down.
CACGCATCGCGAACAGCATGTTGCCGGGCCAGGGCTCGGGCCAGGCCAGTCGTGCCAGCCCGTACTCCGCGGCGCGCCGCTCGACCGCGGCGATCCCCTCCTCGCGACCCGGTCCGTTCGCCCACGAGTCCCTGCCGAAGCGCTGGAACAGGCCGCCGAGCAGGATCGGCTGCCACTCCGGCTGTTCCAGCTCGGCGTCGGTGAACACGCCGCTGATCCGCTCCGCGGTCAGGTACGCGTAGGGCGATCCGAGGTCGAAATAGAAAACACAACGGCGGCTGCTCTGCTCCTGCGAGGACCCGCTCATCACACCCGGAGGCCTCGCGTCCTCGCTCCCGCGTCCGCTGCCGCCGTGCCTAGGCGTGGGTTGCCCAACGGTCTACCGCTCGCGCCGCTTCGAAGATCGCCTCGGAGATCGTCGGGTGGGGATGGACGATCCGTGCCAACTCCTGGTAGCCGCCCTCCAGCGCCATCGTCGCCACCAGCTCGGCGATCATGTCGCAGGCCCGGTTGCCGACGATGTGGGCGCCGAGGATCTCCCCGTACTTGGAGTCGACGACGAGCTTGACCAAGCCATCTTTGTCGTCGTAGACGGTCGCCGCGCCGACCCCGCCCAGCTTCAGCTTGCCGACCTTGACGTCGTGCCCGGCCTCCTTCGCCGCCGCCTCGGTGAGGCCGACGCTGGCGACCTGCGGCTGGCAGAAGGTTGCGCCGGCGACGAGGTTCTGGTCGACCGGATGGGTGGGCGCACCGGCAGCGTGCTCGACCGCGACGACCCCCTCGTCGGAGGCCTTGTGGGCGAGTGCCTTGGCATTGACCAGGTCGCCAATTGCGTAGACCTTGGGGTTCGAGGTGCGGCCGTACTCGTCGACTTCGACCTTGCCCCGGTCGGTCAGCTTGACCCCGGCCGCCTCCAGCCCGAGTCCCTCGACGTCGGTGGCGCGGCCGCCGGCGACGCAGAGGTAGTCGACCTCTGCCGAGCTGTCGCCATAGGTGAGCTTGACCGAGTTGCCGCCGGCTTCGACGTTCTCGACCGGGGCGCCGGTGGAGATCTCGATGTTCTGCTTTTTGAAGGCCCGCTCGACCACGCGCGCCATGTCCTTGTCCTCGGCGGGGAGGATCTGGTCGAGCATCTCGATCAGCAGCACCTCGGTGCCGAAGCGCCCGTAGGCGGAGGCGATCTCGCAGCCGGACGCGCCGGCGCCGACGACTGCGATCTTCCGTGGCTGCTCGGCAAGCGACCAGGCGCCCCAGGTGTCGAGCACGCGGTCGCCGAACTCGACGCCGGGGATCGGCAGGGCTACCGATCCGGTGGCGAGCACGACGGCGCCCGCCTCGTAGACGTCGTCGCCGACCTGGACGTTGCCGTCGGCGGTCAGCGAGCCGTCGCCGGCGATCATCGTCACCTTGTTTTTGTCCCAGAGCATCTTCACGCCGCTGGAGAGCGACTCCGAGACGGCGGCGCGGCGTTTGCCCAGCGCGTCCCAGTCGATCGAGGCTCCCTTGACGACGACGCCCAGCTCGGCGCTGTTGCGCGCCTGGTCGTAGATCTCGGCGCTGTGCAGGACGGTCTTGGCCGGAATGCAGGCGTAGTTGAGGCAGCGCCCGCCCGGTTTGTCGCGCTCGATCACCGCGGTCTTACGCCCCAGCTGGGCCGCGCGAATCGCGGCGACGTAGCCGCCGGGACCCCCACCGATAACGATCGTGTCGAACGATTCAGCCAAGTGACCTCAGCCTATAGAAGCACCGGAAGCTCAGTCGCGGGTCGGCATCTGGATCCGCGCCATCGCCTTGACCATGAAGTAGAAGAGGCCGCCGGCGACCGCGAGCAGGCCGGAGGTCACGGCGAACTGGGCGACGCTCGAGGCCTGCACCGCGAGGCCGAAGACGGCGCTGAAGATGAGGAAGGCAAGCAGCAGTTGGAAGCCGAGCACGGCCCAGTAGCGGGCGCGCCACATGCCCCAGGCCATCGTTCCCATGATCAGGGCCGGGGCGAGTACCTGGGCGAGGCGCGGTTTGTCGCCTTCGACCTGGACGCCGGCCAGGTAGCCGATGACGATCGAGGCTGCGATCAGCGCGGCGACCACGGCGCCGATCGTCACCACCAGTGGCCGCTCGCCCTCGGCCAGCGGCTCGAGGTTCTCGCGCGCCTGCTGGTTGCGCTCCTCGGCGCGGGCGTAGCCGCGCTCCATCCGCTCGCGCGGCGTCGGGTCATCGCCGCCGCGTTGCTTGCGCTTGCGCGGAGTGTCAGCCACCCGGCGCCGCCTCCCCGACTGCCGCGAGGGCGCCGCGCAGCGCTTCGGCGACCGCCGAGGGATCCTCAGCGTCGCGAATTGCGCGCACGACGCCGAGCCGGCGAGCCCCGGCGGCGACCACGGCGGCGGCGTTGGTCGTGTCGATGCCGCCGATCGCGAAGAACGGATGCGGGGCGTCGGCGGCGGCGTGCTCGACCAAGCTGAGGCCGACACCTGGTCGGCCGGCTTTGGTCGGCGTCTCCCAGATGGGCCCGACGCTGACGTAGTCCACGCTGGATGACGTGCCTGGCCGGCGCGTATCTGCGTCCTCGGTCGCTCGCGTACGGAGTACGCCACGCTCCCTGCGTCCTTGATCTGCTTGACCAGGCTCGCCCCCAGCAGCGACTAGTTGCTCCTCTGAATGCGTGGAAAGGCCGATGATCATGTCCGGCCCAAGAAGCTCTCTCGCCTCCTCCACCGGCATGTCGTCCTGTCCCAGATGGACGCCGTCGGCGTCGCAGGATTGGGCCAGATACGGATCGTCGTTGACGATGAAGAGGGCGCTGTAGGTGTCGCAGAGGCGGCGGAAGGTCTGCGCAGAGCGTTCGATCGCCTCCCGCCCCAGCTCCTTCTCGCGCAGCTGAACGATGTCGACGCCGCCGTTCAGAGCGGCGTGGAGCAGCGCTTCGGGATCGCGCCCCCCGGGCAGCGCCTCGCAGACGAAGTAGAGGCGCGCCGTGCGCAGCCGCTCGTGTCGCAGCGGGCCACGGGACTCTGGAGGGGCGAGGCTCATCCTCCAATTATGGGCGTGTCCGGGGTTATGCCGCCATGTGACCAAAAGTCGGACCCGCCCCTCGGGCGAGAGGCCGAGAGGGGTAGCATCGGAGTGGTAACGGGAGCTGATCGTGCCCTGTGGGCACCGAGGCTGAGAGGGCGGCATCGAGGCCGCCGACCGTTCAGTGCTCTGTCCTCGGCGAGGGGCAAGGCACTAGACCTGATCCGGGTAATGCCGGCGGAGGCAAAGTGAACGAGCAGCGCAGTTTCGATCTGGTGGTTGTCGGAGGCGGGGTCATCGGCCTCTCCTGTGCCTGGCGTGCGGCGCGACGTGGCGCCAAAGTTGCGCTGGTCGAGCGGTCGCAGCCGCCGGCGGGGGCGACGCGGGTCGCCGCCGGGATGCTGGCGCCAGTCGGCGAGTTGGCCTTCGGCGAGCCCGAGCTGCTGAAGATGACCGTGGCTGCCGCCGGTCTGTATCCGGACTTCGTCGCCGAGCTCGAGCAGGCGAGCGGGATCTCCTGCGGCTACCGGCGCGACGGCGCCCTGCACGTCGCGCTCGATCGGGACGAGGCGGCAGAGCTGCGGCGCGTGCACGAGCTGCAGCTCTCGCTCGGCCTTGCCGCGGAGTGGCTGCCGCCGCGCCGCTGCCGCGAGCTCGAGCCCGGCCTGACGCCGTCGTTCAACGGCGGCGTGCACGCGCCGGAGGAGGCCTCGGTCGATCCGCGGGCACTCGTGGCGGCGCTGCTGGCGGCGCTCGAGGCCGAGCGGGACGTGGAGCTCTTGACCGGGATCGTCGTGGAGGCGGCGCTGCTCGACGGCGAGCGGGTAGTCGGCGTGCGCATCGAGAGCGGCGAAGAGCTGCGTGCCACCGCTACCGTTCTCGCCACCGGCGCCTGGTCGGCGCAGGCGGAGTGGCTGCCCGAGCCGGCCCGACCGCCGGTGCGCCCGGTCAAGGGCCAGATCCTCGAGCTGCGCTCCCGTGACGGCGTTGTCCCCTGCCACCGCATCGTCGCCTCCGAGCGCGTCTACCTGGTGCCCCGGCCCGACGGTCGCCTGGTCGTCGGCGCCACGGTCGAGGAGCAGGGCTTCGACACGGCGGTGACGGCCGGCGGCGTCCACGAGCTGCTGCGCGAGGCCTACCGCCTGCTGCCCGAGGTCGCCGAGATGGAGCTGGTCGAGGCCACCTCCGGCCTGCGGCCGGCGACGCCCGACAACCTGCCCCTGGTCGGCGCCGGCGGCGTCGACGGCCTGCTCTGGGCGACGGGGCACTACCGCAACGGCATTCTGCTGGCGCCTCTGACCGCGGACACCCTGGTCGAGCAGCTCGAGGGGGCGCCCGCATGAAGATCGAGCTGAACGGTGAGCCGCGCGAGCTGCCGCCGGGCGCGACGCTCGCCGATGCCGTCCGCGCCAGCGGTGCCGACGCCGACGCTCGCGGCGTCGCCGTCGCGCTCGACGGCGAGGTCGTCCCCCGCGCCCAGTGGGACTCGACCGCGCTGGCCGACGGCCAGCGCGTCGAGGTCCTCGCCGCGATCCAGGGCGGGGCGGAGACCTGGGAGCTGGGCGGCCGCCAGTGGTCCTCGCGGCTGATCGCCGGCACCGGCGGTTTCCGCTCGCTGGAGCAGATGGAGGAGGCGTTGGCGGCCTCCGGCGCCGAGATCGTCACCGTCGCCCTGCGCCGCATCGACCCGGCCGCGAAGGGCTCGGTGCTCGACGTCCTCGATCGGCTCGGCCTCTTCGCCCTACCCAACACCGCCGGTTGCTTTACCGCCCGCGATGCGATCCGCACGGCGCGCCTCGCCCGCGAGGCATTCGAGACCGACTGGATCAAGCTCGAGGTGATCGGCGACGACCGCACCCTCTACCCGGATGCGGTCGAGCTGCTCGACGCCGCCGAGACCCTGGTCGGCGAGGGCTTCACCGTCCTCCCCTACACCAACGACGACCCGATCCTCGCCCAGCGCCTCGAGCAGGCCGGCTGCGCCGCGGTGATGCCGCTCGGCTCGCCGATCGGCTCCGGGGCGGGTATCCGCAACCCCTACAACATCGCGATCGTCGCCGAAGGGGCCGGGGTCCCGGTCGTCCTCGACGCCGGCATCGGCACCGCATCCGATGCCGCCCTGGCGATGGAGCTGGGCTGCGACGCGGTAATGGCGGCCAGCTCGATCTTCGGCGCCGAGGATCCGACCGCGATGGCGAGCGCTCTGCGCGGCGCGGTCGAGGCCGGCCACGCCGCCCGCCGGGCCGGCCGCATCCCCCGCCGCACTCACGCCGAGGCCTCTACTCCCGAGGAGGGGCTGCCCGAGCTTTCCTGATCGGATTACCATGGGCCGCACGCCCCTGTAGCTCAGTTGGTTAGAGCGGCGGCCTTTTAAGCCGCGCGGCGCGGGTTCGAATCCCGCCGGGGGCACTAGGGGAGTGGCTGGCGACAAGGAATCCTCGGCGGTCCGGGCGCGACGGCGCACGGGCGACCGCGAGCGGGCTCTGGCCGTCAGACGGCAGCCTGCCTGCGCTAGAAAATATTCTCCTTATAATTTTCTGGGGAAAATAAGCTGCAGATTTGATGCGTAAGGCGACGCGAGCTGGAATCCACCGAACGCAGATAACGAAGCTGCTCGAAGGTGTCCACGTCCCGCGGGTCGACACGATGATCAAGCTCGAGGGCGCGCTCCGGCTTGAGAGAGCGAGCCTGATCCAGGGCATCACCTGGAACCCCGCTGCCACGGCCAGCGGCGAGTTCAAGGCTTCACCCACGTAACCAAAAAACGACCCGCCGAAGCGGGTCGTCTGAAAATCGAGGTTGCCGCCGGACTTCAACGGCCCTGTCTTCACGTGTGCCCATCATAACGCCCCGAGCGGGAGTCGAACCCGCCAACCTCGTTTCGTGAAGACAAGGCCCGCGTCCGGCGGCCGGGGCGTTGCCGCGGCCGCGACAGCCTGGACGCTACTTAGACAACTGTCACGTGTAGTGCGCTAAATCAAAAAGTTCTGTGACGAATGCTCAGTGCCGAAAATGCCGGTGCTTGGTGAAAACCATCGGGATGCTCGCCGCGTCGCAGGCCTCGATCACGTCGGCATCGCGTTTGGAACCGCCCGGCTGGATCACTGCGTCGGTGCCGGCGTCGATTGCCGCCTGGGGACCGTCGGCGAAGGGGAAGAAGGCGTCGGAGGCTACGGCTGAGCCTGCCAGCAGGCCGTCGGCATCGTCCCCGCGGGCGTCGCGGCACTTCTCTACCGCGAGGCGGACCGAGTCGACGCGGCTCATCTGTCCCGCCCCGATGCCCAGGGTCGCCCCGTCCTTGGCGATCACGATCGCGTTGGAGCGGACGTGGCGCACGACCGTCCAGGCGAACAGCAGGTCCGCCCACTGCTGCTCGCTCGGCTCGGTCTTCGTCACCGTCTCCATGATCTGGCGCGGCTCGGGGTCGCCGTCGCGGTCCTGGATCAGGAGGCCGCCGCGGACACGTTTGACGTCGCGTTCGGTCGGATCCTGCTGACGCCGCTCCTCGTCGCAGAGGATGCGGATTGCTTCCTTCTGCTGCAGCACCTCGAGTGCGCCGTCCTCATACCCGGGCGCCAGCAGCACCTCGACGAAGTTCTCGTGCAGCGCCTCGGCCAGATCGACGCCGATCGGCCGGTTGATCGCGATCACGCTGCCGTAGGCGGAGACCGGATCGCAGGCAAGCGCCTTGCGGTAGGCGTCAAGCGCGTCCTCGCCGATCGCTACCCCGCAGGGGTTGTTGTGCTTGACGATCGTGCAGGCCGGCGGCTCGAAATCTTCATTCAGGCGCCGCGCCGAGTCGAGGTCGAGGACGTTGTTGAAGGAGAGCGCCTTGCCGTGCAGCTTCGCCACCCCGGAGAGGATGTGACTGCGCACCCCCACCTCCGAGTAGAACGCCGCGCGCTGGTGCGGGTTCTCGCCGTAGGAGAGGTCGAGCTCCTTCTCGTAGGAGACGGTCAGGTGTTCGGGGAAGTCCTCATAGGAGGCTGAGAACCAGCGACTGATCGCGGCGTCGTAGCGGGCGATGTGAGTGAAGGCCTCGTTGGCGAGCCAGTGGCTGGTCGAGGCCGAGACCTCGCCGCCGCTCTCTTCGAGCTCGGCGCAGACCGCGTCGTAGGACTCGGGTTTGACGATCACGGCGACGCCCTCGTGGTTCTTGGCTGCGGCGCGGATCATCGTCGGCCCGCCGATGTCGATGTTCTCGACCGCGACCTGCGGGTCGACCTCGTGCGCTGCGACGGTCTGCTCGAAGGGGTAGAGGTTGACGCAGACCAGGTCGATCGGCTCGATCCCCTCGCGCTCCAGCGTCGCCATGTGCTCTGGGTCGCTGCGCCGCGCCAGCAGCGCTGCGTGGAGCCGCGGGTGCAGCGTCTTCACCCGGCCGCCGAGGATCTCCTCCTGGCCGGTGAACTCGGCGACGTCGGTCACCTCGAGCCCGGCCTCGCGCAGGGCGCTTGCGGTGCCGCCGGTGGAGAGGATCTCGACCCCCTGCGCCGCCAGCGTCTTGGCGAAGTCGGCGATGCCGGTCTTGTCGGAGACCGAGATCAGGGCCCGCCGCACCCGGATCGCGCCGTCGTTCACGGCCTCGGATCGGGTGTCTGCGGATGCCTCAGTCATCGGTGAAGACGACCCGCGGGTCGTCCGCGTCGATCCTAGAGCTTCGACCGAGATGAGCGCGAGGCCGGGGAGGTCGATGACCAAGCGGGACGGGCACGACACGACTCCCGCATAGCGGAGCTATGCGGGATGTTGGGGCGTGGCCGTATCCGCGCAGCGTCATTCGGCCTCAGCCGGACCGCGGTCATCGAGGGAGAGGCTCTCGACCATGCCTTGAGCGATCATGCGGATCGCCTCCGGGTAGAGCTCGTGCTCGACTGCGTGGATCGCCTCCTCCAGCTGCGCCCGATCGCGCCCCTCCGGCACCGGCACCTCGCGCCGCACGATCGCCGGGCCGGTATCGACCCCCTCGTCGACGAAGTGGACGGTCACGCCGGTCGTCTCGACCCCCGCGTCGAGCGCCTGGCCGATCGCGTCGAGCCCGGGGAAGGCGGGCAGCAGGGCCGGGTGGATGTTGACGACGCGATTGCGAAAGCGGCCGACGAAGGCGGGCGAGAGGAGCTGCATGTATCCGGCGAGGACGACGAGGTCGGCGCGGCGCGACTCGATCCAGGCGGCCATCGCGACGTCGCGCGCCTCTCGGCCGTCGTACTCGGCGCGTGGGAAGACCGCGGTCTCGACCCCTGCGGCGCGCGCCCGCTCGAGCGCGGGAGCGGCGGGCTTGTCGGACGCGACTCCGACGACCTCGATGCCTTCCTGTTCATGCAACTTGTCGAGAATGGCTTGCAGGTTCGTCCCAGAGCCCGACGCGAGGACGGTGATCTTGAATGCGCTCATAGCGTGATCGTGGCCAAGCAGATCAAGGACGCAGGGAGCGTGGCGTGCTCTGCACGCGAGCGACCGAGGACGCAGATATGCGCAGCGCCACGGTCACGCTATGGCGATGTCCTCCAGGGCGAATTTGCTGTTCGCATCTTCCGGATCGCCAAGCGGGTAACGCCCCGTGAAGCAGGCGTCGCAGTGGTCCTCGGGCGGGGTGCCGATCGCCTCATAGACGCCCTCCATCGAGAGGTAGGCGAGCGAGTCGGCGCCGAGCTCGTCGGCGATCTCCTCGATCGTCCGTTCGTGGGCGATCATCTCCTCGCGGGTCGACATGTCGACGCCGTAGTGACAGGGGTTGCGGATCGGCGGCGCCGAGATCCGCAGGTGCACCTCGGCGGCCCCGGCGTCGCGCAGCATGCCGACGATCTGCCGGGTCGTGTTGCCGCGCACGATCGAGTCGTCGACGACGACGATCCGCTGCCCGGAGACGATCTCCGGTAGCGGGTTGAACTTGAGCCGTAGGCCGCGCTTGCGCAGCTCCTGGCCGGGCTGGATGAAGGTGCGGGCGACGTAGCGGTTCTTGATCAGGCCGTCGTCGCGGGGCAGCCCGGACGCGCGTGCGAACCCGGCCGCGGCAGGGTTGCCCGAGTCCGGCACCGAGATCACCAGGTCGGCCTCGACCGGCGCCTCGCGCCAGAGGATCTCGCCCATCCGGCCGCGTACCTGCTGCAGCACCTTGCCCTCGAGGCGGCTGTCGGGGCGGGAGAAGTAGATGTGCTCGAAGACGCAGTGGGCGGGGCGGGCGGCCTTGACCACCTGGCGGGTGTCGAGGCCGCGCTCGGTCAGCGAGACCATCTCGCCCGGGCGCACCTCGCGCAGCAGCTCGGCGCCGACGATGTCGAAGGCGCAGCTCTCCGAGGCGACGACGAAGCGATGCCCCAGCCGTCCCAGCGAGAGCGGTCGCACCCCGTGCGGGTCGCGGAAGGCGACGATCGCGTGCTTGGTCATCGCCACCGTCGAGTAGGCGCCCTGCAGGCGCGGCATCACGGCGGCGACCGCGTCCTCGACGAAGCGGCCCTCATGGGAGGAGATCAGCGCCGCGATGATCTCCGAGTCCGAGGTGCCACGGAAGGCGATCCCGGCCTCCTTCAGCTCGCCCCAGAGCTCGACCGCGTTGGTCAGGTTGCCGTTGTGGGCGAGCGCCAGCTCGCGGCCGTCGTCGCGCCAGACCGGCTGCGCGTTCTCCCAGGAGCCGCCGCCGGTGGTCGAGTAGCG
>DASUZP010000107.1:0-4110 GCA_036376775.1 Solirubrobacterales bacterium | reverse complement strand
AGCGGCCTCGGCGCCTCGCAGTGGGCGCCGGACGTGAGCTTCGTCGCCTCGCTCGACCCAAGTACGCCGCTCAGCGTCAAGGCGCTGTTCGAAAGGTTCACCGGCGCCGACCCGGGCTTCGATCTGCTCGTCACCGATCTCCTGCTCGCCGGCGAGACCGGCTCGCGGTCGCTCCAATTCGCGGTCGCGCTGGAACCGAAGCTCCCGTTCGGGGTCCCGGTGGAGCTCGAAACGGTCTCGCTGATCTTCGACTACGCGCCGAACGCGTTCTCCGGCGAACTGGTGATCGACGTGACCCTCCTTGCCCTGCCGTTCATGCTCAGAGCCGCCTATAACGGTGACGGCCAGGGCTGGAATTTCAGCGGCCTGCTGCTGCCCGCCGGCCAGCGGAAATCGCTGCAGGACGTGGTCGACGCGCTCGGCTACACCGACCCGTTGCCGGCCGGGCTCGGCGCCGTCCAGCTGCGCGGGCTCTCGGCGTCGTTCTCGACCGAGGGGAGCGCCTACCGGTTCGACGGCGTGCTCGGCTGGCCGCTGAATTTCCCCGCGCTCGGGCTCGAGGTCGACATCGAAGCGGAGCTGGCGCTGGCCCGGACCGCGGCGACGGCCCCCGTCTCGGGCTTTGCCCGGGGCGCGGTCAGGGTCAACGAGCTCAGCCTCGGCGTCGTCTACGCGTTCGGGATCAAAGGCAGCAGCACGCTCGCCTTCGAGGTCGCCTACCGCCGGCTGGTCCTCACCTGCGTGATCTCGAAGAACGCCAAAGGCGACACGATCCTGCGCGCGAATCTCGGCGGCGTCAGCTTCGGCGACATCCTCGGCTATCTGGTCGGCCTGGCGACGGGCCGCTCCGATTTCCAATTCTCGGCGCCGTGGGACGTCCTCTACCAGCTGCGCTTCGACGAGCTCTGGCTGGAAATCGATATGAAAACGCGCGCCGTCAGCGTCACCTACGAACCCAAAGTCGACCTCGGGATCGTCTCGATCGACCGGATCGGCCTCAAGTACTCGAAGTACGCGGGCAGCCCGAGCGTCGATCTCTCGATCGCCGGGAGTTTCGCCGGGGTCGAATTCGGCAAAGAAGAACCGCTGCAGTGGGACGTGCTGAACGACCCGCCGCCCTCGCCGCCGGGAAAGGGCGAGCAGCTGCTGGACCTGCGCTACCTCGGGCTCGGGCAGAACGTGGCGTTGCGCACGGAAAGGCGTTTCAGCGGCGTCCTCGACGTAATCGAAACGCTCGAGCGCGACTTCCGCCCGGTCCCGGCCGAAACGCCGCCGCTGAGCAAGCTCGAAGCGCTCAAGTTCAGCGGCGACGGGCGCTGGCTGATCGGCGCGGACTTCACCCTGATGAGCGCCGTCTCGATCGCCGGGGTGTTCGCCGACCCGACCCTCTATGGGCTGCGCATCGGCCTCGCCGGGCCGCGCGTCAAGGCGCTCTCGGGGCTCGAGTTCGAGGTTCTCTACCAGAAGGTCAGCGACTCGATCGGGCTCTACCACATCGAGCTCACGCTGCCGACGGCGATGCGCCAGCTCCAGTTCGGCGCGGTCGCGGTGACGCTGCCGATCGTCAGCGTCGACATCTACACCAACGGGAACTTCTACCTCGACTTCGGCTTCCCGACCGGCGGCGACTACAGCCGCTCGTTCAGCATCCAGGCGGGGATCTTCGTCGGGCGCGGCGGCTTCTATTTCGGCGTGCTCGACGGCGCCACCTCAGACCAGGTGCCCGTCGTCGTCAACGGGGCGTTCTCGCCGGTGATCGAGTTCGGCGTCGGGCTCTCGGTGGGGTTCGGCCGCACGCTCGAAGCGGGGATCGTCTCGGGCGGCCTGACGGTGACGCTGGAAAGCGTCGTGCAGGGAGTGCTCGGCTGGTTCAACCCGACCGACCGCTCGCTGCCCAGCGATCTCTTCTACAACATCAAGGGCTCGGCGGCGATCGTCGGGAAAGCGTGGGGCTGCGTCGACTTCGTGATCGTCAAGGCGACGTTCAGCGTCACCGCGTTCGCCTCGGTCACGCTCGAGCTGGAGGCCTACGCGCCCACGCTGGTGGAGCTGAAGGTCGGCGTCGAGGTCTCGGCGTCGCTGAAGATCCTCTTCTTCACGGTCTCGTTCTCGTTCTCGACGACGCTCGACCTCTCCTTCTCGATCGGCGAAGGCAGTCAACCTCCGTGGCAGATCGCCGCGCCGGCTGCAGTTGCCCGCCCGCTGCAGCTGCGCCGCATGCGCAGCCGCCACCGGCTGAAGCCTGCGCTACCACTCGACGTGCAGCGCCGCCAGCGCCTGCGCCGCGGTCTCGCGCCGAGCTTCGACTGGTCACCCCGCGCCGTGATGGACGACGCGCCCGTGGACGTCGCGCTGATGCTGACGCCGACGATGACGGCGGCGTTCGGGGAGGGCGGCGCGCCGGAGGTTCAGATCGTGGTCGGCCTGTTCCTCGAAACCTCGACCCCGCTGGGCGCGCGCCACGCCGACGAGGTCCGCCGTGTGACCGACCCCGCGGCGGACGAAGCCCCCTTCAACCTGCTCGCGGCGGGCGTTCTGCGCTGGGCGCTTTCCTCTTTGCGGACTCCGCTCGCGCCCGCCGGGTCGATCGCCATCGCCGACCTCGAAGCGATCGAGGCCTTCCTCTCCGACCGCGGCAATCGCGACGCGACCTTCACCTACAAAAACGTCGTCGGCTTGATCGAAGAGAACTTCGTCCTGCGGGTGACCAACCCGGTCGACCCGGCCGCGTCGCGGGCCGCCGACCTGCCGCCGCAGATCGCCGTGTTCCCGATGGTCCCCGAGGTCTCGATGTCGCCCCAGGGGCAGCCGACGATCGATTTCCGCACCCACTCGCTCGCCGATCGGGGCTACCGCGACCGGCTCGAGGCCTATTACGACCAGCTCCAGGTCCGCCCGCCGGATCGCGCCGCCGCCGCGAAGGAGGGCGTCGGCAACGAGGAGGCGGTGAGCGTGACCCTGTTCTGCGACTACTTCGGCCTGGTTGCCCAGCAGGCGGTCAAGCAGGCCGCGGAGACGCTCGACGCCTACCCCTACGAGCCGAGCGGGGAGGAGACGCTGCTGGAAATCGCGACTGGGTTCGGCGGCTGGTTGGTCGAGCACCGGGTTCGGCGCGGCGACACCGCCGCCACGATCGCGGCCGAGCACGGCGCCACCGTCGCCGAGCTGCGACGGGCGAATCCCGACCTGGCGGGGGCGGGGGAGAAGCTCGCGCCCGGGTCGACGGTTGCGATCGAGATCGGCCCGACGGTCGGCCGGATCGCGGCGGCCAACCCCTCCTACCCGCTGCGCGCGGGGGCGACGCTGGGGATCGCCGGCGTCCGCCACGAGGTCCGCGCGCAGGAGACGCTCGGCCAGATCGCGGCGGCGTTCCAGATCGACCAGCCCGGGACGCTGTTCGCCTCCGAGCCCGCGAACGCGTCCTCGACCGCGCTGCTGCGCCCCGGTGCGGCGCTGGTCGTGCCGCCGGTCCCCTACACGGTCGAAGCCGCCGACCTCTGCGTGCCCGAAGAAGCGCGCCGGCGGATCGCGGCGAACTTCTACACCCGCGCCCGCCGGCGCGGGGAGCTGACGACCGCCGAGCGGAAGCAGGTCGAGTGGTACGTCGCCACGATCGGCGCCGGCGCCCCCGACTTCAGCGGCACGATCCCGATCCCGCTGGTCAGCCTCGACAAGGCGGGGCAGATGACGGTCACGGGAGAGACGAGCTACGTGGTCAAGCCCTCGGACACGGTCGAAGGCGTCGCCGCGATGTTCGCCCTCCTGCAGCTGGCCCCCGACGACGCCGCCTTCGCCGCCTACCTCGCGCCGTTTCCTCCCGGGCCGTATGCGGTGGGGCAGATCGTCACGCTGCCCACCGTCTCGTTGCCGCTGCGCAGCGGCGACACCCTCGCCGCGCTCGCCGGCGCTTTCTACCTCGACCCGACGGGCCCCGACGGGGCGCCGGCCGGGGTCGAGGAGATCGCCGACGCCAACGCCGGCGCCGACGTGCTGGCGCCCCGCGCGGTGCTCGCCATCCCTCCGGTCGAGTACGCGGCGAGCGCCGGCGACAGCCTGGGCGCGGTCGCCGAGCGCCTCGACCTGACGGTCGAGGAACTTGCCGACTCGGTC
>DASUZP010000106.1:0-2856 GCA_036376775.1 Solirubrobacterales bacterium | reverse complement strand
CGTCGTCACTCCCGCCGTGGCGACGATGCTCGACGTCCTGCGCGAGATCTCGCGCGGCGCCGACGAAACCGCCTGAGCCGAATCTGTGCGCACCGGAAAAGAGAACCGCCCCCGGGAGAGTGCGGGGGCGGTTCTCGTGCTGGTCGCGACTAGCCGGACGAGGGAGGGGCGTCCGGCTCTGCCCTAGGTCGCGCTTCTCGCGGCGGCCGCGGGCACCCCGTCGGGATAGCCCAGGGAGGGCACGTCCGACGGGTACACCTCGTGGCCGTGAACGGCCACGTCGCCCGTCTCCATGTCTTCCTCGGTCATCCGCAGAGGCACGAAGACGCTGACGATTTTCAGCAGGATGAACGTCATGATCCCGGAGAAGGCGATCACCCAGAGGGCAGTCAGCGCCTGCCATTTGAGCAGCTCGAGCCCGCCGCCCGAGATCGTGCCGGCGAGCACCGTTTCCGCCATCGAGCTGTTGGCGAAGATGCCGACCAGCAGACCGCCCGCCACCCCGGCGAAGCCGTGGGTGTAAACGACCCCCAGGGTGTCATCCACGTTGCGGAACGGTCGTACTCGGCTCAGGTAGTTGAGCGCGAAGTAGACGATCGTCGAGGCGATGACGCCGATGACGATCGCGCCCCAGCCGTTGACGAAGCCGGCCCCCGGCGTGATCGCAACGAGGCCGACGATCATCCCGTTGACGCTGCCGATCAGGCTCGGTTTACGCCCGGTCAGGTAGTCGAAGGCGACCCAGACCAGGAAGGCAACCGCGGTGCAGAGGTTGGTGTTGATGATTGCGGCCGAAGCGATCCCGCTGGCTTCGTACCAGTCGCCGCCGTTGAACCCGTTCCAACCCATCCAGAGCAGACCCGCGCCGACGGCGACCATCGCCAGGTTGTTCGGCGCGTCGACCTCGCGGTCGCGCTGCAATCGCGGTCCGATCACGGCCGCTGCGACAAAGCCAGAGACTCCGGCCGCGAGGTGGATGACGTAGCCGCCGGAGAAGTCGACCGCGCCCTGCTGGGCGAAGTAGCCGCCGCCCCAGATCAGGAAGGCGTTGATCGTGTAACAGAACACCGTCCAGAGCGCAACGAATGGCATCCAGGCCTTGAAGTTGATCCGGCCCAGGACCGAGCCCAGCATCAGGATCGGCGTGATCGCCGCAAAGACGATCTGGAAGTAGGCCAGCGTCGACTCCGGGAAGCTGAACTTCAATTCCGCGTACTCAGGGATGTGCGCATCTTCGAGCAGGCTCGCACTGCTCAATATCGAGCCCGGCTCGCCCCACATGTTGCCAAAGAAACCGCTATCGCTCAGGACGTGCATCGGGGTGCCGAACGCCATTTTGAAGGCGAACAGACACCAGAGGATGAGCACGATCGCGAAGGCGACGAAGGCCATCATCATCGAGTTCACCGACCAGCGTTTCTGCATCACGCCCCCGTAGAGCACGACCAGCCCCGGAATGCTCATCAGGCCGACCAACGTCGCGGCAGTCATCTGCCACGCGTTGTTGCCCGTGTCCAACGTCGCCAACAAGTCCATTGTTCCGGTGTTCCTTTCTTGGGATGGGAGCCGCCAAGTCCATCGGGCGTCATCCGGAGCACTCTCCAATTGACATTCACAAAGCCCAGCGGCGGTTGCCTGCCACCCTGGCGCGATCCAGAGGCGACCACTACGTACACGCGTCTAAAGATCGGCGAGAAGGATTCGCCCAAATGGAGGATCGCCCCCCCGGGCCGAGGCGTTAACCTGCCGCAAATGCCGTTGGAAGGCCATTTTCAGCGCGTCAACACGCCACTGCGTCGGCTCACCCCGCGTGAGCGCAACGTCGTGATCGCGGGGATGCTGGTCACCTTCGCGGCAATCCTGGCGCTGATCCTGGCGACGGCTGGCGACAGCCGGCCGGGACCGGCGGCCGGGTGCGTCTCGGCGGTGGTCGCGGGCCGGGTCGGCGGCGAACCGGTCAACGGCTGCGGCGAGGATGCAAAGGCGATCTGCGCACGCAGCGCCAACTACGACAATCCGCGCGCGCGCACGATCGGTGAGGTCTGCAACGAGGCGGGGATTGCCGTGACGCCAGCGGAAATCGCCGCTGCGGCTCAGGGCTGACCGAGCGCCGCCAGCAGCGCGTCCAGCTCCTCGTCGACCTCGCCTTCCAGCTTCAGCACCGCGTCGCCGTCGTAGGGCGTCGGGCCCTTGGTGACGATCGCCAGCCGCCCGCCGGTGGCCATCGTCACCTCGGGCAGCCCGGCCACCGGGTGGACGACCAGGGAGCTGCCGATACAGAGCATCAGCTCGGCTTCGGCGGCGAGCGCCTGCGCCCGCCTCATCGCCGCCTCGGGCAGCATCTCGCCGAAGAGGACGACGTCCGGTTTCACCGCTCCGTCGCAGGACGAGCAGCGGGCGACGCCGTCGCTGCCGAAAAGCGCGTCTACCTCTTCGATCCCGTAGGAGGCCTGGCACTGGCGGTAGGTCGAGGTTTCGATCGAGCCGTGCACCTCGACCACGTTCTCGGAGCCCGCGGCGCGGTGGAGGCGGTCGATGTTCTGCGTAATCGTGCCCGTCAGCAGACCGCGGCGCTCGAGCTCGGCCAGCGCCTCGTGGGCACCGTTCGGCCGTTTGTCGCCGAGCGAGTGGAAGCGCGGCCGGTAGTAGGACCAGAAGCGCACCGGATCGCACTCGAAGACGTCGATGTGGGCGACCTCCATCGGGTCGACGTTCGCCCACAGCCCGGTCTCCGGCGTGCGAAAGTCGGGGATCCCGGAAGGCACCGAGACCCCGGCCCCGGTAAGCGCCACCGTGCACTCGGACGCCCGCACCAGCTCCGCAAGTTCCGCCGACGGGCCGATTTGTCGTCCTGAC
>DASUZP010000105.1:0-16007 GCA_036376775.1 Solirubrobacterales bacterium | reverse complement strand
CGAACCGATCCCCCACATCCTCAAGGGGATCGTCTTGAAACTGCGGGATCTGCGGGTCTATGTGGACAGGCCCAACTTCACCTTGAACCCGACCAGCTGCGACGAATCGAGCGCCAAAGGGACCCTCTTCGGCTCCTTCCTCGACGTCTTCAGCCCCGCTGACGACAAGCCGGTCGCCCTCTCCACCCGCTACCAGGCGGCAAACTGCCTGAACCTGGGCTTTAAGCCGAAGCTTGCGCTGAACCTCAAAGGCGGCACCAAGCGCGGCGGGCATCCGGGACTTACCGCGATCTACAGGCCGAAGGCAGGCGATGCGAACGTCAAAGGCCTGGTCGTAAGGCTGCCGCGTTCGGCATTCCTCGATCAGGCCCACATCAAGACGATCTGCACCAGGGTCCAGTTCGCGGCAAAGCAATGCCCGACGCGATCGCGCTACGGCTACATCAAAGCCTGGACGCCTCTGCTCGATACGCCGCTCGAAGGACCTGTCTACCTCAGGTCCTCCAGCCACAAGCTGCCCGACCTCGTCTTCGACCTGCACGGCCTGGTCGACATCGAGGTCGCGGTGCGGATCGACTCCGCCCACGGCGGGATCAGGGCGACGCTCGAAGACTCGCCCGATGCGCCGCTCTCGAAAGTGGTGTTGAGGATGCAAGGGGCCAAGAAGGGGTTGATCGTCAACAGTCGCAATCTCTGCGGGGCTGTCTCCAAGGCGAATGTGGAGTTCGAAGGGCATAACGGCAAGCGGTCGAGTGCCAATCCTGTGATGAGGCCGGAATGCGGGGGCGGGCGGCATAGGCAGCACAAGCGACACCAGGTGAAGTCGTAGATACCACGTGCGTATCTTGACAACTACGTACTGAAGTGTTTGTATCGAAGAGTGTCTTCGACTGAGAACGGACTTGGTATGGAAGCCGTCGTCGAACGATCCAATGTCGCCCGCGCCACTGCCTACAAAGAGGGGGTGGAGCGGCTCGTCTCCGCGGTCGAAGCTGCCGCTCAGGGCGAGGACGAATGGAAGGCCGGCCTCTCGGCCGGACTGGGCGCAGGTCTCGACCTCCTTGCCGCCGATCCGACGCTGGCTCGCCTGCTCCTGGTCGAGGCGCCTGCCGCCGGGCCGATCCGGCTGGAGCACGAGCGCTCGCTGGTGCGCCTTGCCGAAGCGCTGCGCCCGCCGGTGGGCCATCCGATCGCCGCGGGGGTCGTGGCGGAGACCGCGCGGTTGATCGCCGGCGGTCTCGTCTCCCATCTCTCGGGCCGTGTGCTGGCGGGCGAAGCGGAGCGCCTTGGCGAGGATCGTAACCTCCTGCTGGAGTATCTACTCGCGCCCTCCCTGGCGGCTGATGCGCGGGTCGCCGCCGCCATCTGACGCCGAGCCGGAGCGCTTCGAGCCGGGCACGTTTGCCGATCTCCCGCCGGAGCTTGCCCTCGCCCAGCTTCCCGGCGGTCGCCACGGTCTGCCGCGGTCCTTCGTCGTCCGCAATCAGCGCCTGCGGATCATCGCCGCGATGCTCCGGGTCCTGCCGTGGCACGGTTACGCAGGGACCACGATCGGGCATGTGACGCATGAGGCCGGAGTCTCGCGAGCCGCTTTCTACGCGCAGTTCGAGAACAAGGAGGCGTGCTTCCTGGCGACCTACGACCTGGCCGGGCAGTGGCTCAGCGAACGTATAGAGCGGGCAATAGCCGGCGAGGACGAGTGGCTGGCGCGCGTTCGTGCCGGGGTCTCGGAGGCACTGGCGTTGCTGGCCGCCAACCCGCCGCTGGCGCATCTGATCGGAGTCGAGGCTCTGCAGGCCGGCCGCGCCATCCGCGAGCGCCAACAGGCCTGCCTCGCGCGTTTCGTCGACCCGCTTCGCGCCGGTCGAGCCGGCCGAGGCGGGCTGCCGGACGGGCTCGAGGAGTTGCTGCTCGGCGGCGCGCTCTCGCTGATCACCCGCTACGTCGATGCCGGCCGGACCGAGCGGTTGGCCGATGCGACCGCCGAGTTGGTCCAGTACCTGCTGACCCCGTATATGGATCCGGAGGGACCGGTCGCATAGCCGGCCAAGTCGACCCGATGTCGAGGCGGCGACCCCTCGCTATACTTTTTGAAGTAAAGCCGGATCGGAATTCAGGTATTTAACTAAGTCCAGGAGACGCATGGCAACTCAGACCAAGCAGCAGATCGAGGAGATCGAGCCCTTCGAGGCGGCGCAGGAGATCGAGCGCGGCGACGTCGTCCTGATCGACACCCGCGAGCCGCACGAGTACCAGGAGGCCCACCTCGAGAACGGCAAGTTGGTGCCGCCCGGATTGCTCGGCGACGAGATCGCCGCCGCCGCGCCCGACAAGGCTGCCCGCACGATCCTCTACTGCCGCAGCGGCAACCGCTCCTACAAGGCGGCCGAGCAGCTGCAGGCGCTCGGCTACACGGACGTCGCCTCGATGGCCGGTGGCATCCTCGCCTGGCAGGAGCAGGGGCTGCCGGTCGTCTCGGCCAGCGGCATGACCGCCGAGCAACGCGACCGCTACTCGCGCCACACGCTGCTGCCCGAGGTCGGGGTCGACGGCCAGCTGAAGATGCTCAACGCGAAGGTACTGCTGGTCGGCGCCGGCGGACTCGGCGCGCCGACCGCGCTCTACCTCGCCGCGGCCGGGATCGGCACCCTCGGCCTGATCGACGACGACGTCGTCGACGCCTCCAACCTGCAGCGTCAGGTGATCCACAACACCGAACGGATCGGCGTGCCCAAGACCGAGTCGGCGCGGCTGACGATCGAGGCGCTGAACCCGGACGTGAACGTGGTCGAGCACCGACTCCGCCTCGACGCCTCCAACATCGTCGAGATCCTCGACGAGTACGACGTGATCGTCGACGGCGCCGACAACTTCCCCACCCGCTACCTGCTCAACGACGCCTCGGTGCGGCTGCGCAAGCCGGTCGTCTCGGCATCGATCCTCAGCTTCGACGGACAGATCTCGACCTTCGTCCCCTTCGGGGGTCCCTGCTACCGCTGCCTCTACCCGACGCCGCCGCCGGCCGAGCTGGCGCCGAGCTGCTCGGCCAACGGGGTGCTGGGCGTGATGGCCGGGACGATGGGCCTGCTGCAGGCAAACGAGGTGCTGAAGCTGGTCCTGGGGATCGGCGAGCCGCTGATCGGCCGGCTGCTGCTCTTCGAGGCGCTCAGCACCCGCTTCACCGAGCTCAAGGTGCGCCGCGACCCGGGCTGCCCGATCTGTGGCCCCGATGCCCCCGAGGTCGCCGACGAGGACCTCGGCAAGTTCCCCGACTACGAGGCTTTCTGCGCCGGTTGAGACCGCTGCAAACCGGCGCATCTCGGCGTCCTCGGTCGGTCACCGACCTGCTTGGTTTTCGCCGTCTCAACTAGGATCGCGTCTAATGGCGACGATTCGAATTCCACCTGTGCTGCGTCCCCAGACCGGGGGGCAGACCGAGGTCGAGGCGAGCGGCTCAAACGTCGGCGAGGTGCTGCGGACGCTGACCGCCGAGCACCCCGCCACCGAGGAGCAGCTCTTCGGCCCTGACGGCGACCTCAACCGCTACGTCAACGTCTATCTCAATGACGAGGACGTGCGCGTGCTCGACGGGCTCGACACCGCCGTCGCAGATGGCGACACCGTGGTCATCCTCCCCGCCATGGCCGGCGGGGCGCTTTAGTCGTCCTATAGACGCATAACGCGCCCGAGCGGGCCATGGCTATACTTTTTGAAGTGGCGGGAGAAGAGCTTCTAAACCGGCCCTGTGGAGGGCGTTTCGGCGACATCGTCGAGTCGATCGGCAATACGCCGTTGGTCGAGCTGCCGCGCTTCTCGCCCAAGCCCGACGTCCGCATCTACGCCAAGCTCGAGGGACGCAACCCGACCGGCTCGGTCAAGGACCGCGTCGCCAAATCGATGATCGAGGCGGCCGAGGCCGAGGGCGCGATCGAGCCCGGCCAGACGATTCTGGAGCCGACCTCGGGCAACACCGGCATCTCGCTGGCGATGATCTGCCGGCGCAAGGGCTACCCATTAAAGGTCGTGATGCCCGACAACGTCACCGCCGAGCGCACCCAGCTGCTGGAGATGTACGGGGCGGAGATCGCCTACTCCGAGGGCGCCAAGGGCTCCAACGGGGCGGTCGAGGTGGCACTGGAGATGGCCGAGGACTCGCAGTACTACATGCCCTACCAGTACGGCAACGAGGCCAATCCCAACGCGCACTACAACGGCACCGCGGTCGAGATCCTCGAGGAGCTCGACGAGGTGACGGCCTTCGTCGGCGGCCTCGGCACCGGCGGCACGCTGATGGGCAACGGGCGGCGGCTGAAGGAGCACGCCCCCGAGACGCTGATCGTCGCCGCCGAGCCGATGCAGGGCGAGATGGTCCACGGCCTGCGCTCGCTCGACGACGGCTTCATCCCGCCGATCATCGACATCGCCCTGCTCGACCGCAAGATCATGGTCTCCAACCGCGACGCGATCGTCTGGACGCGCAAACTGCTCGACGAGGAGGGCGTCTTCGCCGGCGTCTCCTCCGGCGCGATCGCCCGCATCGCCGTCCGCATCGGCGAAGAGCTCGACGGCGGCAACGTCGTCTTCCTGATCCCCGACGACGGCTGGAAGTACCTCTCGTCCGGCGTCTACACCAAACCGATCGAGGACATCGAGAATCTCGACTCCACGGTCTGGTGGTAGCTGAGGACGTGTGTGGCGCTGCGCATATCTGCGTCCTCGGTCGGCCGCTTCGGGTCACGCACTGAAGTGCGCTCCCCTCACCGGCCTTCCTGCGTCCTTGATCTGCTTGGCCACACCCGCCCTCAGGGGGGAAATTGAAAATTTCTCAAGGGCAAATCGACGAGATGATCGCCCATGCTCGGGAGGATCTTCCGAATGAGTGTTGTGGGTTGATTGGAGGGATCGACGAGACGGCCCAGACCGTGTACCGGGCGCGTAACGCGTTCGCCAGCCCTTTCAGCTACAGGGTCGACCCTGGTGACCAGTACCGGATCATCGAAAAGGAGATGCGCGATCGAGGCGAAGACCTGGTCGCGATCTACCATTCGCACACCAAGAGCCCGGCCTATCCGTCACAGACCGATCTGAACGAGGCCGCCAGCTGGCCCGAACAGGTCTACCTGATCGTGTCGCTGCAAGACCCCGACGCCGCCGACGTCAAGGCGTTCTGGCTCAAGGGCAACAAGATCGCCGAGGCGGAGCTTGTCGTCGAGTAAGGGCAAGGGCAAGCTGATCAAAGTCGCCTACGCCCAGCAACAGGCGGAGGCGGAAATGATCCAGGGGCTGCTGTCCGAGCACGGCATCCCGAGCATGTTGAGGCGCGCGGCCGGCTTCGACGTCCCCGACTTCCTCGCTGCCGGACCGCGGGAAATCCTCGTCGCCGCAGAGCTGGCAGAACAGGCTCGCGAGGTGCTCGAGGGAACGCCGGGCTCGAGCTAGCGGTGTGACCGCCAATCGGTCATACCGCTAGGCCGGCTGTGCGGCCGCGGCGCTCGCCAGTGGGTCGCGCCCGTCCCAGCTTCCCTGCGAGGAGTAGGGGCGGAAGCGGATGAAGGCCGCTTCGCGATGGAATGGCTTGGCCCGGTCGGCCCTGACGGCCGCCTGGTGGGCGCCCTCTCCGCTGTGGGCGTACTCGCGCATTGCGGCGGCGCTGCGCCAGAGGGAGAAGGTCGAGACGAAGCGCGGCGGCCGGGCGAATGCCGTCGAGGCGAGCACGGCGGGGTTGTCGACCGCGGCGCGCTCGGCCGGGGCGGAGCTGCGCAGGAACGGCACGGCGCGGCCGAGCTTCGTGTGACCGAGCGTCAGCACCGCGACCGGCTCCTCGTCGTCGACCGGTAGCTCCCGTTCCGGCAGCCCCGGCATCCTCGACCACGAGCCGAAGACCCGCAGGGGCTCGAGTCGCACGTGCCAGCCACCGGCGAAGCGCTCGGCGAGGGGGTGGCCGCCAAGAAATCCGTCGAGGGCACCGTCGTCGTCCCAGGCGGCGATCAGACCGACCCTGCCGGGACCCGGACGGGGCACCGGGCCGTCGCGGAGCGGGACGCTGAGGACCTGTTCGGCGTAGGTCAGGCCGGGAACGTCGCGCAGGTCCGGTCGGGTGCGGAGCAGGCCCGGCGCCCGGCGCCAACCGACCTTCGTCAGATGAACGGAGACGATCACGGCAGCGCTCCCTTCCGCCCGCAGGCTAACCTAAGCATGATTAGGACTTTCTGTACCGTACTTAGGTGTGACTAGGTTGTCAACCGGGGCCGAGAAGGCGGAGCAGCCACGCAAGCGACTGACGGCCGCGGCCCGCCGCGAGGTGATCGTCAACGCGGCGGCGGTGCTGTTCGCCGAGCGTGGCTATCGCGGCGCCTCGATCGAGGAGATCGCCCGCGGGTCGGGAGTGACGCCGCCGGTCGTCTACGAACATTTCGACTCCAAGCGCGAGCTCTACCGCGCGCTGCTCGAGCGGCACTTCGCCGAGCTGCGGGAGGTGTGGCGCGAGCACTTCGTCGGCGAGGGTCTGCTGGAGGAGCGGGTTGCAAGGTCGTTCGACGCCTGGTTCGCCTATGTCGAAGTGCACCCCTTCGCCGGACGCGTCCTCTTCCGCTACAGCACCGACCCCGAGATCGAGGCGGTCCATGCCGAGGTCGCCGCGCGCAGTCGCGAGGCGATCCTGCCGCTCTTCGCCGCCGAGCCGGGTGCGGAGAACCTCGCCGGCTCGGTCGCCGGCGAGGGGATCGAAATGGTCTGGGTCGTCCTGCGCGGCGTCCTCCAGGGCCTCGCGGTCTGGTGGTCCGAACATCCGAGCGTGCCGCGCGAGCGTGTCGTCGCAACCGCAATGAACGCCCTCTGGATCGGTTTCGAGCGGTCCCAGGCCGGCGAGGTATGGGCAGGTTTGGAGTGAGTCGCTGGGAGACGTCGAGCAGGTTTGAGTCGGCAGCGGCGCCGGCCGAAGTTTGGTCCAGGGCGTATGCCGACGCTTCCGCCTGGCCAAAATGGAACGCCGAGATAAGGACGGCGACTCTCGACGGGCCTCTGGCTCCCGGGGCCGAGGCGCGGATCGTTTTTCGCACCGGGCTGCGGCTGCGATTCCGTGTGGTCGAGTACGAGCAGGGTCGTCTGTTTACCGACGAGGCACGCCTTCCCGGTGCTCGCATGGGGCATCGCCATCTAGTCGAGCCGAGCGGTGGCGGATGCCGGCTGACCAACACGATCTATATCCAGGGTCGGCTGGCGTGGCTGTGGCGGCGCGTCCTCGGTCCTGCCGCTGTCCGGACTCTGCCCGACGCACAGCGCGCCGTCGCGGCGCTCGCCGGCGGAGGTTGAGCGCCGGCGTCAAATCAGGCCGCGTTCGGGCGGGCGATCGCCCGCAGATAGTCGCGCCAGGCGTCCTCTATTTCGCCGATGCGGGCCTCGAATGCGGCTTCCAGGGTGGGAGTGGAGCCGCCCGGGAGGATGTTGAGGGCGAGTCGCTCGCACGACTCCGGTCCCCGTTCGGTCTCGAGCAGGTCGAAGAGGGTGCCGCCTAAGAGCACGGCGTCGCGGCGGGAGGGGGGAAAGGATGGCCTCGCGCTCTCGCGCAGGCGCCTGATCACGGCCGCGCGGTAGAGGCCGACCTGACGGGCGAAGTATTGGGCGGCGCCCTCGACCAGCCAGGCCCAGCCGAGGTAGCGGGCAAAGCGGCGCGGCGTCCAGGAGGGGGGGAGGTCGGAGTTGTTGGCAGCGATCACGAGCTGGGCGTAGAGGCGCTCGGCGGTGCCGCGCAGCGCTTCGCGCGAGTCCTCGCCGGCGGCGCGGCGTTCCATGTGCGGGTCGTTGAGCACGTGCAGCTCGGTCGCCATCGCCCAGCCGGCCAGGTAGCGCCGGCCGGCCGGCGCCGCCGACCAACGCGCCGCCGGTAGGAACGGGTGAGCCAGGGCGAGCAGCGCCGGGTTGGTGTGGACGACGACGGTGACGTCTCCGGGAACGGACTTGAAGCGATCCTCGAGCCGCAGCCGCAGTTCCTCCATGCGGTCGAGCGTGCGCTCGGCAAACGCCGCGTCGCCGCTGTCGTGCCGTGCCGTAAAGCTGAGAGAATGCGTCTCGACCCAGGGGATGGGGCGAGCCTACTAAGACCGTCTTAGACGAGCACGGGCTCGGAGGCCGTGCACACCGAGTGAATCTCCGAGCGGGCGCGGTCGAACTCCTCGTCGGCCATCACCGGCGTGCCCTCGAAGGGCAGTTCGCGGTCGATTTCGACCCAGGAGCGACAGCCGTGGTACTCGTCGCGGACCCGGACCGTGACCGGCCGCGGGATGCGGTGGACCCGCAGCAAGAGGATGTGAAGCGGGTGACGGCGCTTCCAGTTGAGCCGCTTCTCGGCGTAGTCGGGGGTCCAGACGTAATAGGGCGAGAGGTCGTCGACGATGCGCGGGTTGGTGACCGTCAAGTGATCGGTCACCTCGGCCCAGCAGCGCAGCCGCACGCGATCGGGCTGGGGGATGCCGCCGTCCTGGATCAGCGCTGCGGGGGGCGGCTCCTCATCGGGCCAGACACCCTCCTCGAGCGCGCGGCGCAGCTCCGGGTGATGGGACTCGCGGACCAGGTTGTTGCGCTGGTGGTCGAAGGTCGGGTAGAGGAAGAAGCGTTCGTGCTCGAGCTCGAAGTGCTTGTTATCCTCGCGGATCCCGCCCTTGCGCAGGGTCAGCAGCTGCTCGCCCTCAGCGAGAGCGCGCACCGTTACGGCCCATTCCTTTAAAGCGATCGGCATTTGAAGTCGTACCTAAGAAGGTCGGTAAGTCTGTAACCGGCAGGGTGGCGCCAATGGACCCCTGTCCTGGCGAGAGCCCCGCCTAAGACGGCGCATTCTAGACGAGCCGGGCCGAATCGCCAAATTAACGGTCCATGTTGCCGGCGCCGCCGCCTCCGGGCGTCTCGATTCGGAGCCTGTCGCCGGGCTGCAGGGTCCCCTCGGTCTTGCCCGGCAGCCGCTCGCCGTTGAGGAAATCGGCGCCGGTCTGACCATCTTCGCCGCCGTCGCGGCCACGCGGCGGGTGGCGGCGGCGCTCGCCGATCAGCGTGTAGCGCATCGGCGCCAGCGCCTCGATCTCGCGCGCGATCCCGTCGCCGCCCCGGTGGCGACCCTCGCCGCCGCTGCCGTGGCGCAGCGAGAGCTCGCGCACCCGCAGCGGGAACTCGCTCTCCAGCGCCTCGACCGGCGTGTTGAGGGTGTTGGACATCGCGACGTGGATCGCGCTCGGGCCGTCCCCGTCCGGGCAGGCTCCCTGGCCGCCGCCGAGCGTCTCGTAGTAGGTGAAGCCCTCGCCGGCGAGGGTCAGGTTGTTCATCGTTCCCTGGCCCTGAGCCGGAACGGGTCGCGCTCCCGCGAGCGCGGCGATCGTCAGGTCGGCAACGCGGCTGGACGTCTCGACGTTGCCGGCGGCGACGGCGGCGGGAAAGCGGGCGTTGAGCAGGCAGCCTTCGGGGGCGATCACTTCGATCGGCCGGTAGGCGCCGGCACAGGGTGGGGCGTCCGGGTCGGTCAGCACCCGCACGGCGAAGAACGCCGCCGACCTGGTCACCGAGAGCGGGCAGTTGAGGTTGCCGTCGATCTGGGCGTCGGTGCCGCTGAAGTCGAGGACGAGGCGGTCGGCGTGGATGCTCGCCTCGAGTCGCAGGGCGATGTCGCGGGGGGCGCCGTTCGCGTCGTCCTCGAGCAGGTCTTCGGCCGTATACCTGCCATCGGGGAGTTCGGCGAGGGCGACGCGGGTGCGGCGCTCGGCGTAGGCGAGGATCTCCTCCATGCCGGCGCGCAGCTGTGCGAGGCCGTGGCGCTCGGCCAACTCGCCCAGCCGGAGCTCTCCGACCCGGTTGGCCGCAGCTTGGGCGCGCAGGTCGGCGAGGCGTTGATGCGGAAAGCGCATCTGCGCGGCAAGCCGCTCCAGCACACCCGGCCCGACCCGCGTGGGTGAGATGATCACGCCCTCTTCGTCGAGCGTCCGCGACCGGGCCGGCATCCCCGCCGGGTAGGGGCCGCCGATGTCAGCGTGGTGGGCGCGGCAGGCGGCGAAGCCGAGCAATCCGTCGGCGGCGAAGACCGGCGAGATCAGGGTCACGTCCGGCAGGTGGGTTCCGCCGCGATAGGGATCGTTGAGGATCCAGGTGTCTCCGCGGCGGTGCTCCTCGTCCAATACGGCGGCGACCGCGTCGGGCATCGAGCCGAGGTGGACGGGGATGTGCTCGGCCTGCATCACCAACTCGCCGCGGGCGTCGAAGAGCGCCGTCGAGCAGTCGTGGCGCTCCTTGATGTTGGCCGAGTAGGCGGAGCGGATCAGCGTCGCGCCCATCTCGTCGCAGGCAGCCCGCAGCCCACCGATCATCACCTGCAGGCTGACCGGGTCAAGCTCGTTCATCGCCCTCCCCCAGGGACGTGCCGGTGATCGAGCACCCATACGGACCGCGAATCACCGGCACGTCCCGTGGATCGTGCCGGTCTCGTCTACCTTGGTGCTCCAGCCTGGAGGGACTACGAAGGTTGCCTCGGGTAGCTCGAAGACGGCGGGGCCCTCGGCGGTGAGGCCGGCGGGAGGTTCGCCGTGCAGCACCTTGGTTTGCAGCCACTTGCTGTCGAAGCGGACCGGGCGGTTGTCCTCGCGCAGGTGGCCTGGGGGCGCTGCGGCCGGCCGGGGGCGCGGACCCGGTGCCACCAGCGAGAGGCGGATATGGACGAGGACGACTTCGCCGTCCGGATCGCGGTGGCCGTAACGCCGCTCGTGTGCCTGCTCGAAGCGGGCGGTGAGGTCACCGGGATCCGGACGCACGGTGCCGCCGACGGGGAGCTCGAAGGCCTGGCCCGCGTAGCGCAGCTCGTAGACCACCTCGGGTTCGGCGGCGTCGAGTCCCCCGCCGATCCGGGAGACGATCTCCTCGACCTCGGCGGCGATGCGCTCGGCGTTGAAGTCGGCGCCGCTCAGCATCACCGTGCGCGTGGTATCGCGGCGGCGGTCGGAGGCGCAAAGGCCGAGAGCCGAGAGGACCCCGCCGGCCCGGGGGCAGAGAATGCGCTCGATCCCCAGCTCGGCGGCGATCGCCGCGGCGTGCATCGGGCCGGCGCCGCCGAAGGGCAGGAGCGCGAAGCGGCGGGGGTCGATGCCGCGCTCCACCGTGACCACGCGCAGCGCTCGCACCATCTCCTGGTTGGCGACCCGCACGATCCCCTCGGCGGTCTCGATCCGATCGAGGCCGAGCGACTCGGCCAGGGTTGCGATCGCGGCGCCGGCCGCGTCGATGTCGAGGGTGACATCGCCGGCCAACGGGGAGTCGGCGGCGAGGTTGCCGAGCAGCAGGTTGGCGTCGGTGACGGTCGGCTCGGTCCCGCCTCGCCCGTAGGAGGCAGGGCCCGGTTCGGCGCCCGCCGAGCGCGGTCCGACCCGCAGCGCCCCGCCCGGATCGCGCCAGGCGATCGAGCCACCGCCGGCGCCGACCGTGTGAACGTCGACCATCGGCAGCTGGATCGTGCGACCGCCGATCTGGCGCGAGTCGGTTCGCCTTACCGCGCCGTTCTCGATCGCGCAGACGTCGCAGGAGGTGCCGCCCATGTCGAGGCCGAGCGCGTCGCCGTCGCCGCTGGCCTGGGCGAGCATCCCGGCGCCGACCGCGCCGCCGGCCGGGCCGGAGAGGACGCTCCAGGCTCCGGCCCGGGCCGCCTCGGAGGCGGTGGCGACGCCGCCCGACGACTGCATCACGAGCGGGCGCGGAAGCCCGACCTCCGAAGCCGCGCCGCCGAGCCGCCCCAGATAGCGGCCGAGCAACGGCGACAGATAGGCGTCGATCGTCGTCGTCGAGCAGCGCTCGTACTCGCGGAAGCGCGGCAGGACCGCGTGCGAGGCAGAGATGTGGACGTCGGGCAGCTCGCGGCGCAGGTGCTCCGCAAGCGCCCGCTCGTGCGCCGGATCGAGATAGGAGAAGAGCAGGCAGATCGCGACCGATTCGGCGCCGCTCTCGCGGACCAGGTCCGCCAGGCGCTGCGCCTCGCCCTCGGCGAGCGGCTCGACCTCGCCCTCCGGTCCGGTCCGCTCGGCCGCCTCGAAGCGCAGCTCGGGGTCGACCAGTGGGGTCGGCTTCGGACTGCAGAGCCGGTAGAGCTCGGGTCGCTCCTGGCGACCGACCTCGAGCATGTCGGCGAAGCCCTCGGTGGCGATCAGGGCGGTGCGGGCGCCGCGTTCCTCGAGCAGCGCGTTGGTGCCGACGGTCATCCCATGGGCGAAAGACTCGACCGCCGCGGGCTCGGCGCCCGCCCGCCGCAGCACCTCCTCGACCGCGCCGATCACGGCGACCGACTGGTCGTCGGGGGTGGTCGGCAGCTTCGCGGTGTGGACCGTCTCGCCGTCGAAGAGGACGGCGTCGGTGAAGGTCCCGCCTACGTCGACTCCTAGCAGCACAGGTTGAAGCTAGCCGAGACGCCTCAGCGCCATTCCTCGCGGCGGGTCTTTCCCTCCGGGTCGAGGACGATGTGGATGCCGTCGAGCTCGGGATCGATGTCGGGGCAGTCGGCACGGAGGTGGCCGCCGCGAGACTCCGTCCGCTCCAGCGCCGAGGTGGCGATCGCGGCGGCGAGCGGGTAGGGATCGCCGCGAAGCTCGCGCAGCTGCTCCGCCTGGCGCAGCGGGCCGGCGAGTCGCCAGACGGCATCGCGAGTAGCTTCGGTCGGCGGACTGAAGCGCCACCCCGAAGGCGACGGCCGCCGGCTTGCGGGCTCCTCCTCCAGCGCGGCTCGAGCGGCGCGGGCGCCGAAGACGAAGCACTCGCTGAGCGAGTTCGAGGCGAGCCGGTTGGCGCCATGCAGACCGGTGCAGGAGCACTCGCCGACCGCGAACAGACCGGCCAGCGAGGAGCGCCCGTCGAGGTCGACGGCGACCCCGCCCATCGTGTAGTGGGCGGCGGGGGCGACCGGCACCGGTTCGGCGCGTGGGTCGAGCCCCGCCGCCCGCACCAGCTCGAAGACGTTGGGGAAGCGAGCCGAATCGAGCTCGCGTAGGTCGAGGTCGACGCTGGCGCTGCCGTCGGCCTCGATCCGATCGAGGATCGCCGCGGTGACCGCGTCGCGGGGAGCGAGCTCATCGGTGAAGCGGCGGCCCGAGGCGTCGAGCAACGGGGCGCCCTCGCCGCGGACCGCCTCGGTGATCAGCATGCCGTCGAAGCGGCTCCCCGGCAGGGCCAGCGCCGTGGGGTGGAACTGGCAGAACTCGAGGTCGGCCAGCTCGGCGCCGGCGGCCGAGGCCATGACCGCGCCGGCGCCGATCGCCCCCCGCGGATTGCTCGTGCGGCGCCAGAGGGCCGCGGCGCCGCCCGTCGCGACCACGGTCGCGCCCGCGGCGATCGGCTCGCCGTCGGTCAGCAGTCCATGACAACGCTCGCCGTCGCTCCACAGAGCCACGGCCGAGGTCCGGTCGCGGACGGCGATCCGCGGCTCGACGTCGACCATTGCGGCGAGCTTCGCGGTGATCTCATGACCGGTCTGGCTGCCGCCGGCATGGACGATGCGACGCCGCGTGTGGCCGCCCTCCAGACCAAGCGCCAACTCGCCGTCCTCGTCGAGGTCGAAGGCGAGCCCGCGCGCGCGCAGCTCGCGCACCGCGCCCGGCGCCTCCTCGACCAGCGTCTGCACCGCCGAGGGACGGCAGAGGCCGCGGCCGGCGGCGATCGTGTCGGCGGCGTGTCGGGCCGGCGAGTCGCCAGGCTCGAGGGCGGCGGCAAGGCCGCCCTGAGCCCAGAAGCTGGCGCTCTGGGAGAGCGGCGTGCGCGAGACCACGCAGACCGCGGCGCCCTGCTCCGCTGCGCGCAGCGCCGTCCAGAGTCCAGCAGCCCCGCCGCCGACGATGGCGACGTCGCACTCGGCCCCTTCCGCTATCGGCCTGCCGCCTCTCGCCTGATCGCCTCGACCTGGCTCCGCAGCCAGGCAGCGGCGGCTTCGCGGGCGCGCGCCTCGGTCTCGGCGCTCGTGCCCTCGGCCGTGGGGGCCTGGCGCTGCGCCTCCTCGACCCGACGCTCGGCCGCCTCGGCCTGCGCCTCGATCTCACTCAGTCGGCTCTCGGCGGCTGCGATCGCCTGCTCTTTGGATTGCCGTTCGCGCGCCAGATCCTCGGCATGCTGGCGCCGCAGTCGCTCGAGTGCTTCCGCGTATTCCTGCCTCTCCTTCTCGAGGTCGGCTTCGAGCGCGCGGATCTCGGCCGTCGCCCGCTCTTCGGCAGCAGCGGCCGTCTCTGCTGCCTCCCGAAGTCGGCGCTCGGCGGCCTCGACCTGCGCGCCGGGGTCCTCGCTGCCAGGCTCGCTTCTCTGCTCACTCATCCTGACTCAATCTATTACGTAGAGGGTCCCGGTCGAGCATGTCGCGGTAGGCCGCGATCGTCCGTTCCGCCATCCGGGCCGCCGATAGCGAGGCCGCCCGCGCGATTCCGTCGACCCGGGGATCGGCAGCTGCGAGGTGGGGCCGCAGGACCTCGCACCAGGTCGCCAGATCGAACGGGGAGCAGAGAGTCCCGGCTATTCCGGCGAGGGCAAACGGGGCGACTCCGACCGGCGTGGAGAGCACGGGAACCTCGCAGGCGAGGGCCTCGACGCAGGCCAGGCCGAAGCCCTCGTAGTCGGAGGTGACGAGGACGGCATTGGCAGCGTTGACCCAGAGGGGCATCCGGTCGGGCTCGATCGAGCCTCCGGTCAGCAGCTCGGCCCCGCATGCGGCGGCCAGCTCCGCCGCGCGGTCGGCTCGCTTCTCCGGGCGGCCGGGGTTGGCCGGGAAGAGGACGTAGCGGCCGTCGGGCTCGAGTTCGAGCTCGCGGCGCGCCTCGGCCCGCGGCAGCGGCCGAAAGCGGCCGAGATCGGGACCGCACGGCAGCACGGCGGAGCCCGGGATGGGGGGGAGGCCCGGCCGGTCGTCCTCGGGACCGAAGAGCGCCAGCGAGACGGCGGCGACGAGGTCGGCGCGCCGGGCGATGCGTCGCGAGAGCGGGCCGACGACCGGGTGGCGGACGTCGGTGCCGTGGAAGGTGATCGCCAGCGGTCGGGCGCCGGCGAGCAGCGCGGACCACGCCGTCAGGCCGTAGTGGACGTGGACGAGGTCGAAGGACTCGCGCCGCAGCAACCGCCGTAGCCGCAGGGCGGCGGGGATGTAGTGGCTGGAGCCCGGGGGGAAGCTGAACATGTCGACTTCGACTCCGAGACGGCGGATCTCCTCGACCTGATCGAGCACCCACCGACCGCGCTGGGGCGCCGCGGCATCCGGAACGAAATTGGTGACGACGAGCACCCGCATCGGCCGCTGAGCGTACCCGCAGTCGGGGCGGCGGCCACTTGTTTGCGACTTTTTACATTTCGCCTGCAGAGTTGGCCCATTTACGTCTAGATCCGTCACTCGAAGCCTTGCAGCATCGGGGCAAATCCAAAGAGGAGGCTTCGATGATCTACATGATGATGGGCTTCGCGCAGGCCGCGATCGAGCGGCGGGTGCGGGCGATCCGGACTCTCGCCGGCAGCGAGCGTGGGCAGGGCACGGTCGAGTACGTCGGCCTGATCCTGCTCGTCTCGCTGCTGATGGTCGGCATGGTCGCCGCGATGAAGGGTTTCAACGGCAAACAAGGCACCGAGTTGGCCGGGGTGATCGTCGACAAGATCAAGGAGGCGGTCGACAAAGTGGCGTTCAAATGAGGCTGGAAGAGGGGCGGCTCGCGAGGCGAGCCGCCCCTCGAGACCCGCTCGCGAGGGGCGGCCTTCGACGCCCGTTTCACCCAGCGTGGTCTGCGGGCCCGCCGGGCTCTTTTGACAGCGGCGGTGTTACTGACACTCATATCCAACAGCCACTCCCTTTCACGCCTTTTCGGCTCTCCAGTATTGGGTTGAGTTGTCAATTCGCTCAGATCCTTGAATGCCATTTGTCACATTGACGTGGCAGTCGGCGAGCGCGGTTGCGAGGTTGTGATTGGGTCGGCCTTGGCAGCTGGCCCGGGCCGGAAGCGACGGCCACACACAACCCAGCGACCGGGGAGGGG
>DASUZP010000104.1:0-3338 GCA_036376775.1 Solirubrobacterales bacterium | reverse complement strand
GTCGGCATCTCGCGCGAGGGCGGCCTGCTCGACTTTGGCATCGAGCACGACCTGGTGCAGAAATCCGGCTCGTTCTTCTCCTATGGCAAGACGCGGCTGGGCCAGGGGCGCAACAACGCGAAACAGTTCCTTGCCGAGAATCCGGAGATCGCGAGCGAGATCGAGACCAAGATCCGCAGCGCCCTCGGCATCGGCGCCGAGAACGTCGTGCCGGCGGCGGTCGAGGAGACGACGACGCCACCGACGCCGCCGGTTGCGGAAGCCGCCTGAGGTCGACCGCCGACCAGGGGTCTCAGGAATTAGACAAACGCGTCTATCGGAGTAGTCTCCGGTCTAGATGAAAATCAGCATGCCGCCGTGGACGTCGTCCCGCGGCAACGGTTCGGAGCCCGACCGGGTACTGGATCGGCTGGAGGCGCTGGATGCTCAGCTCAACGAGCTGGAGCACCGCCGGGAGTCGCTCGACGCCCGCGCGCGCGATCTCGATCATCGCGCCGCACAGCTGCAGGAGGGCGAGTCTCGCCAGCATGTCGAGCTCGAGCGAATCGCCTCGCTGAGCGCCGCCGAAGCACGCCAGGCGCTGGTCGACGAGGTCGAGGCCGATGCCCGGCGCCGGGCCGGCCTGGCGCTGCGCAAGATCGAAGAGGAGACCCGCCTGGAGGCGCAGCGCCGCGCTCGCGGCATCCTCGCCACAGCGACGCAGCGCCTTGCCGGGCCGCACGCGGTGCGGACCACGACGCAGCTGGTGCAACTCCCCAACGACGAGATGAAGGGGCGGATCATCGGCCGCGAGGGACGCAACATCCATGTCCTCGAGCAGCTGACCGGCGTCGACATCATCGTTGACGACATGCCGTCTGCGGTACGCCTTTCGAGCTTTGACGGCATGCGCCGCGAGGTCGCCCGGCTCGCCCTGGAACGGCTGATCGCCGACGGGCGGATTCAGCCGGCCCGCTGCGAAGAGGCATATGAGCAGGCGGCAAGGGAAATCGAGGAGCGAATCGTCGAAGAGGGCGAGCGCGCGGTGCTCGACGCCAATGTCAACCGACTGCATCCGCAGTTGATCGAGCTGCTGGGCAGGTTGCAGTTCCGCACCAGCTACGGCCAGAACGTGCTCGATCACCTGGTCGAGTGCTCTTACCTTGCCTCCCTGATTGCGGTCGAGCTCGGGGCCGCCGGGGACATAGCGCGTCGAGCTGCGCTGTTGCACGACATCGGCAAGGCCACCGATCAGGACGTCGAGGGGTCTCATGCGCAGATCGGCGCACGCCTCGCCCGCCGCTACGGCGAGAGCGAGGCGGTCGCCCACGCGATCGAGGCCCATCACGACGAGGTCGAGCCACACAGCGTGGAGGCGGTTGTCGTGCAGGCCGCCGACGCTCTCTCCGGCGCGCGACCGGGCGCCCGGGGGGACACGCTCGAGGAGTATGTCGCTCGCCTGCACGACCTCGAGGCGCTGGCAGAACGCCATGCCGGCGTGGAGAAGGTCTACGCGATGCAGGCGGGGCGCGAGATGCGGGTGATGGTCGATCCCGGCGAGGTCGACGATGAGCGGGCTGCGCTGATCTCGCATGAGATCGCCGCAGCGATCGAGCGCGAGATCTCCTATCCGGGCCGGATCAAGATCACCGTCATCCGCGAGAGTCGCGTCACCAGCTACGCCAGGTGAGGCGGGGTCGCTCCGCCGTCCTCTCTGGATAGGATTCCCGCCGCATGGACGACGCAACCGTCTTCTACGTAATCGGAGGCTTCCTGGCCGCATCGGCGGTCGCGGTCAGCTTCGTCGGGTTGCGGGTCGAGAAGTTCCCCGGCCGCGCCGCGCCCGTCGTCTTCCTCTGGTTTGCGATCCTGATCGGCGGCGCCACGACCTTCGCCGTCCTCAACGGCCAGAACGAGCAGGAGGCGAGGGCGAGCGAGGACGTCAAGGCGGGTGAAGTCTTCGAAGAAGAGGAGAAGTCGCCGGTCGAGGCAGGTGCGGCGGAAGGAGGCGGCAAGCCCGAGGCGGAACCCACGGCAACGGGTCCGGGTGGGAC
Source organism: Solirubrobacterales bacterium (assembly GCA_036376775.1). Classification (GTDB taxonomy): domain Bacteria; phylum Actinomycetota; class Thermoleophilia; order Solirubrobacterales; family 70-9; genus VRUE01. The sequence continues at coordinate 1,305 of DASUZP010000104.1, read as the reverse complement.
CCTCGAGTTGGCGGCGGATCCGACCCAGATCGCCTTCGATACGACGACGTTGAGCAGCAAGCCCGGCAAGGTCACGATCGACTTCACCAACCCGGCCACGCTCGAACACGACGTCGCGATCGAGCAGGATGGCAAGCAGATCGCTATCTCGGAAACGATCGGCAAAGGGAAGACTTCGGTAACCGCAGACCTTGCGCCGGGCAGCTACACCTTCCTCTGCACTGTGCCGGGTCATGCCGAAGCAGGCATGGAAGGCACTCTGACGGTGCGATAGGCGGCGCATCTCGGGGTCTTCGGTCGGTCGGATCGGGTCACGCACGTTAGTGCGCTCCCCTCACCGACCTCCCTGCATCCCCCGACCTGCTTGCCTCTCGCACCGTCAGTACCCTGAAGGGAATGCCCAGTTATCACGTCACCACGTTCGGCTGCCAGATGAACGTGCACGACTCCGAGCGGATGCAGGGAATGCTCGAGTCGCTCGGTTATGAGGAGGCGCCGAGCCGGGCTGAGGCCGATCTGATCCTTTTCAACACCTGCTCGATCCGCGAGTCGGCCGACAATCGCTTCGTCGCCCATCTCGGCGAGGCCAAGCGCCTGAAGACGGAAGACCCCGAGCGCGTCGTCGGCGTGGGGGGCTGCTGGGCGCAGTCGGTCAAGGAGGAGGTCTTCGAGCGCTTCCCCTTCGTCGACGTCGCCTTCGGGCCGGGGCAGATCCACCGCCTGGCCGAGTTCCTCAACTCGGACTCGCTCACCGCCCAGGGTTACTTCGAGTTCGAGGACTTCTCCGGTCACCTGCCGGCGCGTCGCCAACGCGAGTTCCAGGGTTGGCTGCAGATTTCGCAGGGTTGCAACTGCAGATGCGCCTACTGCATCGTGCCTTCGACCCGGGGCCGCGAGGAGAGCCGCGATCCGGCCGAGCTGCTGGCCGAGGCCGAGGCGCTGGCCGCCGACGGCGTGCTCGAGGTGACGCTGCTGGGGCAGAACGTCAACAGCTACGGCCGCGATCTGCCGAAGGACCGGCGAATCGGGTTCGCCGAGCTGCTGGCCCGGGTCGACGCGGTCGAGGGGATCGAGCGCATCCGCTACACGAGCCCGCACCCCAAGGACATGCGCGAGGACGTGATCCGCGCGCACGCGGAGCTGCCGAGCCTCTGCGAGCACATCCACCTGCCGCTGCAGTCGGGCTCCAGCGCCGTGCTGAAACGGATGCGGCGCACCTACGATCGGCAGCGCTACATGGACCGCGTGGCGCTGATCCGCGAGCACGTGCCCGATTGCGCGATTACGACCGACATCATCGTCGGC
>DASUZP010000103.1:0-12024 GCA_036376775.1 Solirubrobacterales bacterium | reverse complement strand
AAGTTGTCAAGGTCGAGGACGAGGATTCCGACCGGCGAGCCCGAGACGGTGCTGCGCTTGAGCGCGTCGTTGAGCGAGTCGACGAAGCTGAGCCGGTTGGGCAGGCCGGTGAGCGCGTCGTGCAGGACGCGGTGACGCAGGGCCTCGTCGGCGCTGTGGCGCTCGAGCGCGTCGGCGAGCACGTTTGCCGATGCCTGCACGAAGTGGACGTCCTGGGGGGTGAAGCGGCTCGGTTCGGTCGAGTGGATGTCGAGCACGCCGAACGGGCGCTCCTTGCCGGCGATCGGCACGGCGAGGCTGCTGCGCACTCCCAGCACGCGCAGAGCAGGTGGCATCGAGAAGCGTTTCTCGCTGGACCAGTCGTCGACGATCACGTGCAGGCCCGACTCGAGCGCCGCGCCGGCATGGGAGTCGCGCGCGGCCGAGGCGCGGCGCTCCGCCCCGCCGCCGCGATCCTCGAGTCCGGCGCGAAGGTGGAGTCGGCGTCCCTCCCGGCCCGCCTCCCAGACGCAGGCCGCCTCGACCCCATCGATCTCGGTCATCAGCGGTACCGCCTGTTTGGCCAGCGTCGCCGGATCGCCGTCCTGGAGCGCACAGCGGCCGAGCCGCGCGACCGCTGCCTGCTGGGCGGCCGCCCGCTGCAGCTCCTGCTCGGCGATCTTGCGCTCGGTGATGTCGTAGAGGACGCCGTGCCAGACCTGGGTGCCCTCCCCGTCGGGCTCCAGCACGGCCTCGTCGAGGATCCAGACGACGGCGCCGTCGCGGGTGATCATCCGATAGTCGACCGGCGGAGCGCCGCCGTCGGCGACGACCTTGCGCGTCTCCTGCTCAAGCGCGCGCTCGCGATCGTCGGGGTGGAGGCGCTGGGCCCAGAGCGCGGGATCGGCCATCCACTCCTCGGGGCTGTAGCCGAGGATCTCCTCGATCTGGGGACTGACGTAGCGCCAGCGACCCTGCTCGCCCAGCTCGCAGGAGTAGACGATCGCCGGCAGACGCTCGACCAGGCGGCGGTAGTCGTCGCCGGCCGAAGAGATCTCGTCGAGGAACTCGGTTACCCGCTCCTCGGGCCAGCCGTCACCCGTGCCTACATGGTCCATGCGGGCCTATCGACACCGCGCCCGGTTCCTTTATTTGTACAAGCCGATCGTCCACAGACCTGCGAGGCCGCGAAAGGGCTCATACGGCGCGTAGAGCTCCTCGACCTCCTCGATCGTGGCGCGCCGGCCCAGGCCGGCGAGGCGGCCGACCAGCTTCAGGTAGATCAGGTCGCCCGCCGGCAGCGAGTCGGGGTCGCCGCGTCCGAACAACCCCAGGCACTGCACGGTCCAGGGGCCGACCTCGGGAATCGCCAGGAGACGCGCGTCGCCGGCGGGCTCGCCTGGGGACACCCTGCCGGCGGCGATCTCGCGGGCAACCGCCCGCAAAGCGATCGAACGGGCGGGCGAGAGATCCATCGCGGCGAGCTCGGCCGGCGCCCGGCCGGCGATCGTCGCCGCGTCGGGCACGTCGCGCAGCGCGCCCCTATCGGAGCCCATCCGCGGGCCCCAGCGGCCGACGATGCGGCGCTGGATGCGCGCCGCTCGGTCGCTCTCGATCAGCTGCTTGACCACGGCCCAGGCCAGCGCCTCCCAGGCCCAGGGTCGGCGGCGCGGGCGCAGCCAGGGTCGGCGGCGCAGCAATGGGCCCAACAGCGGATCGCCGCGAAAGCGACGGTAGAACTCGCCGAGGTCGTCGTCGACGCCGAGCGCGAAGCGCATCCGCTCCACGGCCACCCGCAGCTGCTCCGCGCCGGCGGGACGATTGGTCTGCGGCGGCAGCCCCCGCGGCCCGGCGACGGCGCCCGAGTCGAGCGGCTCGGCGCGCAGCAGGACCCGCCCACCGTCGGGTTGCCAGGCACGGACCAGAACGGGGCTCTCCCCGACCCGCAGCAGACGCGAGACGACCCCGTTGCGAACCTGCATCACCCGGTCCTCGCTGCTGTACGCAGGCAGCCGGAAGGGCGAAGGCGGCCGCACCTCTACTTCAAGCTGCTTCACCTGCCGAGCAGGTGCACGTCCACGAGAAATGAGCGGCTTGCCACGACCTTGGGCTGCTTTCCACGCCGCGGCAGCAGCCTGCCCTGCTTCGCCGCCGCACCGACCGTACGGACCAAGGCAACCGTCGCGGCCCCGGCCAGGACACCACCGACTGCGGCAATCGCAGCCGTACGCGCCTCGCTGCCGAGGACCAGCGCACCCGGCGTCTCATGCGGCAGCACACGGACACGAACCGGCTCAAGCTCAAACTCACTCACCGGCCCGACTGTAGCGATGCGAGCAGCGTCACCCAGCGCTAAAGCCGGAAACTGCGCTCTTAAGTGACGAAAGAGCCATCACGGTAGGGGTGGAACGTCTTGTACTTTTTCGGTGTCGGCACTGGGCGACAGCCCACCCGCAATCCATCGAAAAAGTTAAGTGGAACCCCTACCGTGATGGCCCCCCGGACTGAATGGCTTTCTCGTAGATCCGGTACTTCTTGACGACTTTGCCGCCCATCCCCTCCATCGCCCGGTTCATCGGCTCGTTGGTCTCGAGGATCCAGCCCATCTCGCCGCCTTCGATCGCGCCCGGCCCGTGCGCCGTCTCGAGGTGCTTGAGGTAGAGGCCGGCGGCGACGCCGGTGTGGTGGTACTCGTGCTTGACGCCGAGAGCGAAGACGCGCAAGCGGTCGATCTTGCCCCTGCCGAGCAGGAAGCGGAGCCAGCCGACGGGCAACAGCCGCCCACCCAACTTGACCAGGACCTGGTTGACGTCGGGCAGGGTCAGCGCGGCGCCGATCGCCTCGCCGTCTTTTTCGGCGATGTAGGCCCAGTCCTCGTCGAGCACCTGCTTGAGGGTCTTGGCGTGGAACGCGATCTCGGCATCGGTCGGCGGGACGAAACCCCAGTTGTCGGACCAGGCGTCGTTGTAGACCGGCGTGAAGAGGCGCATCTCGCGCTCCAGGTTGCCCTTGTCGATATTGCGGATAGTCACGCCTTCGTCGCTGAGCGCCTGCTGCGCCGCGGCGTGGATCGCCGGGTCGAATTTCTCCCCCTCTTTGAGGCTGCCGAGCTCCAGTTCCCACATCAGGAGATCCATCGCCTTGCCGAAACCCTGCGCCTCAAGCAGGGACTTGTAGTAGGGCGGGTGCCAGTTCTCGAGGATCATCGGGCGAAGCTCGTAGCCCTCGATCAGGATGCCGACCTCGTCGTTGGTGGTGAAGTCCATCGGGCCGAGGATGCGGGTGCGACCGCGGGCCGCAGCCCACTCGGTGGCGGCATCGATCAGGGCGCCGGTCACGGCAGGGTCGTCGGCGGTCTCGAAGAAGCCGAACATCGCATCGCTGCCGCCCTGGGCCTCGTCCCAGAGTCGATCGACCTGAGCCGTGATGCGTCCGACCGGCTCGCCCTCGCGTTCGGCGATCAGGTACTCGGCCTCGCCGTGGTCGAACCAGGGGTTCTTCTCGCGGTTGAGGAACTCCATCCGCTCGTAGATCAGCGGCGCCACCCACTGCGGGTGGTCCCGGTGGAGCCCGAACGGAACCTTGACGAAGCGCTTCAGCTCGCGCCGCGAGCGGACTGGACGGATTTCGACGCTTGCCACGGGAAGCTGAACCTACACTCTGCGCATGAGCGAAACGACGAAAGTCCCCGTAGACGTCTTCGAGAAGGCCCGCAGTCACGATCGGCTCGAGCAACTCGAAGCAGCCAAGCAGCATGACCTTCTCCCCTACTTCCGCCTGATCGAGTCCGAGGCCGGGCCGGTCATGGAAATCGAGGGCCACGAGGTGGTGATGCTCGGTTCTAACAATTACCTCGGCCTCACCGGCGACGAGCGGGTCAGGAAGGGCTCGCGCGAGGCCCTCGACGCCTACGGAACGGCGCTGACCGGTTCGCGCTTCATGAACGGTACGACGCCCCTCCACGTCGAACTCGAGAGCGAGATCGCCGAGTGGATGCAGACCGAGGACGCCCTCGCCTACACGACCGGCTACCAGGCGAACGTCGGCTGCCTGGGAGCGATCCTCGGGCCGGACGACACGGTTGTCTGCGACTCCGGCGACCACGCCTCGATCCTCGACGGCTGCAAGCTCTCCGGTGCGAAGTTGCGCCCCTTCCGCCACAACCGCATGGACAAGCTGGAGAAGATGCTGCAGCGGGCGGCCGAGGACGGCGGTGGCGTGCTCGTGGTCGTCGACGGGGTCTTCTCGATGGAGGGGGACGTCTGCGACCTGCCGCGCATCGTCGAGCTCTGCCGCGGCTACGGAGCGCGGCTGATGGTGGACGAGGCGCACGGCGCCGGCGTGGTCGGCGCGCGCGGCGCCGGCGCCTGCGAGCTCTTCGGCCTCGAGGACGAGGTCGACCTGCGGATGGGGACCTTCTCCAAGAGCCTCGCCTCCTGCGGCGGCTTCATCGCCGGCCCGGCCGACGTGATCGAGTACCTGCGGATCGCCTCGCGCTCCTTCATCTTCAGCGCTTCGGCGGTGCCGGCAGCGGTCGGTGCGGCCCTGGCTGCGTTGCGGGTGATCCGCTCCGACGGGCCGCGGCTATTCGAGACGTTGCTCGGCAATGCCTCCTACCTGCGCGAAGGGTTGCGCGATCTGGGCCTCGAGGTGATCGAGCCGGGCACGCTGCCCGACGGCACCGTCGCGACCACTCCCGTGGTGCCGGTGATGGTCGGCGACGACTGGCAGGCCGTACTGCTCTGGAAGGCCCTGTTCGATGCCGGCGTCTACACCAATGTCGCGATCCATCCCGCGGTGCCGCCGGGCGGAGCCCTTCTGAGGACCAGCTTGATGGCCACGCACGAGCGCGAGCACCTCGATCGGGCGCTCGCAACGATCTCCCGCACCGTCGCCGATTTCCCTGATCTACCAAGAAGGTAAGACCGCCCTGTCACGCACGCCGCGACCGTGTCGCCAATAGCCCGGTCCGTCGGGCGTCGGCGGGAGCAGAAGAAGCGGGCGTTTATGCATCCCCCTGTAGGGGTAATTTCCGCCTTGTCCAATTCGAGACAAAGCGGGAGACGCGAGAAAAAGGTGCTCTTAGCGAACGGCTCGGCGGCTCTTTGACCAACGCGGGTTGACGCTCGGCGCCCCCAACGCGTAGCTTGCCCACCTCGCCGCGCATCCGGGTCAGGAGGGAGCGGCGGAGATCAAACTCAACCGGACCGGGCACCCCCACGGCCGGTACATGAGACCAGTCAATAAACCCCGATTGGGAGGAGCCCCAGTGGAAGCTGTATCGATCGCCCCTGCTTTGACGAGCGCAACCGCGGCCCAGACACCTCAGCACATGCAGGCTCTGGCGCGCGCCAACCGGGTGCGACTCGCCAGGGCGGAGCTGAAGCGATCGATCGGGCGCGGCGAGGTGGATGTGGCCGAGGTGATTCGCGACAGCCCCTGGGAGACCGAGAGCATGACCCTGGCCGAGTTGCTGACCAGCCAGCGGCGCTGGGGTCGCACCCGCGCCCGCAAGCTGCTGCAGGCGCTGGCACTGAGCGAGAACAAGCGTGTCGGGACGCTTACGCCGCGCCAGCGGGCGCTGCTGACCTCTGCACTTAGCCCGCGGTCCAGGGATACGGTGCTGGTTTAGGAAAGCTGGTTTAGGAGGCCACCCGGTAGGGCTTCCACTTAACTTTTTCGGTGAATCGCCCTGCGGCTATCGCCCAGAGGCTTCGACGAAAAAGTACAAGACGTTCCAGCCCTACCGGGTGGCCTCGTCTCAAGCCCGGCTCTCAGCCCCGGAGTCCCCCAGCCTTGAAGGAGAGGCCGCCAGAAGCTTTTTGGAAGGCGCGGCGCAAGAAGTAGAAGGAAGCTGCGAAGCATGCGGCGCCGGTGGCCAGGCAGACGGCGAGGATCAGTCCGGCGAGGTAGAAGAGGCCGCCGGTTACCAAGACGAAGACGACTCCGGCTAGCAGGGTCGTGTGCGAGCGGTAGCCGGCGAAGTGCTCGCGCGCCGAGACCTCGAGCCCGCCGAGGGCGGCGAGCACGACGCCGACGCCGATCGCGGTCGGGTCCTTGCTGACAACGCCGACCACGAGACTGACGATGCCGGCGAGGACAGTCAGCTCGGCAAGCGGGAACGATCCCCACGGCGCCGGCGGGCGGTCGTCGATCCTCGTTGCTTTCTTACCTCGCTCGCTCAACGGCCGCAAGCCGCCCGGGTAACGGGCATCCAGATGAGACTCTGACCCGCCACCAGCCCATCAACATGCCGAGCGGACCGAGGCGGGGACGGGAATGCCAGACGCCGCAGCCGGGCTCGCCGACATCGGCGCGCGAGATCCGCAGCCACTTGTGCTCGGCCGGCGAGGCCAGCATGCGCTCCAGCAGCTCGCGGTTGCGGGTCTCGAGCTCGATGCGCTCCTGCAGTTGGCGCTGCGCGGCGCCGATCTGCGTTGCCAGCGAATCGCGGATCGCCTCCAGATCGCCGAGTCCGAGCGCCCGCGGCTCGCTCGCGACAGCCGCGACACCGGCGTCGATCTGCAGGCGCGGGAAGGCCTCTGCGACCAGCGCACCAAGCCTCGCTTCGAGGCGCCCGATCTGACGCCGCAGCTCGGCCCGCGCGAGGCGCTCGTCGCCACCTACGCGAAGCTCGGTGCTTCTCTCTCGTTCGAGCAATTCCGGCATAGCCCGACACCGAGTGTAAATCAAGGCGCCGCCATGATCGCAATGCTCACGTTAAGCGGCTTCGAGCGTCGTGGCGACCATCCACAGCGCCTCGTCGACGGCGATCTGGGGAACGCCGTCGACCTGGACGGCGGCGATCGCTATGCGCCGGGTACCGCGACGGACTGCGCACCCCTCGTCGGTGGCGCCAAAGAGGAGCCCGGTGGGCGCGCGCCCGTCGGCGATCACCAGCGTCCCGTGCGAGAGCTCCCCAGGACGCCCCTCGAGCGACTCGCCGGGGGCGGAGTCGCGGATGCAGAGTGCCCCGTCGAGCCGCGCGGCGTCGAAAGCACGCAGTGCAATCCCGGTCTCGACGGTGGCGATCGTCAGCGCGTCGGCGGGCAGGCCTCGGGTCTTGAAGCCACCGTCCTGGAGGCGGTCGAGGGCGAGTTGCTCGACCGGGGTGCGGGTGCGGTCGGGGTCGAGGCCGATCTGGCGGAAGAAGACGCGGTAGGCCCAGGGGATCGGCCGTTCGCGCATGTGGATCGCGTGGGATCCGTAGAAGCGGTTCGACGTGTCGCGCAGGCGGCGCTCGACCGGCTCCGGACTGCGCCCGGGCTTGCCGTCGACCTCGATCCAGGAGATGCCGAGGCCAGGGAACTCGGCGGCCACGTGCGGCGCGACCCAGCCGAGGGTCGAGGTGGACTCACCGAGCCCCGAATCGGCGCCGCCGGCGCTCACCCCCGGTCCTCTTCCGCGGCCGCGCTTGCCTGCAGCAACCGTTCGATCCGCCCGCCGAGGGCGTTCGCGTCGAGATTGCCGATACTGGCGCTCTCCAGCGTCCCGCCTGGATAGGCATAGGCGAAGGTCGGGCAGCCGCCGACGCGGTAGAGGCTCGCCACGGCGCCATCGCGGTCATAGCCGACCGGCATGGTCCAGCGATGGCGCCGGATCAGGTCGCGGACGGTGTCGCGATCGTCGCGAATGTCCACTGAGAGAAAGTTCACGCGTCCACGGTAGCGCGGGTAGACACGATTGACGACATCCTGCTGGTCGACGCAGTCGCCGCCCTTGCTGAACCAGAACGAGATCAGCAAGGGTCGACCGAAGAGATCGCAGACCCGGATCGCGCCGGGCGTGCGCACCTGGCAGGCAGCGGTACGGCGGGAATCCGCCGGACAGGGCAGGCGCGCGGCCGAGCAATCGTCCTGGGCGACGTTGGCGTCGCCTTCGAGCTTGCCGGCGGCAGCGGGGACCGCGAACTCGGGCAGCGCCCAGCGCGGCGGCTGGTCGTCCAACCCGAGGGTACCCCCGCCACCGGGAACACCGTGGAGCAGGGCGACGGCGACGATCGCGACGAAGATCAGGCCGACGAGGATCGAGTAGCGGTCTTTCAAGCCTCTACCCTCCTCGCACCCAGGCGCTCGACCCAGACGAGCGCCGCGGGCAGCGCCACGATCACACCGAGCAGCGCTACGGCAAGGTCGATCACGGTGACGAAGCCGAAATCGCGCAGCATCGCCACATCGCTGGCAATCAGGACGGCAAAGCCCGCGATCGCGGTAACACCAGACGCCAACACAGCGGCGCCGGTACGAGCGTAGGCCTGACGCAACGCCGCCCCGAGCTCACGCCCGGCACGCCGCTCCTGGCGAAAGCGGGCGGCAAGAATGACGCTGAACTCGGTGGCGATCGCGATCGTCAACGCCCCCAGGGCAGCCGACATCGGGTTGAGCGGAACACGCGTCACCCAGAGCACCAGCGCCGACCAGCCCGTTGCCATGACGACGGGCACCAACGGCACCAGCGCGCGGGAGAGCGACCGATAAACCAACAACAACACCAGCGCGACAGCGATCAGTCCCGCCAGCGTCAGCAGATAACGGCTGTCGGAAAGATCGCTGGCAGCCGCTGCCGCAATCACCGGCAGGCCCGCCAGCTCAACTTCGACCCCCCGTGGCGGTCCACCTTTTGCGCCGGGGATACCGACCTCACCCCGAATGCGATCGATCAACGCCTGCTGGTCCTCCAGCGATTGGGCACGGATTCCGAACCCCAGCAGCGCCGTCCCTGCCGGCAGCCCGGTCTTCGGATCGGCGGTCGCCACCTGCCGCAGGTCGTAGACAGGGATCTGGCTCAGCGCAGTACGGATGCCTTTGCGGGTCAACGATCCAGTCGCACCGGTGAGACTGCCGCCAGTAACAAAGTCCGACAGGGCGGGCCCCGGGCAGATTTCCGCCCTCTGACAGCTTGGTTCTGCCCCAGAGAAGCCACCAGCCCGCAACGCCCTGCGCTTGAACGCAGCCATCCACCGAATCGTCGCGGGATCGGTCAGGTCGGGCGCCGTGACGCTGACATCCAACTCCCCGGACACCCCGGTCACATCCTGCAGCTCATTCAGTTCGCGCACCGCTTCGACGTTCTGCGGCGCCAGCGCGCGGATGTCGGTCTGCGTTTCGATCTGCGTACCGACACCCCAGCCGATGACGGCGAGGGCCAGACCGACCGCCAGCACCCTCTGCGGATGCGCGCGAGCGACGGCAAGAACCCGGTCGATGAGGGGCGGGAGCGACGGGTCCCCCTCCGCGCGCTGGGTTTTTCGCCTTGCGGCGAGCTTCTCTCGCCAAGCCTGCGGTGCGAAAAACAGGACGCCGCGCGTCTCCGGGGGACCCGACACTCCCGCCCTGTCGGGGCGCAGGCTGAGGGCTGCGAAGCCAGCTATGAAGGCCAGGGTGAATGCGATGGCTATGCCGACAATTAGGAGGAGGCCGAAGCTGCGCACCATCGGGGTCGGTGAGAGTTGGAGGGCCAGGAAGCCGGCACCCGTTGCCAGGCAGGCGATAGCGATCGTCGGGCCGCCGCCCGAGGCAGCTAGGCGCGCAGCATCAGCACCAGGGCTCGCACCGATCGCGACTGCCTCGTCATAGCGGGCCTGAAGCTGAATCGCATAGTCCACTGCAAGCCCGATCAGGATCGGAAGGACAGCAATCGAGGCCATGGTCAGCGAGCCTCCGACCAAGCCGAAGAGCCCAAAGGTGAAAGCGGAAGCCGCTAGCGCGATGCCGAGTGGCAACAGCCGCCAGCGCGAGCGGAGGACGAGCATCAGGACCAGCGCCATGACAATCAGCGCCACCCCGAGCAGAACCAGTAGCGCGTCCTTGAGAGCGCGAGTCACCCCGTCGACGACGACCGGGACGCCGGAGATGACGAAGCGGCCACCGTGCAGCTGGAAGCAGCGCTCGGGCTTGCCCTTGAACTTGCACTCCGGACGAGCTACCGGATCGTGGACTACGGCCTTGATCGTCTCGATGGCGCGATGGCGCTCCGCTTCGCTCAGATCGGAGCGCAAGCGCAGAACGATCTGCGCCGAGTGTCCGTTGGGGAAGAGATACGCGAGGCGGGCCTTGGGGATGTCGCGTTCCTTGCGCAGGTCGAAGACGATCGCGGCGAGGAAGTTCGGATTGGAGAGGCTCGGCGCGCTGGCGATCCCGTACTTGGCGCCGATTTCGAGCAGTAGGTCGCGCAGCCTGTCCGGCGGAACGGTGGCGGCAAGCCGCTGCAACTGGCGCTGAATCTGGATCACCGCCTCGTTGAGGAAGGTCGCCGGGCCGACTACAGAGCGCACCGGGTCCTGTTCGGCAAGTTCCGCACACGGCCCCGGAATCGGCTCCGCCCCCTTCGGCACCTTGCCGGACAGACAGCCCTCGAGCCGCAACAAGCGCCCAAGGTTCGAAGTCAGAACGAGGCGCTGAAGATCCCCCTCGGCGAGGATGACAATGGGTTCTTCACCAAAGTCGCCCTTGACCTGCTGGGTGGCCCGGTAGCTGGCCGTGTCCGAATCGACCAGCGTGTTCGTAGCTGCATCGGTCGGCAACTGCGTAGCGACCACCCCAGCTCCAACAGCGAGGAACAAGCAGGTGACGAGCACCGCCCGCGCACGCCGCACAGACCAGACAGCTACGCGAGAAAACCAGCTCCCGACGCCGCCCCCCTGGATCACGGTCGCCGTCCGCGGGTTGGGGGGAGGACGTCCGGTGCCCCTCCCGGCGGCTTGTACTTTTTCGTCAATTCAATCTCGGACGGCTGCCGGCGATCCACCGAAAAGTTGAGCCGGGAGGGGTACCGGATGGCCTCCCCCCGCTCAATCCATAGAAAGAGGCCCGGTTACGTCAGCGTTGAGGAACTGATGCACAAACTGATTTTCCGAGTCGAACAGTTCCTCTTTGGGCCCCGACTCGACGATTTTGCCGTTCCAGAGGACGGCGATGAAATCGGAGATGCGTCGCGCCGTGTTGAGGTCGTGGCTGATCACCAGGTAGCAACCGCCGTTCTCGGCGTGGACCTCGCGGATCAACTCGCAGAGCAGCGCCGTGCGCACCGGGTCGAGCCCCGAGTCGGGCTCGTCGAACATCACGATCGCCGGTTCCAGTACCAGCGCCCGGGCAAAGCCGGCACGCTTGCGCATTCCGCCCGAGAGCTCGTTCGGCATCTTGTAGATCGCCTCGGCCAGGCCGACCTCCTTGAGCCGGCGGTTGACGATCTCGCCGATCTCCTCCTCGCTTTTGTCGGTGTGCTGACGCAGCGGGAAGGCGGTGTTGTCATAGATGTTCATCGAGCCGAACAGCGCCCCGTCCTGGAACAGGAGGCCGAACTTTTTGCGCACGTCGAAGAGTTCGTCGTCGGTCATCGCCGGGATCGATTCGCCGTGCACGAGCACGTCGCCGGAGTCCGGGTAGAGGAGGCCGACGATGTGCTTGATCAGGACGCTCTTGCCGGTGCCCGAGGGACCGAGCACCATCGAGACCTGGTCTTCGGGCAGGCCGAGGTTGAGGCCGTTGAGGATCCGCGCCCGGCCGAACTGCTTGACCAGGTTGATGATCTCGATCGCGTCGGTGCTGCCGTGGTCGCGCTTGCGCCCGGTGTGGAAGCGGTAGGGGTCGGCCTCGGCCGGGTCGACGCCGGGGATGACGAAGTCGCGACCCATCGTCGCCCCGTCCTCGCTGATGTAGGGGCCGCTGGGAGCCGGTTCGGCAGCCGCCTCTTTGGCGAGCGCCTGCTTCTCTTCTTCGTCACGAATCTGGCTCGGCTCATCCATAGCCATAAGCGTACTCAGCCTCCTATCGGCGCTCTCGGGTTGGCGCCCCAGAAGACGAGGGTGCCGAGCATCCCGATGATGTGGACTAGAACGATGTTGAGGACCATCGACTTGGCGGTCGCGGTACCGACTCCCACCGGCCCACCGGAGGCGGTGTAGCCGTAGTAGCAGCCGACCATCACGATCGCGGTCGCCATGAACATGCCCTTGATCAGGCTGAAGATCAGGTCGGGGGGGTTCTGGAACATCCAGAAGATCAAGAGGTAGCCACCGGAGGAGACGTCGCCGATCTGTTCGACGAC